>CAJQPL010000039.1 GCA_905480215.1 uncultured Woeseiaceae bacterium | reverse complement strand
TGAGGCCGCTTTCTTAAGAAGGACGCTGAGGTAGGTCTGCTGGTCACCTTGTCCTGACTCGTTATCGGATCTCTAGCCTTGCGGCTGCTTCACCGTATTTAAGCACGGATCTGTTCTTGATATCGGGCTACCTAAGGCATAGCGCTTTGATGCTTCCGAGGGCTCAATGGCGTTCCGTCTGTTCAACTGATCCGTATTCACATAGCAGTTGTTCGTTCAGTTCTGCCTTCCGCGTCCACCGTCCCCGACACTGGCAAAGGCTCGGACCTCTTTCAGCAGGGCGGTGCTAATAACCGAAGCTATTAGCGATGAGGCCTGAGCCTCAGTAACAACTGTACGCTCTTTGATCCAATAGAACATAGTGGCAATTACGGATTGACGTGAAGCGTTACAAGGAACATGGTGACGTAGCGTATACGACGTACCTGCGCAGACAGTAACAGGATAGTAAAGCATTCAGAATTCGGCTTAAATCGTCAACGCCTTATGAAGGGTGGTCTGGTAACGATGATAACGACTACTCGCGCTATCCGACTTTTGCTTCCGCTGATACTAATCTTCCTGACGCAAGTATCCATTGCAGACTCACAGACGGACGCAAAAACCGACGAGACGCTTGACACAACGGTCGCCGTAATTGGCAACATTACAATTCAAACGAACAATGTATTCGACACGACCAACCCCGAAGAAAACAAGTCCTTATATCGCCTTGTAAATCGCCTCCACATTGTTACGCGACAGAGTGTCGTACGATCGCAGCTGCAGTTGCATCCAGGAGACAACTTTTCCGTACAAAAGCTCCGGGAATCTGAACGGTTGCTGCGACAAAATCGATTTCTATATGACGCTAATATTGTGCCTAGCCTCGTCCAGCCCGGCGTTGTCGATCTGATTGTAAAGACACGTGATAATTGGACGCTACTCCCGACATTCTCTGTGTCGAGCAGCGGCGGAGAAAATCGTCACAGGTACGGAATCAAAGAGCAGAACCTGTTCGGTACCGGGACGCAAATCAACGTTGAAAAAGTTGTTGATGATGATCGAAACTCAACGATTTTCGAATTCTCCGACCGCAACTTGGGCCGATCATGGCTCCGCCTGGATCTGCTCTATCGAAATAGTAGTGACGGTGATGCCCAACGGATGCGATTAACCAGGCCCTTCTATGCGCTCACAGCGCGATGGGCGGCGGGCATCGACCTTGGCGCAAACGATCGGGTTGAGTCACTGTATTCAATAGGTGAAGTTGTTGCCAAATATCGGCATGACGAGGAACTAGCGACCGCCTGGTTCGGCTGGTCGTCTGGGTTGGTCGACAATTGGAGCAGACGGTGGAGCGTCGGTTATAAAATCGATGAGAGCCGTTTTGAAATCGAAACTGACCCGGAATTCCCATCGCTCGATCTACGCGACAGATCGCTTCACTATCCCCTGCTTCGTTATGAGGCGATAGAAGACCAGTTTCAAATAACACGTAATTTGGACAACATCGGGCGAACCGAAGATGTTTATCTCGGCACAAGTTATTCCGCGACCATTGGCTTTCTATCGCGCTCTTTCGGAGCAGATCAGAGCGGCCTGCTGTTTGATGGATCGTTGCAAAAAAGTATCGGCAGTCCTGCCAATCGCTTGCTGGTTTTTTCGGCCAACGCTGCCGGACGCTATGAGTCTGGACATTTCCAAAATACCTTAGTTGAGGTCCGCGCTGAGCACTATGTCCGTCAAACCGAAAATCGGCTTTTCTATGCGTCACTGCGGTCTGCCGTTGGCAAGCAGCTTGATATCGACAATCCCATTACCCTGGGCGGTAAATCCGGGCTACGCGGCTACCCTCGATCGTACGGCAATGGCGATATGCTGGCACTGCTAACCTTGGAGCAGCGTTACTACACTAATTGGTACCCATTTCGTTTATTCCGCGTCGGGGGTGCTGTATTCGCCGATGTCGGACGTACATGGGGCAATGACGTTACAGGCAGGAGCGACCATAGAGTACACGCTAATCTGGGAGTCGGATTACGCTTGGCCGCGACGCGCGGCAATAGTAATAAAGTCTTGCACATCGATCTCGCCGTACCACTGCGAAATGATTCCTCTATAGACGGCATTCAGATCATCGTAGAGGCGAAGCGCGGATTCTAAGCGCGGCGCAAGGCCATTAACTACGTCGGATCGATGTGTGGTTTGTCCTTGACCAGATTCATCATAGGCTCAAAAAGTTCGATCGGCATTGGAAATACAATTGTATTGGTACGCTCGTTCGATATTTCCTTTAGCGTCTGTAGATACCGCAGCTGCAACGCGAGCTCTTCTTTTGCAAGTATGCCCGCAGCCGCGGACAGCATGGTCGCCGCCTGTTGCTCCGCCTCGGCATTGATAACCTTGGCACGACGTGCCCGCTCCGCTTCAGCTTGTTGTGCAATCGCCCGAATCATGCTCTCGTCAAGGTCAACGTGTTTGATTTCAACGTTGGCGACCTTGATGCCCCAATTGTCCGTGCGTTGATCAAGAAGCGCCTGAATATCAGTATTTAATTTTTCACGCTCGGCGAGCATATCATCCAGTTCATGCTGCCCAAGTACCGAGCGCAATGTTGTCTGCGAGAGTTGGCTGGTCGCTTCAAAAACATCGGCAACGCGAATAACCGCCTTCTCCGGATCGACAATACGAAAATAGATAACGGCATTTACTTTGACAGAAACGTTGTCGCGGGAAATCACGTCCTGCGTCGGCACGTCCATAACAATGACACGCAGGTCGACCTTGGTCATTTTTTGGATTCCGGGAAATAGAATGATCAATCCTGGCCCTTTGACAACTTGAAAACGTCCAAGTAAGAAAATCACTCCGCGCTCATACTCCTTAAGGATTTTGATCGTGTTGTAAAGAATTACAATCGCCAGTGCAGACAATATTCCAATAACAGCAAGTGACATCAGCTTTTCCTCATGCAGCAATCAATTCAAGAAATCGGTTGAACATCGGCCACATTAGTGGCCGGCTCAACGTCCAGTACCAAACCGTCCATCGCAAGGACGACAACCTGTTGTTCTTTGTCTATTGAAACACTGGATCTTGCCGACCAGGCTTCGCCTTCGAGCCAGACCTTGCCCTCCCCCGTGAAATCCTGCATTGCAACAGCAATTCCACCGATGATCGAATCTCTTCCGGATACGGCGCCTCGTTTTCGTAGTTTGAGTAGGTAGCTCATGAGCCAAACGAAAAGCAACGCGAAAACCGCTGCGATCGCGACTACAAAAGTAATTGACACACCGAATCCAGGTACGCCAGAGTCGAACATCATGATGGCACCAAACACGAATGCCGCTATACCACCGAGACCGAGCGCGCCAAAACTGGGCGCGAATGCTTCAGCAGTCATTAACGCCAGCCCAACGATGATGAGTGCAAGGCCAGCATAGTTCACCGGCAATACTTGTAATGCATAGGCTGCTAAAAGTAGACAGATAATTCCTACGACACCCGGCACTATGGCGCCAGGATTCCACCCCTCATACATGAGTCCGTACAAACCAATCAAACCGAGCAGCAATACAGTTTCTGGATTCGCAATCGCAGAGAGTATTTTTATGCGCCAGTTGGGTTCAAAATTCTCAATCACAACAGCGCTGGTCTCCATAGCTACTGTTGTGGAATTGACGGAAACTGTGAGGCCGTTAATTTGCTCAAGGAGTTGCGCCTGATTTTCCGCCAGGATGTCGATGACTCCCCTCTCCAGAGCCTCACGTGCCGTCAGCGTCGCCGCGTCCCTCACCGCAGACTCGGCCCAATCCGCATCACGGCCATAACGCTCAGCGAGGCTGCGAATATACGCTACCGCGTCATTCAGCACCTTGCGTTCCATAGTGCTACCA
>CAJQPL010000038.1 GCA_905480215.1 uncultured Woeseiaceae bacterium | reverse complement strand
AAAGCGATCAAGGACGCTTCCGGTTACAATTGCCATGGCTGCCATGACGGTCGCCTCAGGTAAGAATAGGACACTCTCGTGAAGACACCACTTGTCACCCGCGCCGCGGGATTAATGATCGCCTGCTTTTTAGTGGCATTGCCCTTGGCTGCGCAGGATGCAGCAGTTCCCCAGATCGCTGCTGACGGCAGTGTGAGTATTGAACAGATTGAATCTGTTATTCAGTCTGTCACAGCACGGGAAGGGATCAGCGATGAAATCCGCAGCAAGATTGTCGGGCATTTACGCGACGCGCAGACGCAGGAACAAAACAGGATCGCATCCGAGACGGAGGCGGCGGCTAATGCAGCTTCCCTGGTTACTGCCCCGGCCGAGACCGAATTGCTGCGAGCGCGCCTCGACGCTGAAGCCCCGGCTCCACCCACCCTCGAAAGTCTGGGTGTCACCAACGAAACGAGCCTCGAAGAGCTCAGCTTTATGCTGTCACAGGAGTCGGCCGAGCAGATTGCCACTGAATCCCAATTCACCGAGCTTAATGAAGAAGTTGAGGCGCTGGGCAGCCGACCCGCCGACGCACGTCGGCGCATCAGTGATCTACGCACCGGCAGGGAAGCGCTTGCCGCCACAATTAATACGCCACCGCCACCCGGCGAACTACAGATCCTGACCGACGCGCGCATGCTGCATACAAAGCTGCGGCGCAGCGCACAGGGCGCTGAAATCAACATGCTCGAACAGGAAGTGCTGAGCCACAGTGTTCGACTGGAACTTGCGAAGGCACGACTGGATATCGCCGAGCGTTCACGGCAGCAAAGTCAACACCGCCTTGAACTCTTGCGCAACCACGCCAACGAACGACGGCAGACGGCCGCGACTCTGGCGCAAAAAACTGCTGAAGACATCGAACTGGCGGCGGCAAACAAGCACCCTGTGGTGCGTGCGCTTGCCGAAAACAACGCTGGCATGACGCGAGAACTGCCTACAGTGGTTGCTCGCATTGATCGTGCTAACACACAGCTTGATCAGATCAGTACGGATGCGCAGGACCTCGAGCAACGCCTTGAGCGGTCGCAACAGCGTCTGGATGTTGGCGGTTTGAGCCGAGCGATTGGACTCCTCCTGGTTGAGGAGAGCCGCAGTCTGCCGCAGGTGTCGCAACATCGAGTACAGGTGAACAATCGTAGCACCCTGTTTGCGGAAGTCGGCCTTGCCCAGATGCGTGCCCAGGAACAACGACGCGACCTCAGATCCCTGGACGCGCGGGTCGATGTCTTGATGACCGAAGTCGCCGCTGACGTGACGGTTGCAGACGAGCTTGCCCAGATTCGTAGCGAAGTCCGCTCGTTATTGCTCGACCAGCGCGACCTTCTCTCGCAAGCTGAGAGCACTTACAGCAGCTATCTGCAGGTACTCGGTGATCTTGACGTGGCGCAACGTCGGCTATTGAAATCGGCCGGCGAATACCAGGCGTTTCTTAGACAAAACCTGCTGTGGATTCCGAGCGCTCCGGTGGTCTTCACAGGCGATTGGAAATTGGCCGGGCCGGCGTTCCTGACGGCGCTATCGCCCAATTCCTGGATAAAAGCTGGGTCCGACCTGGCCAAGTCCATCAGCGAGCGTCCCGTAGAAGCGGTTTTTGCCTTGTTGCTTCTCGCGGCTCTATTGTTGTCGCGCAAGCCACTTGCGGATCGCAACAAAGCGATGAATACCAGAATCGGTCGCCTTTCGTCTGACCACATCGGCTTGACGCTTGCTGCACTTGGTATTGCTGCATTGCGTGCCGCTCCGCTCGCCATATCTCTTGCTCTTGTGGGATGGTTTCTGAACGCCGCCGTACAACTGCATCCTTTCTCAAGCACATTGTTGGTCAGCCTCTTCTCGGTAGCGCCATTTCTCTTCAACGTATTGTTCTTCAGGGTCCTTAGCAAGAAACAAGGCGTTCTCCACGTTCACTTCGGTTGGCGGCAGGAAAACCTCGTCATCATAAAGCGACAGTTTGATCGTCTCGCTGCACTCGGCGCGCCGCTCGTATTCGCGACGGTTCTGTTCTACTCATCCGATGTTGCGGCAGACCGGGCGACCATGGGTCGATCGATGTTTGTAGCGTTGATGATCGTTCTTTCACTCGTCATTCGACCGCTTGCACACCCGGAAACAGGTGTTGCAGCAAGTTATTACAAGGTGCAGAAAACCGGTTGGATGAGCAAGCTGCGGTGGGTCTGGTACGGCCTTGCGGTTGGCGGACCCATACTGCTCGCGTTGCTGTCAGTGATTGGTTACATGTACACCTCACTCATTCTGACAAGCTTGCTGGTGGATACGTTCTGGCTCACGTTGGTACTAATAATCGTCAACCTGGTCGTATTGCGATGGATTGCGCTAACGCATCGCAAACTGGCGCTGAAGATGTTGTTGAAGGAACGCGAAGAAGCAAAAGCGCTACGCGAGAATGAAGACGATTCTGAGATTGAAACCGAGCTACCGATCGCAGAGTCAAAACCGATCGATCTCGACGAGGTGGACGCGCAGACACGCAAGCTCTTGTGGTGGGCCCTGATACTGGTCGCGGCCTTGGCCGGATGGAGCATCTGGTCCGAAGCATTCCCGGCGTTTAGTCTGCTGGAGCAAGTTAACTTGTGGACGCAAAAAGGTCTGGTCGATGGTGTAGAGACGATCCTACCGGTAACACTGGCTGACATACTCCTGGCCGCGCTGGTGGGCGCCGGTACTGTAATCGCGTCAAAAAACCTGCCTGGTCTGATGGAAATTGCGGTTCTGCAGCGCCTGACACTGCAGCCCGGTAGCCGCTATGCCATCAACACACTTACCGGCTACATCGTTATTACGATTGGTGTGGTTTCCGTGCTCAACATCATTGGCTGGAACTGGTCGCAAATACAGTGGCTGGTAGCCGCGCTCAGTGTCGGACTAGGCTTTGGTTTGCAGGAAATTGTCGCCAACTTTGTGTCCGGATTGATCATCTTATTCGAGCGTCCGGTCCGGGTTGGCGATACCGTTACGGTGGGCCAGCTTACGGGCACGGTGTCGCGAGTGCGCATCCGTGCGACGACTATTACCGACTGGGATCGTAAAGAGATAATCGTGCCGAACAAGGCGTTCATCACCGAACAGGTGGTCAACTGGACGCTGGCGGACCCGATCACGCGTGTCGTTGTGCCGGTTGGTATCTCCTACGGCTCGGATGTCGAGCTTGCGCAGAAAGTAATGGAAGACACTTTGAAGTCCTTACCGCTAGTACTCGATGAGCCAGAACCACTGGTTTATTTTATCGGCTTCGGAGATAGCTCACTGGATTTCTCACTGCGTGTTCACTCGCGGCAACTGGCCGATCGTTTGCCCCTGATGCACGCAGTCCACAAAGAGATACACAAGGCATTGCGCGAGCACGGAGTCGAGATCCCGTTCCCACAGCGTGACTTGCATATTCGCTCGACGGTGGAAGGGAACGCGGATTAAGGGTCGCCGCGCAGCGCGCGCTAAAAATTATGCAAATCCCGATGGTGACTGTTGGACCAGGATCTGCATAATAGTAAACTGGTGAGACTTTGAATCACCGCAGCCGCAGTATTTACTGGCAACCTAATTGAGGTTACACAATGCGATTTGAACAACCAGCAGGACCGGTAAAACTATTTGTTGTCTTATTCCTGGGCTTTACCCTTGGAGGCTGCACATCGGGTCCCAACATCCTTTCCGATCACGATCGCAGTGCGCCTTTCGAGTCCTACTCGACCTATAATTTTATGGAAGGAGCTGGTCTCGACGAGAATGCTTATCAAAGCTTCTTTTCCACTTACGTGATCGATGCCATCACGGTCGAAATGGAAAATCGTGGTTATACGAAGTCGGATAATCCCGATCTGTTGGTTAACTTCAACGCAAGACTGCAGGACAAGACCAAGGTGAGGACGACGTCGGCTCCGCCCCCGATGCATGGTGGCTACTACGGCTACCGAGGCAGTTATTACGGTGCATGGGGTGGCTATGGCTATGGCACGGAAACTCATGTATCGCAATATACGGAAGGCACATTCAATATCGACCTCGTCGATAACAAGACGCGTCAATTGGTTTGGGAGGCTGTTGGCGTCGGCCGAGTTACCGAGAAGAAGCTTAATGATCTGGAAAATGTCGTGCGAACAGCTGTTACCAATTACTTTTTGCTTTACCCATACCAGGCCGGAGCAGGTCGCTCAGAAGATTGATCTGCAGCTGTGAATTCGAACAGGCTTCCGTGTACCATCTCGATTCGATAGAACCGAGAATTAACTAGTGTCCGCTACCCAAGTGCGCATTGTCTTTGCAACATTTTTCATGGCATTGCTCGCCAATTGTGCGAGCCTGAATATCGACCTGCCAGCGGTAACGGAATCTCCGGGTGGCGAACGGCTCCCAGGTAAGATCATTTGGCATGACCTGCTCACCAACGATCTGGCTGCGTCACAAGCGTTTTATGGTGAACTTTTCGGCTGGGAGTTTGACAACATTGGAGTTGCCGCGGGGCTGAAGAGCGACTCGGCGTACTCACTGATTCGGCATAACGGCATGCTGATTGGTGGCATGATCGATACCTTGGCGGTTAATGGTCGCGTTGATATCTCGCAATGGGTTGTATCAATGTCAGTTAGCGATATCGACGCCGCGGTAGCTGCGGTCACCGCAGCAGGCGGTGATGTCATTACGCCGCCGACAGATCTGCAACGCCGCGGTAAAATTGCTGTAGTCAGAGACGCAGAGGGCGCGCTGCTGGCATTGCTGCAAACCGTTTCCGGTGATCCGGTCGATCGACGGCCTGAATTTGGTGATTTTCTCTGGAATGAGCTATGGACGACGAACGCGGATGGCGCGACGACTTTCTATGAGAATCTTACTGGTTTGAACAGGGCGACGTGGGACGTCGACGATGATCAGGAATCAGGTGCGACCTACAGACTTTTGAAAGCTGGCGAGACACCGAGAGTTGGCATCATGCCGAATCCGCTAGAAGATTTGGGGCCGGTCTGGGTTAGTTATCTTCGGGTTAAGAGCCCCGCATCCGTTGCAGCAAGAGTGGCAGATTTAGGTGGACGGGTTATTGTCGAAGCCCGGCCTCGTCCGCTGGGTGGTGAAGTTGCTTTCATTGCAGGTCCATCCGGTGCCGGTATCGCACTGCAGACCTGGCCACTCGATCGAGCTAACTAAGGAATGCCAGCGATGAAAAAAGCACTCAAGCTTGTAAAGCTAATGGCGGTATTGACCACGTGTCTGGCCATAGCTGGCTGTGATGACGTACGCGTATACGGCAGTGTGGGCTACAGTAATTACAATGGCTACAATGGATATCACGGCGGTGGTTACAACACTCGCATGACAGTGGGTGGTCGAATCTATTGAAGTAACAGGTGTTGTAGTTGCCGAGAATTACCTGAAATCAAAAGTCATCCCAAGCTGGATATCCAGCGCCGGCTT
>CAJQPL010000037.1 GCA_905480215.1 uncultured Woeseiaceae bacterium | reverse complement strand
TCGGTGGTCAATTACGACACCAGCGACGATTTGCCCGATCAGGATCCAGAGCAAGCGAATTCAACAGCGGATCGTAGCGTCGAACTTCGCTCCGGCGGAATTCCAGCTGAGGTTGTCTCTGTACCGCCGAACAAGATCTTGCGGCCTGATTTGCAAATTGACAACATCAATGCGACTACACGATGGCGTACTTTCTGGCATCTGCAAGAAGATGCCGATCAGTAGCTACACGCCAACCAACAAGGAAATATTATGCAATTTACAACTCTACGGATGCGGCAGCGTGGCGTGAATCTCATCGAGCTTCTGGTCGTGGTCGCAATTGTCGCGATACTTAGTGCGGTGGCCTATCCGTCGTACGTGCAACAAATCGTCGAAACCAAGCGCACTGCTGGCAAAAATATTCTGATGCAGGTCGCGGATCGTCAACAGCAATTTTTTATGGACAACAAGACCTACGCTGCGGATCTGACCAGCCTCGGCTTCACAGCGAATCCGCTGCTAGTCGGTGACGACGGGCGCGCAGTGGCTGCCGGTGACGACGCCAGCGTCTATTCGGTCGTGTTATCTAATGTCGCAGCAACTACCTTTACAGCTACCGCTACACCGTTGCATGGGCAATTGGACCGTGACACGGAATGTGGAGCCCTTGTCCTGAATCAGAGCGGTGCTCAAACACAGGGCGGTTCCGGTACGGAATGCTGGAACTAAGCGCTTAACGACAATTAGCGAAAATAAAAAAGCCGCCATTGTTAACTCAATGGCGGCTTTTTGTATGCGAGATAATTTTGCCTAGACAGCGAGCGCTTTGACTCGTTTGTTCAGCCGGCTTTTATGACGAGCGGCCTTGTTCTTGGGCACGATACCCTTGTTGATCATTTTATCGATGACCGGAACCGCGTCTTTGTAGGCAGCCGCAGCGGCGTCTTTATCGCCCGCATCGCAAGCTTTGACGACAGTCTTGATCTTGGTGCGCATTAGAGAACGCAGACCCATATTGTGTTGGCGAGTTTTCTCCGCCTGACGGGCGCGTTTTCGGGCTGATTTGATGTTTGCCACTGGTTTTTCCGTGTCCTGCTCTCAAAGAGCCGCGTATTATTCGTGGCCTGAGGTGTATTGTCAACAACTACTCGGCGAATCGACCGAGGGTCTGTTACGGCCAAGCTAAATGACTGATTTTATGACTTTTTTGGGCTAAACTCACAGCCGTTATGAGCACCGAAAATAGCACAGAGAACGGCTTGGAGCGAAGCTCCGCAGATAGCGGGGAAATTGCCACCGGCGCGAGTCTGGTGCAAAAGACCTCAATCGTTGGTGGCATGACCTTGATATCCCGCATCCTGGGTTTGCTCCGAGACGTCGTATTCGCCCGGTTCTTCGGTGCGAGTCTGGTGATGGACGCATTTCTGGTCGCGAATCGAATTCCGAATATGCTGCGCCGCTTCTTCGCCGAGGGTGCGTTCTCCGCCGGATTTATTCCAGTTATGGCTCGCTATCGTGAGCAGCCTGATCATGATGAAGCACGTGATTTCATCGATTCGGTCTCAGGTACATTTGGCATTGTTTTATTCCTGGTCACTCTGGTTGGTGTTGTTGCAGCGCCGGTTCTGGTTCTAGTCGTCGCTCCCGGATTCGTCGGTGAGGGTGGCGATCTCGATTTGGCTGCTTTGATGCTGCGCTTCACATTTCCCTACTTGTTCTTTGTGTCCCTAACGGCGTTTGCCGGCGGCATCCTGAACACTTATGGCCGCTTTGCCGTTCCTGCGTTCACGCCGGTTCTGTTGAACGTTGTGTTGATCGCTGCAGCAATCTGGCTGTCGCCGAAACTCGATGAGCCCATTATGGCGCTGGCTTACGCGGTGACATTTGCAGGCATCGTCCAGCTCCTGTTCCAGTTACCATTTCTGGCAAAAATTCACGCATTGCCGCGCCCGAAGTGGGCGCCGCAGCATGCAGGTGTGAAGCGAGCTTTCAAATTGATGATTCCGGCTATTTTCGGTTCTTCGGCGGCGCAAGTGAATGTGTTGATCGGCGGAATAATAGCCTCGATGCTGCCGGTTGGCAGTATCAGCTATTTGTACTTCTCAGACCGCCTAATGGAATTTCCATTAGGTATTTTCAGTATTGCGCTTGGAACGGTGACCTTGCCGTATTTGTCGCGACTGTGGGCGAATAATGAAAGACAATCGTTTTCTGCGACGCTGGACTGGTCGCTAAAGCTGGCGTGTCTGATCGCAGTGCCTGCCGCGATTGGATTGTTCGTATTAGCCGATCCGTTGGTAATAGTGATGTTCTATGGTGGCGAATTCAATGAGAATGCTGCACGCATGACAGCTATGGCTTTGCGCGCTTATGCAGCAGGGCTTGTAGGGTTTTCGGCCGTGAAAATTCTCGCGCCAGCATTTTTTGCCCGTGAAGATACCAAGACGCCTGTTCGAATCGCTATCGTAGCGATGATACTCAATCTTTTATTGAGCATCGCATTGGCCTGGAGTATGACGAAGTATGGGATTGCTGGCCCGCATGCGGGATTAGCCGCGGCAACGTCGCTGGCGGCAGTCTTGAATGCGCTACTGTTGTATCGAGCGCTAAAAAAAGACAATATTCTGCGACATTCCGACGGGTGGAAGTCATTGCTTGTAAGGATTCTGATCGCAAACACTGCGATGTATTTCGCGTTGCTGCAATTGGCTCGCCCGCTAGCTTGGTGGATTGCGGCATCTCTTGCGGAGCGGATTGTCTATCTAGGCCTGACGATTATCGTTGGCTTCATTGCATACGCCGCAGCGTTGCTTGTGTTCGGTGCGCGGACATCGCAGTTTCGGATGAGAGCGGAATAGATGCAGTTGCTAAGACACCTTGGAGACTTGCCGCAGGCTGTGCACGAGCGTGGCAGTGTCGTGACTATTGGTAGTTTCGACGGCATCCATGCGGGCCATCGGCAATTGCTGGATCGCGTCATAAGAAAATCGAAGTCGCTTGGCGTGCCCTCAATCGTCATGAGTTTTGAGCCGACGCCTGAAGAATTTTTGTCAAAGGACCATCCACCAGCGCGACTCATGCGCTTTCGCGAGAAGTATGAAGCGCTCGCCGCTTACGGCATTGATATCTTTTATTGCCCGAGATTCAGTTCCAAAGTTCGCAACATACGGGCTGCGGATTTCATTCGCCAGGTGTTAAGTCAGGGATTGAATCTGCGCCATATCGTTGTTGGCGACGATTTCCGATTTGCTCGCCGACGCGAAGGAACGGTCGAACATCTGCAGCGTGTGCATCGAGTTCTGGGTTTTGGGATTGAACAGGCAAGCAGCCTCGTCAAGGATGATATTCGGGTAAGTAGCACAGCTATCCGGTTGGCATTGGCAAATGGCAATCCTGGTCGTGCGGCAACATTGCTTGGGCGCCCGTACCAGATGTCTGGGCGAATTGTGAGAGGGCGGCAGGTTGGCAGGACCTTGGGTTACCCCACTGCAAATGTCGATTTGAAGCGGCGCCTTAGCCCTGTAATGGGCATTTACGCCGTGCGCGTCACAGGCTTGCCAGAGGGATGCCTGGATGGCGTGGCGAGCATCGGTACGCGTCCGACGTTTGATCTGGTCAAGCCATTGTTAGAAGTCCATCTATTCGATTTCGACCGCGATATATATGGTGATTACATCAGCGTCGATTTCATTGCCCATTTGCGCGACGAGGTCAAATTTGACTCAGTGGAAGAACTGGTTGCGCAAATGGACGAGGACGCCGAAAATGCACGCTTCAGTCTTAAAGCATCTGACGCGTAGAAGGACGATAAATGAGTATCCCGAAAAATCCAACGGCAACGAACGCACGCTTTGCGATGTGGATCGTTGTTGCGCTGGTTATTGTGATTGCAGATCAGATCACCAAGTGGGCGATCATTGAATGGGTCCCGCTCTACGGTCGCGTGCCGCTTAATTCATTTATTAATCTCACGCATCAACACAATATGGGCGCTGCATTCAGTATCCTGGCAGACGCCGGCGGCTGGCAGCGTTGGTTTTTCATTGTCCTTACGACCGTTGTAAGCGTTGTAATCACAGTGTGGCTATGGCGAATACGCAATGCTGGGCAAATGGTTTTATCAGCCGGACTTTCGTTTGTTCTCGGCGGTGCGATCGGTAATTTGATTGACCGGATCATGCTGGGTTACGTGACGGACTTCTTCCAGGTCTGGTTTGGGAGTTGGGCCTTTCCATCATTCAATGTTGCCGATGCCGGCATATCTGTCGGCGCTGCGTTCTTGATCATCGATTCGATATTTTTCTCTGGAAAAGAGGAAAGAGCGGCCGCTTGACCATATTTCTAAGAGCAAGCGGCGGCTATCGGAAAAGCTCAATAAATCCTTATTAGCGTGTACGCGTCCAGCAATCGGTGTCCGGCGCTGATGTCTTGATACCGGCACCGGTGATCGTAAACACATTGCACTTGGCCGCTTCGGCGCCGCCGAGTTGGTAGGTCGCAGTGACCGTAAAATCAGCGGTCGGAACCGGAGCAGCAACCGTTATTACGTATGCGCCACTGTCGGTCGTGAATGGGCTAGCCGTAAAACCCAAGTCAGTGAGAAGCGCTGAGAACTGATTGTTCTGCAGAAAGAATCTTTCCTGATTGGTTGCTGCCATCAATAACGCAGCTTTCGCCTCAGTGCGTTTGGCGCGATCAATGAACTCACGATAGCTTGGATAGCTGACCACCGCTAGAATGGCGATGATGACGACCGTGATCATTAGTTCGATCAGGGTGACGCCACTCATGTACTTTCGCATCTTCATTATTCGATTCCATCCTGCGTCCAGAGTGTACGTACCGGATTGTTAGCAAAGCCCGGATCAAAACACTCAACACCAACACAACCTATCGGCGGCGGTGAGCAATCGCCACCGGACTTACAGGTAGATGGATCCGCACTAGGGAACAAGAATCGCGGCGATGGTGCAATACCACCCTGAGAGAGACTTGTAACTCGTAATGAATCTTCGGTGCCGCTGACTACCGACGACAGATCACCGATCGGATCGCCGTTTGTGACGCTTACGCGATACAGGAAGTTTCGACCAACACCAGCCGCGCAAGACAATGACGCAACGTTGTCAGGATCGGGCGAGAACGCGACGAAAAAGACTTCGTTGTTGAACGTTGCCGACTCGGTCAAAACCTTTTGATTGGCCGGCAAAGTGAACATCCAGCCGTCATCATTTGCGCTTACAGCCGTGCCGACTGATCCTGATACTTCAACGAGGCCAGATTCGGTGATCGGCGTGAACGCGTTGTACTGCACTTGCGTCAGATTCTGGAATACGAATTTGTCGCGTATCGAATAGAAACGTTCGTTCGTCGTATTGTCCAGCGGGTGAGCGCGATAGCCGCTACCAATGCTCAAGGCTATGAAGCGGCGATTTTGTATAGTGTCGTTGAACAAGGAAACGTCCGGAGCGTTGTAAAAACGTCTTGTCTCCGCGTCCGTTGTCGGCAAATTGCCTTCAGCGCCCAGCTGAGCAATCACGCCACCCGTAACCAATGCGTCGGTTAGCAGTCCATTCGGCGCATTCCCATTAGTGATGTCGAAGCGCCAAACTTGACCGCCCATGTCAGATGCATACATCCGATCTGCAAATCGATCGCCATTCAAGTCAATGACTCGAACTGACGACGGGATGGCCCGCGTCATTTTGGAGAGCGTCAATTGGGCTGTGTTGTCGGAACCTGCACGCCACAAGACGGCACCAGACTTGAGGTCCAGGAAGTAGATACCTGCTCCCTGTCCGTCGGCAGCGACTGGATGCGCTATCGTGTCATGCGCGGCGTCATAGCCACCACCAATGACGACTACAGCATCGTCGGCATTCTGGCCAAAACCAGCGGCCATCTTGACGCGTGCGACGGACGGTGCGGACCAAGATTGGCCGATAGCGGGCGTCGTAAAGTTCCAAAGCAATTCCGGTCGTGTCTTATTGCTCACGTCCAAAGCGTAGTAGCCATTGCCGCCACGCCGCATGCCGAAGATGATGATGACGAAATCTCCGTCTGAGACTTCGATAATTCCGTCTGAGTCGACGTCTTTAATGACAGGAATAATGTCGCCGTCGACACCGTAATTTTTGACTTTGGCGTCAAGATTCGAGTAAAGCTTGGTGAATGACGCCAAGTGTTCCTTAGGTACAAACGCCCAAAGTTCGTCACCGGTCGCACCGTCAATCGCGTGCACATAACCATCATTTGTCGCGGTGTAAATAACAGTATCAGGGCTGGCCGACGTTCCGCCGTAAACGATAGCGGCAGGTTGTGAATGCAGGGGGTCGCCCATCTGATTTCGCGGTTCGGTAACGTCGAGATCGCCATCTTCGTCAGCCTGATCAGCACCACGAGCCCAAAGAATCATCTGCTCCAGTGTCGGTTCGCCTGCGCCTCCTGTAAGCCCGAAATCAGCCAATGTGTACGCGCCAGCATTGCCGACGGAAATCGCGTTGGAGTTGCCCCATAGACTCGCATCCGTACCATTATTGGTATAAAGATTTCGAGCTCCTGGCGCTGGTAAGCGATTGGCAGCACCGCCAGATTCTACGACGATTCCATCTGTTCCAGCAGACCAGTAGCTCTGAGCATTCGGCTCAAAGAAGCCGGTCGTAGGGCTTACTGCTGCATTGCCATTTGCATCGACAATTTGCGTGTTAAACGCCGGATCACCATTGGCATCAGTGATCTGGGCAGACTCAATTCGATACTTTTTAAGGTTGCCGGGCCAATGAACTTTGCCGCGTGCTCCAAAGGTTGTCAGATACAAGTCGTTCAGATTCTGCGTTCGATTGAAGCTGTTAACCGCGACAGCCGGGGCAGAGAATGACAGTGAACGATCCTGAACAATTGCTACGATCTTCAAAAGTGCGAGCGTAAGACTTTCAACATCATCGGCCAGGAAGTACTCACCACCTGACACTGCAGCGGCTTGCGCCATTATCGGTAAGTTGATATCAAAGCCAATGGTGTGTGTTGTCACGAGCTGCTCGCCCGCCAACGTTGGGTTGATGTCTTCTTTGAATAAATATTCGGCTACGTCATCAAGGCAATCGCCTTCAACATTGAAGGTGCAGCCCGCACGTCCGCCAAGAGCTGCAGACCAATTTGGCAGTCCATTCGTAGCGTCATTTACGAGGGAGGGCGTTTCAGCGTCGGATACCGGACTACCATCGGTCAGGAGGACGTTGAAATTCTTAGTGCACGACGACATTGCCGGCTGCTCATAAATTTCCGGAGATAATTGCCGCAGCGCACCCGGATCAGTTGGATTTTCGTTTATATTCTCGCCGTAATAAGCAGGCATTCCGCGCCAAAACCGCGCGGCTTCGTAGAGCGTCTCGGAGAGCGGCGTACGTCCGGCCGCTTCAATACCATTAATTGCGTCATTAATAGCTGTACGGTTCGTATCGAGGTCGACAATATCTTGAATGACAGGACCGCCGGCACGATCGTTGAATCGCATGATGCCGACATTGACGTTACTAATTGAATTCATAACGGTCGTCGCCACGTCCTGAACGATATCAATTTTGCGGGCGCTGACTATTACCGGATTAGCGCGATAGTTTAGGTAGTTGCCGTCATAAACAGTTACGGAGTCGCTCACGCCATTGCCGGTCCAGTCAACTTCTTGCGCTGAATCTGCCGTGTAAGCAACCAATGTGCTGCCTTTTTGTGCAAACGGTTGGCTGGCCGCAGTCGAGCCAATACCATGCACGCCGCTATCGTCCTGGCATTCAACTATGCCGCTGTCATTGCCAGGTTGCATTTTCTGCCAGGCCGCAGATGTAAAACCGTCGGAACGGAAATGAACCATTGAGTCCGTGTAACTACCGATGCCGGTAATTCTGGGGCCAGCCGCTGCACAAGCAAATGCAGATTTCTTGAAAAACTGCGTATTGGATGCGTCGCAACTTGGAACCGAGTCAACAAGTGTCCAATACATGAGGCTTGCATCGCAGCCTGCAGTCGCAGGGTAGGGCGCGGCCGCCGAGTCGTAGGCTTCTCTCGTATCCACCTCGTTATCCATCGAGCCAGAGGAGTCAATGATAAACATGACATTTGGCTTCGGCGGGTTCGCCTGATTCGGGTTGATGAGAAGGATTTCAGTGTCATCAGCGAGTGCCGGCGAGCCACTCGTTAACGCTAAGAATAAACCCAAGCACGTCCATTGTGTCTTGCTAATTACGTTATTCATAATATAAGCCTCTGCCTATCCCTTTATTCGTAATCGCGAACGGCCATAGCCACTTTCGCGATTTGCTTGGATTTAATATTTTGCGTTACCGTCACTGTGTGATCTTTACCGCTTAGTAAGTCAGCCTGTTCAGTAAACTCTTCAAACGTGACGGCGCGGCCGTTGATCTGCCAACGAATATCAGCGGCAACATAATTCGTTTGGTAATCGCATTCTTCACACGGCTTAAAACCGATCGTTCCACCTTCGTTTCTGGGGAGGCGAACTTCGTCGAGTGACACTTCATAACCTTTCACGACAAACGTGAAAGCTGCGACAGCCGGCAAAGACAAAATTAGTGCGACTGCGGTAAGAATTAATTTGGTTTTCATTGCAGTACTCCGTTCCATTTACCGCTTAAAGCGTCGGCGAATCCGGGCCAACGACGTAAAAAGCTTGTGTGTGCACCGCGGTTGCATCGCGGTCTGTGATATTGCCGGGGTTAAAGCGGTATTCCGCAGATGAGATTGCCTGGAAGTGAAATGCAGAAATACCGCTACCGGCACCGAGGCTAAACGCCTGGTCGGGTACCAGCGTCGTATCTTCAAATTGAATCGTAGCTGAGACGACGTCGTATGTTCCTACTGTGGGAGTTACAACAACATTTGCCGCCGTGTTCCAGTTGCCTTGCGCGAGCGCTGCTTCAAGACCGGTCTCAGCAGACTGAAAAACATTTTCATAGGTCTGGTCGTTGCGCGCCATCGCCAGTTCAGTAGTCGCGGTATTCATGCCGGATACTGCCAGAATCGTAATAACGACGAGTAACAACAGCCCTACAATAAGTGCTGCGCCTCGTTGACGCTTGCGCTCAATCAATAATTGAAACTTGCTATTCATAGTGGTTCTCATAATCATGTTCTCGCGTTGCGCAGCAAGATGGTCTTGGATACCTGCATGCGTCGAAAGCTGTCGCTTTGCACGCCCAGTACAACATCGCCGGGGCGATAATCACGGGTGTCGCCTACACCGGCTTCAAAATCGACACTGCGAACGATCATCCAGATGCGCGCGGTCATGACGCGTGCTCCAGGTATATAGCCGGCGGCAGTAGGATCGTAAATTTGATTTCCAGGGTTTACATAGCGGTCGACGGTATTGTCTGCATCGACATCGATTCCCAATTGGATCTGGATGTTTTCAATTCCCGGAGCGACTTCTTCGTCGACAATAGTTGGACCGCCAGCACCACCGCCAATTAACCGATGACGCCTTAGGGTGGGCACACCAGCGATTAACGTTGACGTCGGCGCTACGTAGTAGCTGCTAACGAGCAAATTATGGGTCGCCGAGTCAGCTGCCGAGAAAGTTGTCGGAACGTTGCCGTCGGCAAAAACCTCGCCTTGAATTCGAGTGGTTTGTACCTGCAGGCGGCCGGCCTCGAGCGGAGCAGGAACAACGCTCGCACGACGAATAGTTATCACGTCGGAGTTGGCTTGAGTACCGCCGGTTGCCGGGCATGCCAGCCCGTAGCCATTGTTTACGCCATCAATCGGCAAGGCGAGATTCAACGCCCAATCGGCAGCGCAGTTATTTGCCGGTAACGGCAAGCCCCTGGGGTTTGCATCGCCGATGATAGACCGCCCTTCAACCGCAAGTCCGCGACTGTTGCGACCCCAGTTGCTGGCCATTCGCAGATCGGCTTCGATGGTGTCCATCGCGAACTGCGCTGTTTCCTGAACGCGGGCGATTGACTCGTTAACAACAAAAGCCTGACGACTTTGATTGTAAATTTGAATTGCGCCGACCATCAGAAAAGACCCGATTGCTAGCGCGACCATCATCTCAATTAGTGTGAGGCCGGTCTGTTTTTGTGTAGTCGTCGTGCTCATATCGGCAACACCGGAACCGTAATTGCGTAGGAGGGTGTTTCGCCGGGTTCGCTCCAGCTAACCGTAATCAGATAGGTCGGCGGTGCCGTGCCGACGGCTGCATTGAAAACAACAGCGACGTCTCCGCCTGGCAAGGTATCTCCCGCCTGAGCCTTCCACAGCAGGATGTCATTTGCGGCCATTTGTGCCGGCGTACAGGAGAGGCCAGTATCGATGCAGCCGCCCGCTCCAGCAGCTGCCGCATAACCTGCCGCTGCTGTCGGGTTTGCGCGAATTCGATCAGCCACGTCACCCGCAAGAGTCACGGCATGATGGCGGAACATTGATGTGCGACCGGCCTGCATGCTTTGGACGTAGAGTCCGGCTATGCCGAGCATACCGACTGACATGATGACCAGCGCGATCAACACTTCGATTAATGAGAAGCCGCGTTGCGTTCGATTATCAGTTTTTTTGTATATCAATTTCATTTCCTAGCAGCCTCCGTGGAAGGCGACTTGTGCCTCGCTGGCGAGAACCGTTGCTCGTCCCAATGGCGTGACCACCAGGACTCGTGCTGTCGATTTTCCGCCACCGCCGGTGACGTTGCCGCGAACGTCGCAAAGCATGGCAACACCTAACGGTGCCGTACCCGTTACATTGCCGCGTCCCAACCCCGTTGACGCATAGGAGAAGTAGTCATCGGGTCCGGGTGTATTGATAACGATACCCTCCCGGATCGGTCCGAAACGCTTGATGATTGGCTCGCCGGCATCGACGACGATATCGCCGTCGGTATCTTCAAAAACGATCCATCCGGCTTCCAATTCACCGCCACAAGTGGGCAAGACCGCAGCCGAGTTCGCACTGGCACATACGGTAATATTGGATTTCGCGCGAGATGCCTCACTGCGAGCCAAATGAAAGGCGGAATGCAGGTCATTCGCGGTACTGGTCATCGAGCTGTTTTGCCGGAACGACTGCATATTAGGTACGCCGAGTGCCAGCACGACGCCGACAATCAGCATCACCGTGAGCAGTTCGTAGAGCGTAAAGCCTGTCTGGGTATTTGGTTTCATGAGGCTCACTATAAAGAGTCAATTCAGCCGCCGTTCAAACAACCGACAAGCGGCGCTTCGATGCCGATAAGCGGTACAAAATTGGCCGAAGCTTTTAACTTAATCCGCACAGGAATAGAGTTCACGATTACGCTTGTGACTAGCGACACGCGGACGTCCCGTGTAGCTGATTACCAGTGCTTTCGGCTTTATTCGCTGCATTTGGTCGCAAAAGACCAAAGTTCCATTGGTGGCACGCATGAAGGTCGCACGTAAGGTAAAGCCGCGTCGGTTGCCGACGATCTGCACGCCGTCGCCAACCGTATGGATTCGAAGGATAGGCTCGCCTGGGTCCACCACTGGCGGTGAGTCGCGGTCGCGATTTTCGAATAGCAGCCAGCCGCTTGACCAGTCTTTGCTGGCGGAGCATTCCTGACCGTCGGTGGATGGGCAAATCGAAACCACCTTACGGCGCATCACAGACTCTTTTCGAGCCAGATGAATGGCATGAAAAAGCGCGTTAATTTCGACGTGTTGCCGCTGCCGGGCGAGGGTGGCAGAAAACGTGGGTACGGCGATGCTGACCGATATCGCCAACAGCGTCAGCGTCAGAATTAGCTCGAACAGCGTAAAGCCTTGATTTCGAATGATCATTTTGACCTCCTTGTACGCATTTATTTTGCATCCGGGATTCAATTGATTGCTCTGCTAGAATCAGGGCGGAACACATTGATTAAGACGGGGTAGCGTTAATGTCGCGCGCGGAATTTCTGGCTAAATTTGATCAATTCGGCATCGCGCCGACACCACAGCGGCTGGAGGTCGCGAGTATTTTGCTGGACAAGCCGCAGCATTTGTCGGCAGATCAGGTATTCGAGAAATTGCGCGAGAAAGGCAGTAAAGTATCCAAAGCAACCGTCTATAACTCATTGAATTTATTTGGTAAACGTGGCCTGGTTAAGGAGTGTCTGGTGGACTCCGAACGGCGCCTTTACGACTCGAGGGTTGAGCCGCACCATCACTATTATGACGTCGAATCGGGACAACTTACCGATATTACTGCCGATGACATCGAGATCCTCGGACTGCCGGCCTTACCCGAAGGCACCGTGTGCGATGGGGTGGAACTTATCGTTCGCGTGCGCTCGGACAACGGATAAATCGCGAAAGCCCTTGGCCCGCTTTGGCAGCGAGGCTATACTGCGCGCCGATTACTCGTGCCGGATTAGCTCAGTTGGTAGAGCACCTGCTTCGTAAGCAGGGGGTCAGGTGTTCGAATCACCTATCCGGCACCATTTCTTTGCAGGGCAGCGAGTGCCGTTAGTTTACGGTCGTTTTTGAAAACTCGCATTGCGGGCAGCATCGAGACATTCGACCGCGCACTATCGGAAATAAGTGTTTCTTTTCGTTGTCCTTCTGTTACAGTCCGCTCCGTCTTGACGCACATCGGTCTGCGTCACTCACTCCAAACCTGCGCTTCTGCGGCCTTGGAGTCACTATATAAATTCCAGCCTGGACCGAACCGCACGTCAATTGACGCGTCGGATCAGGCGAATCGGAGAACAATCAATGTTATTTAACGAACTCGGCCTGTCGGCCGAATTGCTGCGTGCTGTCGAAGATCAGGGCTATAGCGAAGCTACCCCAATTCAGTGCAAAGCTATTCCACTGGTACTCGAAGGTCACGA
>CAJQPL010000036.1 GCA_905480215.1 uncultured Woeseiaceae bacterium | reverse complement strand
CAGCAAGCGCTGTTGCTGGAACTCGCGTTTGAGAAAATCTGCGATTGCCTTAATTCGCGCAAGCTGCACCATGTCTGTGTGTACAGCAAGAGTGATTTCACGGCTGAACCGAACCTGGTCGGGCAGAACCGGTATCAGCTCGGGCTCAGTTGCCGCGATGAATTTCGCAAAACAACATAAGCCGCCACCGGCCGCCGTGGCCTTCAATTGCGCAACGATACTTGAACAGGAAATCGTCGTATTGAAACCGGGGTCAACGTCATTCAAAACGGTATCAATCGCCGGTCCGAAATCAAACTCGTCAATTCCGCTAACGAAATCGTGATGTTTGAGATCTTCAATTTTCTTTATTTTTTCATGACGTGCCAAATAGGAACTGGAAGCGTATAAACGGATGGTGACTTCGGTCAACGGTGTGCTTGTGATTCGCTTGCTCTCATGCTCGCCGATCATTATCGCCATGTCGGCTTCGCGTCGAGATAAGTCAAAATTCCTGGAGGTTACGACGAGCTCGATATTGAGTTGCGGATGAATCTGCCTGAGCTTGGCCATTCGCGGCGCAATGAAAAGTGTACCGAGACCATCTGGAACACCAATCCGAACGGTTCCGCCAATGGCAATATCGCGGCCGCCGATCTTGCTCTGTGCATGAACTGCCTCGCCCTCCATCGACTCGGCGATCGAGAGCATAGCTTCACCCTCGTCGGTCAGTGCATATCGATCATCAACCCGATCAAATAGCCGAGCTCCGAGATCTGATTCAAGCGCGGTGACACGTCGTCTGACCGTATTGTGGTCAACACGAAGCAGCCTCGCCGCAGCATTGGGGTTTCCAGCACGGACCATCGCAAGGAAAAACCGCAGATTGTCCCAATTGAAATCTTTCATCGTCTGTACAGAGTAGTCGTTTCCTGCGGTATAGAGAACCTATACGGAAAAACAGCTAGAACAACGCTATTGGATTAACGGGGGATGCGGTTCCGCCCGCGATCCGGAGCGGCGATATCGCAACAAAAAACTCGTTTCGCGACAAGCGCTTGCAAGTAGCCTGCAGGACTTCAAGCTGCAGGTTGTGAAGCAACAACAGGCCCATGTAGACCTCAGTACCAACGTGAATTGGAATGACTTCATCCTTGAACGGAGACGGGAGAATGTCATGAGCGCAGTCAGAGCCAATGAGAGCCACTTTTCTCTCATGTATCCATTCCAGGCAATCTGGATAAATTCCCGGAAGACTTCCTCGTCCGTCAGGCAATCTTTCACATTGCGGACCGACTTTCTCGCGACGTTCATGGCGGCCAGTTCGGTAAATCAGCAGATCGCCTTCGCCAACCTGAATACCCGCCATTTCCTCAGCACGATCGAAATCTTCCGGCCGGATCGGATCTTCGGGATCGATAAACGGTACACCCCGCGCTGCTGCAATATCCAGAAAAACACCGCGCGACACAATGCCGTCTGCGACCACGCAAATATCGAGCGTCGCTGCGCCTTTGGAGGTCACCATCGAGGCCGGCCTGCCGTTAAACATCGCTTGGTTGTCGCTTATGTGACAAAGCGCATCAAGGTGACTTTGTGCCTGACCGTGCGGAAACACACCGATCTGATCGTAGCAAACGCCCGCGCCTGATTCTGGAGCAACGTCACCGGCAGCGACCATATAGTGTTGCGCCGGAATATTGTTCATCGGTGATGGCACGGTATCAACGTGCCGGCCCAGTCCTATCGAGGAACCTTCGGATATTAGTCTTGCCGCCGCAATACGATGTTCTGACGAGACGTAATTCAGCGTTCCCAATTGGTCGTCAGGGCCCCAGCGGTCCCAATTGCAGATCGCCTTGTAGACAGTGCGAACGCCGTTATCATCAAGATTGCCCGCAGTCACAACTCTTGCCCAATACCAAGCATTTCTAGCTTCCCTCTGAGGCGCCGCTGAACCACTCAGTGCCCTTCTCACTGCAGGCTTTGGCCTCATCGGCGATCGCGCGCAACGCAGCATCACTGAATTGACCGCTGAAACCCACCGCGCTTACGACCAGTACTGGCGCACCAGTCGCGTCAAATACGGGGGCTGCAATGGTCGTAATGCCGCGAACAAAATGATCGCGATCGATTGCATAGCCACGTGTTCGCGCTTCTTTCAGATCATCCCAGTACTCGTCAAACTCCGGAGGGTTTTCCCAACGCAACAACTCAAACTGCTGACGTATAAACTCCTTCGAAAGCCCACTAAATGCCGCCATACACCGACCGAGTGCACCGATGAAAATCGGAAGCCGTTGACCGACCGTCATATGGATTCTTACAGCCGACTCGGCATCGGCGCGCTCGACAAGCACCACTCTATCGTCGGCGACTCTCCGCCAAAGAGTGGCCGTAATACGATGTTCCAGCGCCATCTTTGTCATTCTTGGCTTGAGAAATTGAACGACCTGATCACGCTCAATCATGCCCTTCGTTAGCTCCAGCAGTCCGTAACTGATGGAGTAATTCTTCGTTGTCGGGTCAAAATCGACCAACTGTTCCTGAACAAGCGTTCGCAACAAATTGAAACAGGTACTTGGGCTAATCTGTACGTCTCTGGCGACCTGGCTCACGCCAACGGGAGACCGCGTCTGCACCAGATAGCGAATCACATTCAATCCAGACACCAACGCGCCTACTTTCTTTTCAGAACCCACTTTTTTCTTGGTCACTGTGATTTTTCTTCGTCCTTGTTAAGAGATGCGTCATCAAGACCTGCCAGCGCACAAGCGACATCCTGATCCTTGCTGGCGCCAGATACACCGACGCCGCCTATCAATACTCCATCCGCAGACAATATCGGCACGCCTCCCGCAATTGCCGCCACACCCGGAACTGTTGCTATCGCCGGGGTTTCTTCTGCGAGACTCGCAAGGTCCGCTGTCGACATACCTAGCGACGAAGAAGAACGAGCCTTCCAAATCGCCACCTCGACGGCTCCAGGAACCACTCCATCCATTCGCAACAAGGCTGTCAGAATGCCGCCAGGACCCACCACTGCGATCGCAACCGAAATGCCACTGTCAGAGGCGTAGCGTTCGCAACCGGCGACGATGGCTTTCGCGTTCTCGGCGTCCAATGTTGCTCGATGTTCCTGAGCAGATGCACCAACAATCGATAATAGAATTGTTATCGATAGTACGCCCGGCACGGCAATCGATCTGAACCTCAAACCTTCAGCGGTAGACATTGAGCGAAGAATACGTTTCACGTTGCTTGCGCACAAGTGGCTAAGCGTCGGCAGTCTGGCTCCAGCCGGCAGAGTGGTCACCCGAACGCACCACGTCAGCCTTTATCCTGGTAAAAAACCAACGGCCATCGACCTTTTTGTAATCGTCTGTGTAGTCGCAGAACATCCAGTGTGAAACGCCGCCATCCTCTGAATTCAATGTGACCGGGATAACCGTACGCCACCGGGCAGTCGCCGTGTCGCCGTCAATATCAATCTCTTCGTTCGACAATGCATGTACAGAAAAACTGACGGCTTCAGGCATACCTCTGAAGAACTCCGCTATTGCCTCACGACCAACAAAATTTCCCCACGGTTCCCCAGCTTCCCACACGCCATCATC
>CAJQPL010000035.1 GCA_905480215.1 uncultured Woeseiaceae bacterium | reverse complement strand
TGGGCGGATTGGATAGTCGCGACCGGCAGTGGGTGAGTAGTTTTCCTGAGCACTGACAGGCCCGGTGAGGACGGCGATAGCTGCTACCGTCATCGCAACGATGTAGCGCACGGAGACCATGCCAACTACGGTAGCACAGGTGCAACAGCGAACTACGGTCCTGCAGGCGCATCGAGCCTATCCCTGCGCGGGGAATAGGGGTCAGACTGAACAAATCGTTTCAAGGAGTATTCACTCAGATGCCGGCTGGTGATGAATTGATTCCAATGCTTCGTCCAGTGCCCGATCTAGGAGCCCGCCCGGCGGGCGATCGATCTCAGAAAAAAACCAAACACCTCGTCTCAATACTCTCTCTCGCCGCCGCACTTCCGGAAACACCAGGAATTTCAAATGACGTATGAATAGTAAAACGCGTACGCCCATCGGTCTCTGAATCAAACGTCTTAAAAACCAACGCCTCATCCATTTGCATCTCCGGAAAATAATACCAACGCTGATCCGGATTATGCAGAGCGACCTGCAACTCCCCGATACGTTCCTCGGCGCGTCGCTCGACCGACACAAGGTCCGCGGATACGACAGTCGAGGCATCGCACAGAGTTAGCGGAAAATTTCGAATGGACCCGGCGATAGAGCGCCATACATTAATAATGGCAAAACGCCCGCATAGTAATTCTTCTGCCTCGTCCGGATTATCTGCAAAGTGGTCACGCAGTCGCTTGACGCCGGAGCGTGCGGTGTAATCGTTGTGAATAATGTTGGCAGGTTCACGAATTCCTTTGTTGCGCTGTTTCTGCACAGAGGAGGTGCGTCTCGTATCGTCAAAAATTTCGATTCGCGAAGCGCCCGTTACCTCTGTTAACAGTGATTTCACTTCATCGTGATAAATCGATTTGATCTGCACGTCGCTGTAGAAGTCGTCGACTTCAGTTTCCTGCCGCACGAGCTTGAATCCTTCAACATCCAGGCTGGACTCTTGTTTGTCTTGCCGGCCATCGAGCACCAGCACTTCCCGCGCTTCGAAGTTGCCCACATGCTCGGTCTGGTCACCGCCACCTTTAGAGGGAATGTAGACGAGTGGTCCATCGAGGTTGGCGAGAAATTTGAGATTGGCTTTTATGGGTGCAGGCTGCATTTATTTGCTCAAACCGGAAGCAGGCCATAATAGCGGCGAATATGCCTGAATCTCCAAAATTATCGTTGAGTTAGCCTGTTTTCGACCGGGAACAGCCCGGCACCGTTAGCCAGATAGCTCAGTTGGTATAGCAGCGGACTGAAAATCCGGCGGGGTGGTTTGATTCCGCCCCTGGCCACCATTCCTTTGACCTGGCTCACATAATCGGCGGGTTAAGTCGGCGGGGCAGGTGGCACGGTGCGTGCCGGATTCCCGACTACGGTCATGCCGGGCGAAACGTCATGCGTTACGATGCTGCCTGCGCCGACGATGGCATCATTGCCAATGGTGACGCCCGGCAGAATGACGGCCTGTGACCCTATCCACACGTTTTCCCCAATGCTGATGGGTTTGCCCATTTCCAGCCCCGCCGCGCGATCCGCAGGGTCACGGGGGTGATCGGCGGTGACAATCTGGACGGCCGGGCCAATTTGCGTTCCTGAGCCTATGCGGATTGTGCATACGTCGAGCAGCACGCAGCCATAGTTCAGGAAGACGCGGTCGCCGATATAGATGTTGAACCCATAGTCAATGTAAACAGGTGATCGAATGGCACAGGACTCACCGACGGCGCCAATATGTGACTGCAACAGAGCGTCTCTGACGGGGCCGTCATCGACGCTGGTCTGGTTGTAACTGCTCATGAATCTCTGAGCTTTGGATCTTAACTCGCAAAGTTCGGCATCGCCTGGATCGTAGTGATCCCCAGCCAGCATTTTCTCGCTTTCACTAGTCATTCTGTTTTCCGACCTCGTTGCTGAGCGATGTGCAGGTTGGTAACCCGGCACCCATGCTCGCATCAGCGTGCGAGGTAGGATGCACCATTGCGCGTAGTAGAATCAACGACCGCGGCGCCAGCAGAATATGCGCACCGCTGCTACCGTCAGCGGTACCGCCGCCCGGGTAAAGAACGAGGCCTTGCTGCATTACAGCGTTATTGATTGCGCCAGCAAGTAGCGTGAGCGCGATTGACGTGCGCAAGAATTTGGTTTTTGCCAACTAGGTAATTGATTTTTTTGGGAATTCCGTGTCCAATGCTCATATGCGAAAGTCTGTAATCAAGACCGACCAGCAAAGCCTGCTCTCCGGCTTGCTGTTAGTCGTGTTCACAATGAACATCGCATCGGCGTCACTATGTTGTGATGTAGCCGCTGAAAAGCCATCTACCGAGTCTGCACAGTCCGATTCGATGCCATGCCATGGTGATGAGCCGATTGAAACAACAGAATCTTGTTGCCTGACCGGCGTATCACTGACGGCGTACGCATGGAGCCCATCCGGGTTTACCGTGCGTAGTACAACTATAGCCGCCCCGGCAGTACCGAACCTGGCTGCCTACTCAGCACGATTGTTCCGTCCACCGATTTCACACTTTTCCTAAGATCATTCCGCCCGCGATTCGTGGGTTTAGTTCTTATTTTGAAAAGGTGAAATCATGTTCAGGAAAATCGTCGCCGCTTTAATCGCGGTACTCCTAAGCGCTCCCGTGTTCGCAAGCGACTTTGTCATCAACGTGCATGGCGTTGTTTGCTCGTTCTGCGCCCAGGGGCTCACTAAGAAGGTTTCGAAATTACCGTTTATAGACCAATCAAAGTACACCAAAGGTGTAAAAGTTGAAATTGAAAGCCAGCGTGTAACGATCGCGGTCAAAGCGGATCAGGAGCTCGACATTGAAGCGCTGTTCAAGGCGATCGAATCCGGCGGCTACGAACCCGTCGATGTTTGGAGTGTCAATGCAGCCGGTGAACCTGACGAGGTTCTGCAGGGTCAGCCGTGAAGATTATCACCGCTTTTTGCTGCCTGATGTTCGCTTCGATCGCGGTTGCACATCAGCCAGTCATGGATATGGCACCACGGTGGTCCGATGGGTTCGGCCTGCAACTGCGACACCAGCGTTTTGGCTCGGATACCCTGTTGCTAAGTGACAATGAGATCGACAATCCGCTCGGTCTTGAACGCTATGTCGATACAACATGGCTCGAGGGTGTTTATACGTTTGACCGTTCTGTTCGCGCAACGATAAAAATCCCCTTTATTGATCAACAGCGTGTCACAAGCATCAATACCGTCGCGACCCCACAGCAAAATACGGGTCTCGGCGACATTGTCGTGGCGCTGCCGTTAAAACGATACTCGAACCAGGGCGCGAGTACGCAAAATTGGGGGCTCACTCCTTCGGTACGAATTCCCACCGGTACGAGCTCCGGCGATTTTCCGAATAGTGATGGCAGCTGGGATCTCGGTCTAAGTTTGTCCTATTCGAGCGAGACACCGACGTTTTATCAGCTATATGATCTCTATTACTGGAATCAGGGATCCGGGGAACGTGGGATGCAAAGCGGCAATTCCTGGGGTCTCGATGTAAATATAGGACTGCATCCGTGGCATGACAACGATACCAATTCGGGTATTTTTACGATGTGGGACATCTCTGTTTATCACGAGGATCCACCAAACGCTCTGAATTTAACCACGGCCTCCGGTGCTGAGCGAGTACAGACCGGACCGGTATTGGTGTACTACCGCAACAGTTTAATGCTCAGGGCCGAGTTCAAATTTTTGGCACACGAAGACGTTGATAGAATCAGCGCATCGCGTGGTAATGAAATCTCGCTGGGCATCGGTTATGCATTCTGAGAAACCCAGATCCTGGGGCTGGATGCTCCTGCTAACAACCTCAGCAACACTGACCTGTTGCGCACTCCCTATACTTTTGGTCGCGCTGGGGCTTGGGTCCGCAGTGGCATCTATCGCCAGCGCAGCACCATGGCTGATCGCTTTGAGCATGTACAAAGGCTGGGTGTTTGCAATTTCAGGGGCCTTAATTGCCGCATCAGCGTGGGCCGTCTATCGCAGCGGCCGAACCTGCCCATCTGATCCAGAGCTCGCCGCAGCATGTGCCAGGGCAGACACGTGGAACCGACGCTTTGTGTGGGTCGCCGCCGCAATGTGGTTAATCGGTTTCTTCTTCGCCTTCGTTCTTATTCGCCTTACGAGTGCTTAGTGTCTCAGAAAATAAATGGGGTCAGAGTAAAAACGGAGGTTTTTTTACTCTGACCCCACACGTCCTCGATACAAGAATGCAGCGATCATTTTCCACGCTCAGCGACGGTATCGCGATGCTTTCTGGTGACCCCCCCCAATTCTATCGACACCGCGGATGATTGATTATTGTTTGCAATATTGTTAAGAAATCTGGAGCTTTCGTCCCGCGGGAGTCATAAATCGTATAAAGTAGCCGCGTTTGCGGTTGTTTTACCGGCCGAAGCTTCTAGCTACGGCAGCTAGCCCCCATCCGGACGTTACCCAAGAGATGCGGCTAGATCTGTCTATAGTCCAGTAGTTCCTAACCATACATGTGGTCAGGAACCATTCTATAAAAGCGTTTGCATATAAATTGAGGAAAGACATGAAGACACAGTTATTGGGTCGCAGACCATCATTCGTTTTGTGGCTTGTTCTGCCGGGTTTGCTGGCTGGGGCTGGGAGTGCGTTTTCTCAGGAAGCCAACTTAACGCTCGAAGAGATCGTTGTTACTGCAGAGCGTCGGGAGAGCACTTTGCAAGATGTTCCCCTGGCAGTGAGTGCCTTTGACGCTAACGAAATTGAACGCCGCCAGGCTTTTAACGTCAAGGATGTGGTGAACAATGTTCCGAACCTGATTGGGTCCAATAATGTTGGTCAGGGTTCTGCCACTACCGTGTTTCTCCGCGGTGTGGGCACAACTGAATCGATCGTTACTGTTGATACAGCGATGGGCTTCTACCTGGACGATGTCTATATCGCCCGTCAGGGTGTTAACAACTTTAGTCTCTACGATGTTGAACGTGTTGAGGTGCTGCGAGGCCCGCAGGGAACTCTCTACGGGCGCAACACAAACGCTGGTGCCATCAATGTCGTCACGACCAAACCTCAAGATACGAATCAGTTCTCTGGTGAGCTTAGTTACGGAGAGTTCGATCGTATCAATGTGAAAGGAATGGCGAACTTCGTTCTTGCAGAAGATAAGTTGTTCCTTCGCATTAACGCGCTATCCCAGACGGGAGATGGTTATGTTGACAACCAGTTGCTTGGCAAAGAAGTCAACGATGTTGACTTCTTTGGCTGGCGAGCAGGACTGCGATGGTTGCCGTCCGACGACTTGGAGGTTTTGTTCACCGCAGATGATAGTTCGAGCGACCAAAATGGCGTCTACGCACTGAATGTCCTGAATGGATTACCCGATGACTTATTTCAATCATCCAGTATCACCGATATTTTCAACGAATCTGAAACCGGTGGAGCAGCTCTCACCGTAAATTGGAATATTTCTGACACGATGAGTCTGCAGTCAATTACCTCATCCCGTAACACGTACCAAAAGTGGGATCTTGATTTAAGTGATTCTCCGATCCCTATCTTTGAGCTCTACACCATTAACGATAGCGATCAAATCAGCCAGGAAATCAAGCTTAGTGGCACTGCACTGAACGACAGACTGCAGTATTCGACGGGTATTTTCTACTTTGATGAGGACAGCACCTCATTTATCGGCGACCGGTTTTTTGGCGGCGGTCTGTTAGCCCGTGATTACAGCGTCGATGTACAAAGTATTGCAGTCTACTTCGATGGAACGTTCGATCTGACGGAAAAGTTGTCGCTGATATTTGGTGGGCGTTACACAGAGGATGAAAAGTCCATAGATATTCAAGCAGCTGTAGGCGTGCCGCCAGGATTTACTCTTGACGGAGGAACGCCTACCTGGAACTCTGCAACGCTCAACGCACTGGGAACGCCTACAGAGTTGGATTTCAGTGACTTTACGCCGAAGGTTGGAATCGCGTATGCGTTCAATGATGATTTAGGCGCTTACGCGACCTATACCGAAGGGTTTCGTGCCGGTGGTTGGGCTGCACGAACCAACGACCCAACGCAGGTATTGCCTTTTGAGCCTGAGGTTATCAATTCCATAGCGGTAGGCCTGAAAGCCTCCTTGTGGGATGGTCGAGCACGCCTTAATTCAGAATTCTTCTTCTACGATTATCAAGATCTTTTCAACAGCGCTACCGATCCAGACACCGGAAACTTTGCAGTATTTACCAATAATGCTGATATAAAAGGATTGGAGATAGAAGGTACCGTGAGGATCAGCGAAAACCTTGATGTTTTTGGTTTCGTTGCATTCTCTGATGGCGAGTACAAGGATGTGAGCCCGGAAGTAGCAGGGAGTTTGGGTGACAAGCTGCAGCGGTTGCCAGAAACATCTTATAAGATCGGCTTTACCAATCTTTGGCCGCTATCAGGTGGCGCTCAGGTCCGACTCAATGCGGATTACCAGTATACAGAGGACCACTTCACTGACCCGCCGAACACAGAACTCGGCAGGTCTGATGACATCGGCTTACTTTCTGCGTCGTTAGGCTGGGAGAGTGCAGATGATCGCTTTAGTGTCAGCATGTCTTGCCGTAACTGCGCGGATAATGAATACAACACAGCCACACTTGCCTTCGCCCCCTTTGGGTTTGTGTCTATCTACCCGGGTGAGCCCCGCACTTGGCTGGTCACTTTAAGAGCGAGAACAAACTAACACGTGTCGTCTGTTGTTAGGTTTTGATCACATTGGCTTCGCTAGAAACGGAGAAGTCGTCAAGGAGCTGGTGCAAGTCGAGGCTGATTTCATTATCGACAAGCATCGCGCCAGCTCCTTGGACTCGTCTTTAATGCCTTTATCGCTTGGGCAGCAACGTATTTCATACGCACCTATTCACTGAGCGCTGGTGATATAGGATCGTTGCCAGATGGGTTGATATTTGTCTTTGGTGGTAGCGGCATGATTGTCGGCGGTGTATCTGTTCGTTCTGAATATAGCGGCTATTGGGTTTGGGCCAACGCTTGTGGCACTTATTGTAGATTATGGCTTTCATGATACGTCTCGTGTGGGCTGGTCCATGGCGATTGTTGGCGCAGTTGCGCTGCACTACGCAATAAAGCCATTTATAGAAACAGTGCTGCTTCGACAGCAGGAAGGACATCTTTAATATGACGGATCTAAAAGCAATTGATATTGTCGTCAACGCGTTTACACCAAAAGAAGTGATAGCGGGGCAAACAGGTTTCGACAATGCGTTTATGTCTCAGGTGCGCATGCCCCAGGATATGCGAGAGGGTGTCACTATTGAAGACTACCTGCGCAGAATGGATCGCGCGGGCATTGAGCGCAGTTTACTCATCGCTGTCCGTGCGGGAGATCGGGCTTGGAAGGGAAGTTTCGAGATTCCGTACGATCAGATAGCTGAGTATTGCAACGCGTACCCAGATCGCTTTTCTGGCTTGGCCGGAGTAGATCCCACGCGAGGTGTAGACCAGTTAAAGGAGCTCGATTACGCCGTTAACGAGCTCGGGTTTACCGGCGCCCACTTTTACCCTCACTGGTTTCGAACACCGCCTGATGCGGCTGTGTGCTATCCGATCTATGCTCGATGTGTTGAGCTCGATATCCCCATTATGATGCAAGTGGGTCAGAACCTTATTTATCAAAAAGACGTGCGTTTGCCATCCGTGGCGAGACCGATATTACTTGATCAGATCGCCATTGATTTCCCCGATCTTAAGCTCATTGGTATCCATATTGGGATGCCCTGGACGGACGAGATGATAGCGATGGCCTGGAAGCATGAGAATGTTTATATCGGTATAGACGCATATGCACCTAAGCATCTTCCCGACTCCCTTAAGCACTATATGAATACCTACGGCAGTCACAAGGTTTTGTTTGGGACCGACTGGCCGGTGATCGATCCAGAGCGAGCAGTACGTGAGATGCGTGAGCATGAGTTCCGCGACGAATCCTTTGCGAGAATTATGCGATCCAATGCCTTGGAGGTATTTAATTTTGATCGCAGTCCAGTTAAAAAGTGACTCCATGGCTGACCAGCAATGCATACAGTGCTTCTGCACGGTGGTCACAGAATGATGGGCGCAATCAAAACTCATCTTGATCTTTCGCACCTGGAATCACCAGGCAGCTTGGGCTTCCGGGAATGATGCGTCGCGGCTTTGTAAATCACCAGGGCCGCTTTCTCCACTGGCGCGCCGTGGGAGAAGGGCCTGTTGTGGTGCTGCTGCACGAGTCTCCTCGTTCGTCCGCGTCACTCGTCCCGCTGATGCACGATCTCAGTCAGGATTACTGTTGTATAGCATTTGATACTCCAGGATATGGTGCCAGTGATCCCCTGGTGGATCGGTTTCTACCTATCTCAGAATTCTCCGACACCTTACTTGATGCTATTAGCTCACTGGGTATTGATAGATTCCATCTTTACGGGTCGCACACCGGTGCGGCGATAGCAACAGAGTTAGCGCTTCGGGTGCCCGACCGTGTGACGTCCCTGCTTCTGGACGGTATGGCTATTTTTTCGAGTGAGGAACAACAAAGCCTCCTAAGCAGGTACCTGTTGCCCCAAGCTGCAGAATGGGATGGTAGTCACCTAATGCGAATTTGGAGCCGTATTCGCGATCAGGCCTTATTTTTTCCTTTCTATGATCGTTCACTCACATCACGACTAGATCCCCCTAAGCAGGATCTAGAGTTCATGCTTCGAACCTGTGTAGGTTTTTTGGAGGCCGGGGATCATTATCGTGACGGGTATCAGGCAGCAATTGCTTTTGATGCTCGGCAGAAACTTGCTGCTCTATCGGTACCTGCGCGTCTACATGTTGTGGAGAATGATCTTCTTACCGGGCATTTATCGCGGGCTGAAGGAGCGAACTCTGCGTTGGAGATTGAGAGTAGCCCCTTAAGGCGAGACGCCTGGCTGTCACAGACCAAGGAATGGTTTGCACAGAGAGATTCGTCAGCTAAATCCGCGGCAAGTCTCCCGCAGGCGACTAAGCGACACTTCATTGATATGAACGCAGGCCCAGTATTCTTAAGTGCAGGCTCTGGAGAAGGCATGCTGATACGCGCCGTTTCTCCTGGCATCCGACCTGCCGGGATGTATGGTCCACCATCTGATGCTGGTTCGGCCAAGTGGTTTGTTGACCCACCCGGGTTTGGTACTAATGCAAATACTGACTTTGATATTGAGCAACTGGGTACGGCATTGTCTTGTAAAATCACATTTGAGCATCAGGACGCAGCTGTTTTCGAATGCGGGGATGTCGGTTTTGATGGGAGCTTCCTGATAAAAAGCTGGTTCGCGGTGCGTGACAGTCTGTTTTTTGAGCCGTGGTGTGATTATGAAAATCCGGTATTTGCTAAAGACACTGATGATATCGATGGGCTATCTGCAGGTCATCTAACGTTACTTAAGACGGCGCTCTCGCCCCTGCTGGAGTAAAAGGCAGTAGCGGATAGACATTGGCCTTAGTAATTGCCTTATGCATCAAAATTCGCGCGCAATATTTTTTTCAAGACTTTTCCAGCGGCGTTACGCGGCAGCTCTGATAAGAGTGTTACTCCTCTGGGCAGTTTGTATCCCGTAAGTTTTTCGCGGCATAGCGTGTCAATGTTGTGCACATCCAAGCCGTGCTCAGAATCAGGCACCACAAAGGCATGCACCACTTCGCCCCATTCATCGTCTGCTAACCCCACAACGGCCACCTCCAGGACTCCCGGAACAGTCGCAATGACGCTCTCTATTTCTGCGGGGTACACGTTGACACCTCCACTGACAATCATATCTTTTGACCTGCCCATGATATAAATCGCACCGTCTGTATCCTGCATGGCCAGATCTTGTACTGTGACCCAACCGTCTTTAACGGCTTCACTCGTTTCTTTTGGACGATTAAGGTAGCCAAGAAAGTTGTATGGGCCACGAGCGAACAGCTCGCCTATTTTTCCGGGTTCACATACAGATCCATCTTCGGCCCGAATCTCGATTTCCATACCTAAGAACGCGCCGCCGACACTCTCGGGCTTTTCCAGTAAAAGATCAGGGCGCATATTTGTGACAATTCCAGCCTCGGTTGAACCATAGGTTTCATGCAGTAGATCATCGCCAAACCGCTCTACGGTCAAGCGCTTTAAATGTGGCGTTAGGGCGGCGGCATTGGAGATGATAGTGCCTAGCGAATGATTGTTGGCAAAACCCAGAAATCGCTCTTCGGGTAGATCGTGGATTCTTTTGAAATGGGTGGGCACCATAAATACGCTGTGAATGTCATCATTTTCCAGGCGAATGAGAATTGATTCTGCATCGCTTTTATCATGTAAAACGCATGTTCCCCCATGACTTACCGCAGCCAATGCAAAGGCGAATCCGGCGCCATGAAACATCGGCGCTAAAGCAAGAAATCGATCTTCGTAACCAAAGCACTGATATTCAGCTTGGCAAGCTAACGATATCAATGCTCTGCTTCGGTGAGGAATGACTACGCCCTTTGGCGCCCCCGTGGTGCCCGAGGTGTAGCAGATCGCAAATGCACCCGTCTCACTGGCTCCGCCAACGTCCACGGGCAAAGCGTTGCTAAGTAGCGTCTCGTAGTCATCGCCCAAGGTGATTTTGCGTACACCTTTATCGTCCAAACAGTCCGCCAGCTCATCTAGACCAGCATCAATAATTGCGAGGGACGGTGAGCAGTCATCCAGGATGGATCCTAATTCCTGGGCTGTCAGGCCGGGGTTTAGTGTTGCGACTACAATGCCTGCCTCAGCTAAACCTACGACTATCTCTATGTATTCAATACGGTTGAAACTTAAAATGGCTACGGTTGAACCCGGGCTCAAATCCAATTGATGATGTGCCGCATGTCCCAAGCGATTCATGCGCTCAGATAACTCAGCGTAGGTTAGAGATTCACTGCCTGCTTCGATCGCTACGTGTGCTGGAAATCTTACGGCGGTACTTTTTAGGTTACGACCTACAGTAAGGGCGGCATAGTTAAGGTCAGGCGACATTAGGGTTCACCTCGCAAGGGCTCTAAGATAAGTGGCTTTGATGTGTTTCGATGCAATAAATGTTTTAGCCCGAATTCCAGATGCTTGACAGCCCCATAGGCTATGGAAAGCGGCGTCACCAAATACTGGCTCATTAACGGTTGCGTGGTGCTGAGTAATACTAGCAACCTATACTGTCTCAGGCGACTGAGCGATTCGCGTCTTGTAGGCCGTCAACACCTGTGGAACAGCTGCAGCGCTAGCGTAAAGGAGGGTTCTTGTTCATCCTAATCTGAGGAGTAGAGATGAAACGAACGGCATCGCCGCCCGATTCTCGCCCTGATAAGCCAGTAACCCTGCTACGACCGCTTGCGAAAATTCCTGCCATTTCGTGATTGCGATCGGTTCCCAACTTTGACTCGATCAAGATGATGAACTGTTGACGCGCGATTCCCAAAGGGCATGCGGGTATGAAAGATCAGATAACTGAACCTTCTCTTTGTATAGCAACCCATGCCTCAATCTTTCTTCCGACTTTAATTGGCAGAACTTTCCAATACATGATGAAGGGCGTGCCATCTTTTTTATAATTAATGGCTTTACCTTCAAATTTTCGTCCGGTTTTCAACGCATTTGCCAGGCGCGCGATAACTTTTTTATCGGTTCCCGCACCTTGAAGAATCTTTGGGGATTTCCCAACGACCGCGGCAGGATCATGACCAGTTAGCTTCTTAAAAGCTTTATTAGCATAGATAATTTTCCCTCTGATAGAAGCGTCAGTGACCAGAATGGAGTCAAAGCTGTTCTCTGTGAGGACCTTCAATAGCGCCAGACTGACTTCAGTTTTGCCAATAGTTTTCTCAATTAGGGAGGCCATCTTTTACCTTTTATATTGTTGAATTTGAAAGTTATACGCGACCAGGTCAACTTTAGATCAGAATCACGTATTTCATGTCGCCACACTGACGTGCTTCCGTCAGCTGCACCCTGGCAGGGTATCACCGCTACAATCGCGCTTACTCTTCATCGATCGACGAGTCCTTTGCGATTCCTTTTCTGACCGATGGGTCTTCTGATGCTTTAAGAAATTCACGGGCAGTTAATGCAAGTCCCGTTAGCATAAGAGCGAATACGACAAAAGCAAACCCTAGCATTGCCGAGCTACTCATTGTTTACTCCCGATCATTCCCATCAATTTGAAGTAGATGCCGAAGCACAATATCGAGGGCACCCATAAAGCGGTGAAAAGGCCTTCTTCGCGATTCCCCGAGAACCATAAGAAACCGGACAACGCGAATGATATTGCCACTGCTAACAAGATAAATTTATCTGAATTCTTAATCATTTTTTGACTCCTTTTCTAAAACAAAACAAGCGATTGCAGCGACGATACAGCTTGCTACAGCTACGCTGGCAAGAGTTCGTTCTCCAGAACTACCGCCAATAGAGAGGTGGTTTGTTGGCAGTAGGCCGAACATCCCAGCAACCAACCAGACCAGCGATGGAACGAGAAAAACTGTGCTGAGGATAACTGCTGCACGGGCTATTCGCATAAGAAGCCAATCACTCCAAACCTGACTTTAGAAACCGCAGTAAGAGCAAATTGAATTTATAGTTCATTCAATTCGTCCAGATCTCGATCACGACTAACGTTTCGTTTGGGTCAATAGCAGTCGTCGATCGTTCGCCTCGAAGCGAAAGAGCTGTGACCGTGATAACCGAAACCGAATTAGAGCCGGATCGACACCACAACTCTACACCGAAACGGGGTTGAGTGGCGGGCCGAATCGTAACAATTCGTTTCAGCCACTAAAATTTCCAACATGGCCATCTAATCCGATTGAGCTCGAAAATATGGCGCGACCCGCTAACTATTGTAATAGGATACTCGGCGACCCCTAGGAGACCGACGAATGCACGACGCATGGCTCGAACGCTGGCAGCAAGGTCACACCGGCTGGCATGAATCGGCTGGTAACCGAAATCTGAAAAAATATTGGCGAGCGAACGGCAAACGCGTGCTCGTGCCGATGTGTGGAAAGACACCCGACATGCTTTGGCTCGAAGAGCAGGGCAATGAGGTTGTCGGTGTTGAATTGTCGGAAATTGCTGCGCAGGCGTTCTTTGATGAGCACGGTCTGAAATACGAACGCAGCAATGGTGCGTTGGTAGAGTACCGCGCTATGGAGCGTCGTATCACGCTGCACTGCGGAGACTACTTCAAGTTTCGGGATGCCGGGTTCGACGCACAATACGATCGAGGCGCACTCGTGGCTTTGCCGGCCAACACACGGCCACGCTATGCTCAGCACACAAGCTCGCTCCTCGCCAGTAACGCCGAGCAGTTTGTCATCACCGTAGAATATGACCAGGCCGTGTGCGAAGGCCCACCGTTTTCGGTTGGCGCCTCAGAAATACACAACTATTGGCCGCGCTTGAATCGTGTCGCGGCCATCGACGACATAGAAAACGCGCCGCCGAAGTTTCTGGAAGCGGGCCTTGATGTCATGCACGAAGTTGTCTGGCGTACGAGTTGACTCAGTAGACCGGATTCGTTGACGAACTGTCGTTCAGGCGCTGGACCGGACGCGTCCCCAGTTCACTTCATTGCCCTCGACGGGCCTGAAGGGGATATTCTGCGATAGAAGCAGCGAGCAAAAAGCGAATCCGGTACCAATCAGGAATACCGCAGAGTGCGAGTTGATCCAGACCAGTCCAAGTGCTGCAGGAACAACCACGGCGGCGATGTGATTGATTGTAAATGAGACGCCCGCAGAACTGGCGATGTCTTCAGGATCCGCGATCTTCTGAAAATACGTCTGGATCGCAATAGCCAGGGCAAAGAACATATGATCGATTACATACAATCCCGCGCCGACGTACGGATTCTCGACGAACGCATAGGCTGTAAAAACAATTATCAGGCCAACGTACTCAATCGTCAGTGCCATGCGTTCGCCTATGCTACCGATCAGACCACCGATTCTTTCGGCGAATAACCAGTTGAATACATAGTTGACCAGAAACAGGGTTG
>CAJQPL010000034.1 GCA_905480215.1 uncultured Woeseiaceae bacterium | reverse complement strand
CGTCCATCAGTTAAGAAGTCGTTACAGCCAATGCCCAAAGTTAGATACATTGACCCAAATGGTAACCGCCACGAAGTTGAGCTTGAACCCGGATACACGCTCATGGAGGGCGCGTTCAATCAGCAGATTCCGGGTATGGTCGCCGAATGCGGCGGTGCCGCCGCTTGTGGCACCTGTCACTCTTATATCGGCGAACGATGGCTCTCAAAATTACCACCCGTCGAGGATCTGGAGGACAGCATGTTGTACATGGTTGAAGACAGGCGCGAAAACAGTCGACTTACCTGTCAGATTCACATGACAGATGAATTAGACGGAATTGAAGTTGTGATTGGCGCCAACGACTGACTAAAAAGTAGGTTCCGTCTCGTCTTTTTTGGCCGTGACAAAGAGATCGATGTTGTCATCCACACTGACAGCCAGCGGCCGACGAGCAATTTGCGCGGCCTCACTGGTCGGCACGACAGATTCCCATAGTCGTGGCGGCATAGCACTTGCTACAGGACGGCGACGGCGATGATCCCAGTCGCTTGTCTCACCAGCCGCGAGCAATGCCTCTAGTTGATCGCTAGAAAAGTCGACTATCGACCCGAGCTTATTTAGCACCAACTCCGTCGTCGAAGCTCTTGCATCTGCTATCGCCTGCGTGCGTATTCCTGCGTCCAGCAGGTGATCAGTAGGGTTTTCCTGTAGCCAAGCTAAGGCGAGCGGCAACCTGCTCGGCAATGCATTAAGAAGGTCATCTTTCTCTGTGTCATCCAATGCCTTCAGCCAACCGTCTATACAAAGTTGGTGAAAATACGCCTCCTCTCCGAATTTGGTGACGAGATTCGCAACCGGCGCGAAGCTTCCTTCCCGTAAAGTGTTCGAGAATCGCCAAATCACGGCATCGGCCAGATACAGCGTCAGTATGAAGTCACCCCAATTCTGCGGCGGAGCATCCAGCAATTGCATGCTATGTATCTCGGTGATACCCCTTCCAAACTCCAATTGGTACTCGGGAAGGTCGAAGTACTCTTCCATGAATCGAAACAACGCACGTGTATGGCCAAGCTTGTCTTCAGCAATACCGGCCATCGACGTAAAATCAGTCAACTCGCGACCATTCAGCATGCAATTGCAATACCAGTGCCCGAGAATCCAATTGCTATCAGCAATGCACAGCAATTCACCCTTCAGGGCATCACGTACTGAACTCGACATACTCATTCCGGTAACCTCTGTTGCCACTTCATCCAGCCAAAACTCTGCAAACAGCTAAGGCACTTAAACATCATTTCTGCCGCGCTAGGGCCATAGATGCTGACCAGGCGAGTATCGTCTGATTCACACCAAGGGCAATGAACATCACGATCATATCTTTCTGTTGGTTTTGTTCTGGCCATTGCTATGCGACTCCAATTGAGCCGTTCTGGTTCGGCGCAAGACAGCCCATGAAGACGTCTGCAGGCGCGACGCAAAGCTCAACCCAGGGGCGCTCTGAATACAGGATTCTTGCACGCGCGACCGCTAGCTCCTGATTTGGCGCCACGATGCTACCGATATGCGCTAGTGGTCGCTCAATCTGATCGCGGCCGAACACTTCGAACATTTGGTCCTGGTCTGATGATCGTCCAAGCGCCATAACAATTCCTCGTCTAGATTCTGTAGCCGCTCTTGGCGGCGTATTCTTTTGCCCGGTCCGACATTTTTGTCCGGTCCCACTTCGCTTCCCAGTCAACTTTCACACGAACATTGTTCACGCCGCTGACACGCCGCACCTGCGTTTTGACGTTTTCTTTTAGCATCGTGAATGCCGGACAACCCATACAGGGAAATACCAGTGAAACGTCGACGTCACCGTCGGCATCAACTTCTACTTTGCTCAACATGCCCATTTCCGTCAGCGGTACGTTGATGTGCGGATCAAGAACCTTGCCAACCGCAGCAGTAACATTTTCGTATACGGCTACCACAACTGATCGCCCCACTCTTCGCGTCGCAATCGATCGTATGCAGCCGGTCGCATCGGTCCACCCTTGCGTGAATGAGCCCAGTACTCATCGTGCTCACACTTTTCCTGTGTCCAGGTATAAGTCTCGGGCTCATACTTCATTGGGTAGGGCATAGTGATAACCCATTTCTTTTGTTCCTCATCAAACTCCGCGGGAAAATCTGCACCCAGACGATCAAGAAATGCACAAGATGATTGCAGCCATTTCTCACGCATGAAGTCATTGCCCCATCCGCGCACTTTGTATTTGAGTTGTTCAGGACGCGTCTTAAGACTGTCTGGTTTTCCGAACCACATCACGCCGAAGGGAAAAATCCAATCGATTGAGCGTTGCACCATCGCGCGCGATTCGTCCGACTGATTCCAGTAATACTCCGTCCAGAAGTTTCCGTGACGCATGTGAAAGCCTTCTTCGAAATTCACTTTTCTTAGCGTGCGGCGATACGGCGCAAAACTGCAGTGCAGTTCGAGGTCTTTGGTCCAGTGCAGACCTGCACGATCAAGCATCGACTGCATAACGACGAACTCAATATAGTTTCGAATTGGAAATTCCATGATCGGCCAGGTCCAAATGAACTTGATGTCGTCGTGGAAGGCTCGGGCGTGCACATCCACACCAAATTGCTCAGCGAGAACTCCCTGGTGATAAGCATGACCAACCTCGTCAAGAATAGTGGCGCACACTGCGATCTTGGCACCAATGTCCGGCGCAGTGGGGTAGGCGGTGCAGGCCCACGTCAATACGCTGACTTCGCTGATCGAGGCAATTTCAGCGGTTTGTTTCAGGATCTCCCGGTATCGAGGCGACAGCTCATCGATGCTTTCGAACAGTTCGCCATCGTCAATACGAGCCAGCATGGCCGCTTCGACATCTACCTGATCACTCGTTTCCATGGTTTCTTCCAATTAGATACTGACTGGATAGTATGTTTATGGCATGATGCGGTCAAGTGATCAGCGGCCAAACTCTTATCAATACCGGCAATGGTAACAAATACTATTAAAAAACAACGAGTTCCAAACTCCGAGCGACGACGATCCAGCATCAAGTCGGTGCTCGATTCCGCCCTTAGTCTGTTCGTCACGCGTGGCTATGATGCGACCAGTATGGACGACATCGCAGGTCAGGCCGGCCTGACCAAGGGCGCCGTTTACTTCTATTTCAAAGACAAGCTATCGCTACTGGAAGCATTACTGCTAAGAACCGACAAGGAGCTAATCGATCCCATCATTGCAAAGATTGGAGCATCGAATGGATCAGCTCGAGACCGCATCATCATGCTCACGAATTGGTTCGCAATAGTTGGCGCCGAGCGAAAGGAGCTACCGCTGCTACATGTTCTCGTGTCGCTGGAAATGCATGGGCGTGGAAACAGAATAGAAGAAATGGTGCGCAAGACCTACAAAGACCTGCAGAATGCGATCGCCGAAGTCACCCGGGTCGGTCAATTGAGCGGAGAGTTTACGTCCGACATTCCGCCCGAATATCAGGCTGCCGTCATCGTAGCCCTTATAGACGGTTTGTTGCTTGAATGGCATCGGCGTGGCGATCAACTCGACGGTCGCGCATTGGCGCACGGTGCGCGTAATATGATTCTCAATGGTATAGCAGCTACAAGGCAGCCGGCGTGACGACAAAAACAGTTATCAACAACTACGACGACTTTCGGCGATTGGAAGGTCAGCAGATCATTGACTCCGACCCAATTGAAATCACCAGCGAAGGCATTCAGGACTTTTGCCGTGGCACACTGAACGACGAATGGATTCATTGGGATCAGGAGCGCTGTGAAGCGTCACCATTGGGAAGCATCATCGCGCCGGGACTCTTTCTTCCCGCTCTATTCCCGCACATGTTCTGGCAACAAATGGAAATCAACATTCCTCGCATCATCGTAAAGGGTATTGATCGCATACGCATTCTGAAACCGGTAACAGTCGGCTCGAAGATTGTCGGGCGTGCCGTAGTCGATAAAGTCCTCGATCGCGATCAAGGTATTGAGGTGCACTACGCGATCTCATTCGTTTTTGCCGATTCAAATGAAACAGCTGCGGTCGCAACATTCATTAACCGCTATTGGGGTTTGGATGATGCGTGACAACAATATCGATATTGCTAAGCATTTTGTGCAAAATCGACGCGTGCTATTCGGCGAATGTGATCCGGCCGGTGTCATGTACACACCGCGCATTACAGAGTGTATTGTCGAAGGTGCGCTCAAATTTGTATCCGACTCTCTAGGCGAGCCTTTCGAGCGCTTCGTGTTCGCAAGAAATATGACCTTACCGGCCCGCAACCTAAATGTAGATTTTCTCAAACCAGTAACCTGGGACGATGACTTGGAGATTCGTGCGGGATTACATGAATTGCGCACCCACTCATACACAACCCAGGTTGTCGCACTCAATCAATCGGGGATTGCGGCGTTCTCGGGCCTTGTTACACAGGTTTGTGTGAATACGGAAACCAAGACAATCGCAAAGTTGCCCAAGGAACTCCGCAGCGCGTTGCAGCGACACGAATAAGTGCCGAAATTGATAGCGCCTTTCACGTCGAATACCGGAGAATGTCGTTCATGACGCAACCTAATCTTGCCAACTACGGATTCACCGATGAGCAGCAGCAGGTCTACGACATGGTGTACCGCTTTAGTCGTGACGAACTGCATCCCCTGTGCGCCAAAATGGATCGCGAGGACTGGTTTCCCGAAGAACGTTTTCGCACACTGCATGAGGTCGGTCTGCTAGGAACATCAATCCCTGAAGCCTACGGCGGTCAGGGACTGGGATTTCTTGAGCAATGCTTTATCGCTGAGGCAATGTCCTACTGGAACCCAACCTTTGGCGCTGGATGGCTCGGAACCGATAGCATCTGCGCACATAATATTGTTCGCAACGCGAGCGAGGACCTAAAGCAGGAAATCTTGCCGGGCTTTTGTGACGGCAGCATCATTGGCGCTTTGGGAATGACCGAACCCGGTGCAGGATCGGACGCATTGGGTTCGATGGCAACAACCGCCATACGTGATGGTAACGGTGATGGTGACGACTACATCATAAACGGCCGAAAGATGTTCATTACGATGGGCCCGGTTGCGCAGATTATTCTTCTGTATGCCAAAACGGATCCGGAGAAAGGATCGCGTGGCGTCAGCGCATTTGCCTTCGACACAAGAACTGATGGGTTCAAGGTAGCGCAAGTACTCGACAAGATGGGGTGGCGTGGCATTCCCACAGCCGAACTTGTGTTTGACGACTGCCGGGTGCCTGCCAGCCGACTAGTTGGCCCAGAGAACGGCGGCGTAGGTGTCCTTATGAGTGGTCTGAATATGGAACGCGTCATGATGTGCTTCCATATGATCGGCGTTGCACAACGCGCTTTGGATATTTCGCTCGAATACGCCGCGCAACGCAAACAATTTGGGCAGGCAATCGCCAATTTCCAGCTCGTGCAGGGCATTCTTGCCGACATGTACACCGACATACAGTCGATGCGGGCGCTCAGCTATCAATTGGCCAAGGAAGTGCACGACCTTAAAGTTGGCGGCGGCGGTCGCGGTGAAATTCACATGCGCTCGTCCGCATGCATGTTGCATGCTGGCCGCACGCTAATGAAGGTCGTCGACAACGGCGTGCAGGTGCATGGTGGGACTGGTTATATCCTTGAAAGCGAAATAAACCAGCTATACAGAATTGGCAAACTCATGGAAATCGGTGCTGGGACCAACCAAATCCGCCAGATCATCATCGCGCAGGAGCTGCTCAAGTAAGCTCGTGGCCAATGACGGAAAAATTACACCGACAAGCTCGCATTGGGGTAACTACCGAGTCGAAGTCAAAGACGATGAGCTGGTTGCGATTCACAATTACGACGCCGATACCAACCCGACCCCGATCGGGCAATCGCTGCTCGAAGCCAAAGATCCAAACACGCGCATTGCACAACCTATGGTGCGCGAGGGCTATCTACGTGACGGACAAAAAAGCGACGGCAGCCAACGCGGCAAGGAAGCATTCATCGCCGTCTCATGGGACGAGGCGCTGGATCTTGCTGCAGTAGCACTCAGCACCACCCGCAGCGAGCATGGCAACGAGGCCATATTCGGCGGCTCTTATGGTTGGGCCAGTGCCGGACGATTTCATCATGCACAAAGTCAGGTGCACCGCTTTCTGAATACGATTGGCGGCTACACCTATTCTGTAACCAGCTATTCCGCTGGTGCGGCCGAGGTCATTATTCCTCACGTCCTTGGCATGCATTTTTTCCAGGTGATGTTCGAGGCACCAACAGTTAAAGACATGACAGAACATACGCGCCTCGCCGTTTGCTTCGGCGGCATTGCTATGAAAAATACACAGGTGAATGCAGGTGGGCTTGGAGGGCATACGGCGGCAGATCAAGTCGACGAATTGCGTCAGGCGAACATCGATTTCATTAATGTCAGTCCAATTCGCGATGACATGTCCGAGGTCCTGAATGCCGAGTGGTGGTCATGCCGCCCCAACTCCGATGTCGCGATAATGTTGGGCATTGCGCACACAGTGGAAACAGAAGGACTGACCGACAGAGCATTCCTGGACCGATACACTGTTGGTTACGAAAAATTCACTCCCTACTTGCTTGGTGAATCCGATGGTGTAGCGAAAAGCGCCGAGTGGGCCGAATCCTTGTCGAGTATCAAGGCCGAAGACATTCGACGCATAGCGAGACGCATGGCGGCCGAACGATGCGTCCTCGGTATCAGTTGGTCGTTGCAACGCGCCGAACATGGTGAACAAACCTATTGGATGGCCACAACCCTGGGTGCAATGATCGGCTGTCACGGCCAACCTGGCGGGGGCGTTGCGTATGGCTATGGATCCGTGCACAACATCGGTTTCTTCGGCCGCGGCGCGCTGCCCTTCAAAGTTGGCGCATTGCCGCAGGGAAGAAACCCGGTGAAGTCGCACATCCCGGTAGCTCGTATTTCCGACATGCTATTGAACCCCGGCGAAACAATCGACTTCAACGGCAGTTCAATTACCTATCCGGACATCGAGCTCATTTACTGGGCCGGCGGCAATCCGTTTCACCATCATCAGGATATCGGGCGCTTGCGACATGCTTGGGCAAAACCTGCAACGATAATCGTCAATGAACCGTTTTGGACGGCAACCGCACGACATGCGGACATAGTATTTCCATGTACCACGCCACTCGAACGAAACGACATGGCGGGCGGCATTTACGACAACGCCCTCTCGCCAATGCCGAAGGCAGTATCGAAGTTTAAGCAGGCGCGTGACGATTACGATGTGTTTTCCGATCTCGCAACACGAATGGGCGTCGAAGAGGAATTCACCGAAGGGCGCGATGAGATGCAGTGGATCAAGCACCTGTACGAAACGACACGCAATAATGCCGCTGAAGTTGATATTTCGATACCGGACTTCGACACGTTTTGGGCTGGAGAACAAATACGCCTGAGCGACAAAGTACCCGACGCTGTTTTTCGTTTAGAGAACTTCCGTTTGGATCCGGTCGCGAACCCGTTAGAAACCCCTTCAGGGAAAATCGAAATCTTTTCCGACGTTATCGCGAACTACGACTATGACGATTGCGGCGGTCATCCAGCCTGGTATGACAAGACGGAGTGGCTCGGCGCAGAACGCGCGAAGCAATTTCCGCTACATCTGATCAGCAATCAGCCCAAAACCAGACTACACAGTCAGTATGATCATGCCGCCAACAGCCGCAATGCAAAGATCAAAGACCGCGAAATCGTACGCATGAATGCCAAAGACGCGAAAGCGAGAGATATTAGCTCTGGCGATATTGTTCGACTCTACAACGACCGCGGATCATGTCTTGCCGCAGCTGTCATCAGCGAGTCGATGGGAGAAGGTGTTCTCGAATTGCCCACCGGGGCCTGGTATGACCCGGAAGACCCAAGCAACGAAAACTCCATGGACGTGCACGGCAACCCGAATGTATTAACGAGAGACGTGGGCACATCAAAGCTCGCGCAAGGCCCGACGGCGCACAGCTGTCTGGTTGAAGCTGAGGTGTTTGAGGGCGAGTTGCCCGTTGTTCGCGTTTTGACAGCGCCAGTTCTCAGCAAGAGAGATTAGTCGTACGATCCTGACCATGCATCATCGCCTAGTGGCTCGAATCGACCTTTGTCTTCAACAGGGAATCGCAGTGCTTGCCCTGGAAACACATCTTCTGCAATTTTCGAGTCGCGGACTACCACTACTCCGTTGACAAGAACGTAGGGAATGCCGGTCGAAGCCAGCCCTGACGTACCTGGCTCATAGGACGCATGCTCAGTTACATTTTCGGCATCGAAAACAGTAATGTCGGCAATCATTCCTTCCTGCATACGCCCTCGTTCCTGCATGCCCCTGAGTCCAGTATCGCCAATATGTTTCGCGCTCCAGTAACTGAGTTGAGCAAGGGTATGCATCAATGGCACGCCGCCTTCACGAGCCAGGCGAAGCGTCACGGCATGTGAGCCGGCGGAACGTGGATGACCTGCATAGTCTTCATAAGGTGCATCCCACTCCAGATGCTCACCATTAGCATTGAGACTAGGCATTCCGTCACTGCCAATCACAAAGTGTTCGACTTTTAGCCACTCGGGTAACCAAATACGACGCGGCGGGCTGTACGCAATCAATATCCGACCCGGTTCCGCCGCGCTGATCTCTAAGAACTCTTCTTTCGTTACGAAACGCTGCAACTGCGGATCAAAAATTGTCTCCTCATACTTAAAGCCCATCACCTTTTCCCAGATATCGGGTGCGACAATGTTGGATCCGTAATTACCTGAGCCGGCAATCCAGGGATAATAGGTCGCCCAAACATTAAAACCCTGCTCTCGAGCGAGCGCCATTTTTTCCTGGTTTTCCCACCACCCGTAGTCGTTGTCGTGATGTATTTGAAGTGGCGCTTTTAACACCATGGCATTCGATAGCAGCTCACTGACACCGGTAGGTTGCTCGGTTGGGGTTGCAGAACTCGGGTGAAATCGATGATGCGCCGACGTCATCCGATCATAGCGAGCCGCGGCTCGCTGAACTTCAAACATCTCGTAAGTGGTGACACCTTTTTGCGCATAACCAACGGTTGAACCAACGCCAATTGCACCGAGTCGCAGGCTCTCGTCCAGTATTTTTGAAATCTCGTTCATCTGCGCGACCGTGCTGCGACTAACAGACCATCCGTCTACTCCGTCTTCAGCCGCTTTGCTTCGATAGTCGAACGCGAATGGCATCGAGATATTCGGTCCAGCCAACGTCAATTCATCGTGTACTTGCATGCGTGCGAATTCATGGCTGGCGACCGTGCCGTAGTTGGCTTGTGTATTGCCTTTTTTTGCCGCGTACCATTCATCGATGTTGGCGGCGCCAAGCTCAAAGTCCATTTGAGTGGTCACACCATCACGCAGATTTACCTTGATCCCCCAGGGACCCAGCCCGTGCTGTTCTGTGTCGATAAATCCCGCTGCGACAACGTGGCCTCTGGCATCAATCACTTCATCGCCAAATACCGCTTCTTCGGTAATTGCAAGGATTCGGCCATCCTTGATGCCGACGTTTCTCACGCCATCAAAATTCGTCTCCGGATCCATGACGCGACCATTCAGTATCACAACGTCGTAAGATTTCTGCGCACCACCATCATTACAGCCACTTATCAAAAATACTGATATCGCAAGCGCGAGTAGGCAACTACCGGTGCTCAGAGTTTTCATTATCAGTAGCTAACCGACTCCGCTTTCGTTACCCAGCGTCCGTTCTCAACAACTGACAATATCGACTCGCTGACACCTTTGTGATCGTTGGGTCCGAACGACAATTTGTAACCGAACATATCTTCGTAGTCGGTAATGCTCTCCATCGCTGTGATTAACGAATCGTGCGTCAGCTCCTTGCCCGCTCGTTCAAGCGCAGTAATGAAGATATCCGCGCCGCGGTAACCCTCGATCGCCGCAACTACCGGTTTTTCGCCAAAGCGTTCCGCGTAACGGTCGTACCATGCAATAACCTCGTCACTCAGGTCATCGTCACGATACAATTCTGCGATATGGCCAAATGCTGAAAAGCCTTCTGATGCGCCACTTTGCAAATGAGCAACAACATCACCGTAGGTCACATCGTTGCCGACAAATGACACGCTATCCCAGCCCATTTTTCTTGCTGCCTCCAGAATTAGCACCGTGTCACGATGCACCGTCCCCATGAATACGACATCGCAACCGGCGTTGCGTAGTCGCAATACCGTTGCAGTGAATTCTGTTTCAGTAGGTTTATGAGCAGCTGTCGCTACGATCTCGATATTCATTTCTGCTGCCTGATCGATGACAGCGTCATGGTTTTCGTAGCCATAGTCGGTATCCTGATAAACGACGCAGGGCGATTTTTTCCCTAGTGTCGAAACAGAATAGCTAAAGCCGGCGCGGATCTCGTCGTAGTAAACGCCGCGTTGCGTAAACTGCAATCGATGAAAGGGTTCGTTCATCGACCGAGCGCCCGTATACGGAAAAAAGTTGGGGATACCCGCTTCCATCTGGCTCGGTAGCACTGTGTTGTTAATTTGCGTGCCTAAGGCAAATATTATCGCGAAGACCTTGTCCCGATGCAGCAACTTGTTCGCCGCCTGAATTGCGCGCGGTACCTGGTAACCCTGATCTTCTACGATCAGACGAATTTGTCGCCCGTGAATGCCACCAGCCGCGTTCACCTCATCGAAGCGCATCCGAGCACCATTAATGCTACCGACACCCCAAATCGCGGTGGGTCCCGATAAATCGGTGTGCGAGCCGAGAAGTATCTCAGTATCGGTAACACCCTGAACTGCCATCGCACCGCTATCTGATTCCGCAGCATCTTTCGAACCGCAAGCACTCAGCAACAAAATAGTGAAGCCGCCGATCACACTGCTCATCATCTTTCGCATCAGTACATCTCCTCAATCATATCGCTGTACTTTTCGTTTACGACTTTTCGTTTAAGTTTCATCGTTGGTGTTAATTCATCATCTTCAGGATCAAGTAACTGATCTATCAAACGAAATTTCTTCACCGTCTCAACACGCGCGAATTGCTTGTTAACGGTCTCGATTATATCCCCAATCAAGTCCTGTACTTCACTCGAGTGACATAAACTCGCGTAGTTGGTAAATGGCACGTTGTTGTCCTGCGCAAATTTGGTGACGTTCTCATGGTCAATCATCACCAGACAGGTCAAGTATGGCCGCTTGTCTCCAACAACAACTGCGTCAGATATAAACGGAGAGAACTTGAGCTGGTTTTCGATCTCACTCGGCGTAATGTTCTTGCCGCCCGCAGTAATAATAATGTCCTTCATGCGATCGCGAATAAATACAAAGCCATCGTCATCGATTTCGCCGACATCACCCGTGTACAGCCAGCCATCACGAATCGTTTCAGCTGTCTTCTCCGGCTGCTTCCAATAGCCGGATATCACACCCGGGCTGCGGATCATGATTTCCCTCGCATCCGACAACTGAACCGTTGCCCCGTCGCAACAGCTGCCAACACTTCCAATCCGTATCGCTTGCGGCGTATTGGCCGTAACGAGCCCAGTACACTCTGTTTGCCCATAGGCCTCGTACATTGGCGTACCAAGTGCAAAAAACCAACGTATCAGATCAGGTGATATAGGCGCTGCCCCGGTCGATAGCCAACGAGCGCGATCGATACCCAGCAAAACACGAACATTCCTAAGCACAGCCTTATCTGCAATAGCATGCGAAACCCTTAAGAAGGGCGATAACCGCTTGCCGCTAAGACGGGCGTTAGCTGCTTGCTCTCCGATGCCAATGGCCCATTCATAGGCGACGCGACCGAACCAAGTGGCGTCCTTGAGTTTAATCACAATCGTCGAATACATTTTTTCCCAAACTCGCGGCACCGCGAAGTGAATTGTCGGTGCTACCTCCTGCATATCCTGATTTACCGTCTCAAGACTCTCGATGATGTTGACGACTGAACACGACTCCATCGCAGCGAAGGTATAGAACATCTTTCCCGCAATGTGTGCGAGCGGCAGAAAAGCGAGCTGGTCGTCGTCGGTTTCGATGCCGTAGATTTCTTGAAGATTGCGGCTCATGTAAACCATATTGCGATGGCTGATCATCGCGCCTTTCGGTTTTCCCGTTGTTCCTGATGTATACGTAAGAGTGATCAGTTCATCAGGCATCGAGGCGTCGATGTCCTCATCCCATTCGTCGGGATGATCCGCCAGGTATTTCCTGCCGAGCTCCAGGAAATCCTCAAAACTAATGCACATTGCGTCGTCCAGCTTACGCAGGCCTTCCATGTCGAAAATAATAACTTTCTTCAAGGTAGGCGTTGAATCACGAACTTGTAATATTTTGTCTAGCTGTTCTTCATCTTCAGCGAAATAGAATTTCGTATCACTGTCGTTGACCAAATACTCAACCTGACTCGGCGCGTCGGTAGGATACACGCCGTTGGTGATGCCGCCGGCGCAGACAATGCCGAGGTCAACGAAAAACCACTCTCGGCAAACTTCGGAGGCAACAGAACAAACGTCCCCACGCTTAAGTCCCAATGCCTTGAGACCGAGACTGCAAAGTCGTACTTGCTTGCCGTAATCCGTCCAGCTGTACTCATTCCAGATACCAAAGTCTTTTTCACGCAACGCGACTTTACCCTGCAAGTCGCGAACTCGTTTACGAAACAGTTTCGCGACCGTGTCGCAACCATCAATTAGCTGCGTCTTAATTTCTTCGTCGCTTATCGCCACGTCTTTCTCTGTTTCCAACGCCGGACTTCACGCACGCCCTCGTCCTTCATGCCGAGGTAAAACTCCTGTACGTCGCTTGATTCCTTGAGCCGCTCGCAAGTGTCCTCCATAACGACCCGCCCCAACTCCATGACATAGCCGAAATCGCCTATATCCAGTGCCATTCGTGCATTTTGCTCTACAAGGACAATCGTCACGCCCTGCTCATGCCTCAAACGCACGATGATTGCGGCGATCTCAGCAACTAAGGCCGGTGACAAACCCAGTGACGGTTCATCCAGCAACATGAGCTTCGGCCGCAACATCAACGCTCGGCCGATAGCGAGCATTTGTTGTTGGCCGCCAGACAGGAATCCGGCCGCCTGCTCTTTTTTCTCTGCCAGGACCGGAAAATAATCATAGATCATGGCGAGGTCCGCTTTAACACCACTATCCTTTCTCGTATACGCACCCATTAGCAGGTTTTTCTCAACGTTCAGGAATGGAAACACTTCGCGTCCTTCCGGAACGTGCGCAATGCCAAGTCGCGCTACTCGATCCGGGTCCCAGGCCTGGATTTCCTTACCTTCGAAAATCACCTGTCCCTTCTGTGGATCAATCGCGCCACTGATTGTCTTCAACACCGTTGTCTTGCCAGCACCGTTCGCGCCCAAGATCGATACAACCTGCCCCTCGAACACTTGCAAAGAAACGCCGCGAATCGCCATGATCGGACCGTAGTAGGTCTCGATATTCTTGAGCTCGAGCATCGGCGTACTATTTGCCATCCCTTCGCTCATGCCGCGTCCTCAGACTGACCCAGATAGGCTTCCAGCACTTCTGGATGTCGCTGCACTTCGCCAGGATTGCCAATCGTAATCAGCTTACCTTCCGACATCGCAAGCACACGGTTCGACACGCGCGACACCAGACTCATATCGTGCTCGACCATCAGCACCGTGATACCAAGATCCTGACTGATATCCTCAATCCAGAACGACAGGTCGTCGGTCTCCTCCGGGTTCAGACCGGATGCGGGCTCATCGAGCAGTAACAACCTGGGTTTTACGCAAAGCGCGCGAGCAATCTCGACCATCTTTCGCACACCGTATGACAGGCTGCCAATTGATTGGTAGCGATAAGCCTGCAAGTCAACCAGATCAATAACATCCTCAACGGTTTGTCGAAACTCAAGTTCTTGTTTACGCGCCCCCGGTAAGTGCAGCAGCTCTGAAAACAATCCGCTGCGACGATTGACGTGACAACCAATTAGCAGATTCTGCAATACCGTCTCGTGCTCGAATAGCTCGGTGTTCTGAAATGTCCGCGCAATACCGACGTTCGCAACATCGTGTGCCTGAAGTTTTCCAAGATCAGTTTCGCCTAAATGCAAACTGCCACTGTCAAGATCGTAGAATTGGGAAATGAGATTGAAGACAGTGGTTTTTCCCGCGCCATTGGGACCAATAATGCTAAACACTTCGCCCTTTTCGACCTCAAAACTCACATCCTGAACGGCGCGTATGCCGCCAAAACTTAAGCACAGATTTGAAGCCCTAAAGAAACTCATCGCACGCGCTCCGTACGAAGATAGGTTTTTTGTCGCTTGTTTGTTGCTCTGCGGTATAAGGGGAACTCTGAGAAAAACTGTCGGACCTTTAACCACTGTCCGTAAATACCGTGCGGCTCGAACAACAAGAAGAGAATCAGTATCAAGCCGAAAACACCGGGCTCGAGACCCGGAACTTCACCGATCGCCGGCGGCAGAGTATCCCGAAGTAATGCGATTCCTTGCGGCAGGAAGCCAACAAAAATAGCACCGAGAATCGCGCCATGAATTGAGCCTAGCCCACCGACAACAATCAGTAATAGCAACTGAATTGAGATCGTCAGCGTGAACGCTTCTGGTGAAATATACCCCGTATGGTGTGCCATTAAGGCGCCTGCGAGCCCCGTCAACGCTGCAGAAATACCGAAAGAGGTGGCTTTCGTTTTAGCAAGATTGATACCCATACTGCGAGCGGCAATTTCCGAATCACGAACCGCGATCATAGCTCTGCCACTTGGCGCACGAAGAAGATTCATCACAAATATCAGTGCAACAATCAGCAGCGCCAGACACAGATAGAAAAAACGTCCGGGTGTCGCAACCGCCAGGCCAAATATTTCCACTGGGGGTACTAGCATGCCGCGCCCGCCGCCAGTCACACTCACCCAGCGAATGATGATTTGCTCAACGATGATCAAGAACGCGAGTGTTGCTATCGCAAGATAGATACCGACCAATCGCAATGCCGGTATAGCGACAATTGCGCCAACGATGCCGGTTAGTATCATCGCAGTCGGCAACGCGACGACAAACGCGAGCCCCTTGGACAGCATATAGGCGTGTGCATAAGCGCCGATTGCGAGAAATGCCGCATGACCCAGGCTTACCTGACCGGTAAACCCGGTTAATAACATCAACCCGAGTCCGGCAATGGCGTAAATAAAAACAAAGGATATTTCGCCGAGATAAAAACGGTCGAGAAACAGCGGTGCGGCAATCAGTACAGCGAGTAAAAGGCCATACCAGAACAATTGCCCGCGGTGCTTGAGCAAGCTGATGTCCTGCTCATATTGCGTTTTGAATATAAAGCGCACTAGCTAGACCTTCTTCTTTTGCATGGTAGAAAAAAGCCCTTCGGGGCGTGCGATCAACACCAGCAGCAAAATCACGTAGGCCGAGGTGTCGGCAAAACCCGGCGGCAGATACAGTCCGGCAAACTGCTCTGCAACACCGACGATAAGGCCACCGATAATCGCTCCAGGCAAACTACCGAATCCGCCAACAATGGCGGCAGCAAACGCTTTCACACCTATGAATCCCAGTTGCGGATCAACCAGTGAAACCGGCGCGATCAAGATGCCCGCAACCGCTGCGATCATCGCTGATATTGCCCATACTAGCGAAAATACGCGTTTGACTGGAATACCAACGTAATAAGCGGCCAGTTGGTTTTGCGATGCCGCCTGCATGGCGATACCCACTCTCGTGTAACGTAGAAACAGATATAGCAGCAAACACAAGATCGCCGTACCGATCACTATCGCAATATTTTCATAGCCCAGGACAGCATCACCGATCGAAAAAATACCACCGCCGTAGGGTGTCGTTATGCTGCGAGGATCACTGCCCCAGATCGCGCCCGCCACCGCGCGCAACAAGAAACCCAGACCAATGGTAAGCATAAGCGCCGCGAACGGCGGCTCGCCGATCATGCGACGCATGAATACGCGTTCGATCACAACGCCGAAAACAGCCATTACGAAGATGGTCGCCAAAACAGCCCAATAGAAAGGCCATTGCAGAATATCCAGAAAGGTATAGGCAACAAACGCACCGAGCATCATTAGCTCACCCTGCGCGAAATTCACCATCTCCGTCGCTTTGTAGATCAAGACAAAGCCAAGCGCGACGAGGCCATAGAGACAGCCTTGCGAGATGCCGCTAATGAGAAGCTGAAGAATTTCCGAGGTCATAACTGCGCGATTATACCGTCGTCAGCGTCACCGTGGCTTGTGCCGTTACGGTCGTTCCTTGTTCGGATGCACTCCAAAGGTCCAGAACTACCTGCTGCTCAGCGGCGAGTAGCTCAGATACTCGTCCGTTAAAGGTCACCGTATCGCCAACCACGTTAAATACCTTCATCCGCAGATTGGTGATCTTGTTCAAGCGGCCAGTGTAACCCATCCATTCGCGCAACAATCGCTCGAACATGCCGGAAATAAAGAAGGTGTTCATGTAGGCGTCAGCAGCGCCTGTTGATCTCGCCACATCCCGGTCGTGGTGAATCAACGAGAAATCTCGGTTTGCCCCTGCCTCCATAACCAGTCTTTGTAGTGTTATCGGGATTGAGATTGGCGATAACTCGTCACCCACCGACACCGATTCGAAGCTGCGCTGAGTATTAGCATTCATTCCGAGTCACGGCTCTTTTCAGGCGGTGTAAATCGAAAAATAGTCAGCAAGACTAACGCTACATTCTCGCCTCGCTGGTTAGTATACGTGTCTTCCTGTGCCATGAATGCGCCTTTACCAACCCGTAGCTCCTTGTGCTCAATGCTCTTCAGTCGACTGGTTCGGGTGATTACATCGCCGACAGTCATCGGCTCGAAAAACTCCATATCAATATTCGATGCAAAGCTCAATGTGCACGGCGCTGGCACATTAAAGATTACCGGAATCGGAATTTGCCGCGGCTCGTCGCCCATGGACGCATGTCCGTCGCCGGGCGCCCAATAAGCAGGCAGGCCATAGGTAAACACCATTGTGCTGGGTGCCACGACATCATCAAAACCGGCGCTCTTCGCGACCGTTGCATCGGTGTGTAATTCACAGGCGAATTCTTTGGGTTCCAGCCAGCGGCGAATCGAACCTAATTCGACTGCATCAACGGCAACATCCTGGCCGATCACCTTACCGAGAAAATTCTCAGCTTCCTGCCAGCTGCCATACATCCCCCACGACGCTTCACTCATTGGTCACGAAATCGGACGGAAGTATGGCAAGGTAATATCGTCATTGATCTTCTTATAGACCACTTCGACCTGCTGGCCGATCTCGATGGAGTCCGGATCACACTCGATGATATTGGATTGCATGCGAATACCTTCCGGAAGATCGACCCAGGCGAGCACAATAGGTAAATCCTCTACAAATGCAGCTTCAACACCTTCGTAGGTGATGGAGAAGGCGTAAATTTCTCCGGTCCCTCTAGCTTCCATCCAACCTAGATTGGTAGACCAACAATCCGGACACTGTTGTCGTGGGAAAAAGATCGTCGCCTTGCAGTCACCACACGTCTGTATCAATAGTTTGTTTTGCTTTGTACCATCCCAGAAGGCCTGAGAATATGGCTGTACAACCGGCAATGGCTTTTTGTAGTCACTCATCGCGGTGCACTCCCGAAGATTGTCGTCGCCGTGTTCATTACTGACCCACCCGAGGTTGTAATCAACGCATGATTGCAATCGCTTACCTGGCGTTCACCGGCCTGGCCCCTTAACTGCCGAACTGTCTCGAGATAGAAGGCCATGCTCACGCCTGAGCCTGTATGTCCTCGACCGGTCGCGTCTCCCATTGTCGTACAAGGTAGGTCGCCACCTGGCCCACAACGACCTTCGGCCCAGATTTTCGCGGCTTCACCCGGCTCGCAAACACCGTAACCTTCGAGCGCACTGCATTGTGTGAACGGATACGCGCCGTATATCTGGCGAAGATCCATATCATTTATGCCCAGATTGGCTTGCTTCAATGCATCCTGACTGGACTCGCGATACGCCTCGACAAAGTACGGATCTTTACGTAGCACCGGTGTGGCGCCAGTGAATCGGACGCCATGTCCAAGCTCATAGGCCGCTGATTTACCTAACTCCTGAGCGATCTCGTGTGTGGTAACGACCATTGCACCGGCACCGTCGGCGAGAAGATTGCACTCCTTCGCATGTAAGGGCGTGCTGATCATCCGCGATTCCATAACCTGTTCCAGCGTTACGGGCTTGCCATAGAAAATTGAATTCGGGTCCAGAGCACCCCACGCTCTTAGCGAAACGGTTACGGCAGCAATTTCTTCCGCGGTAGCTCCGGTGTCATGCATGTAGCGATTGGTGATGAGTCCCATCGCACCGTTAAACGTAACGCCGTAGGGATACTCCCACTGCATGTCGAGTGGCGCGGTCGCAAAGAAATTGATCAATTCCTGAGTCGGAATATCCGACTGCACGGTGGTGTGAGGAATGAGCACAAATTTCGCCTGGCCATTCTCAAGAAAATATTTCGCGAGTCGTAAACAGTTTGTTGTTGACGTTCCACCTGCGTTAAGAACACAGATGTCTTTGCAGCCCTTTAGTCCAAGTACTTCCGGAACACGACCAAGCGCCATATCGAGCGCCATTTGCGGTTGTGCCATTGGGTTCACGGATATGACGGCTTCAATTTCATCTTTATCAACGCCGGCGTCACGAATCGCACCGATGCAAACCTCTGTCAGCATGTCCCAGCGAGTACGCTCAGGATCACGTTTGGTAGGTACTTCGGCAATGCCTATTATCGCTAAACTCACTCGATCTCCTAGAACGCCGGCATGCCAAGCAGGCTGCGCCCAATAATTAACTTCTGCATTTCTGGCGTTCCTTCGGTCACCGTCAAGATGGGTGCAATTCGATACAACTCCTCGATCGGAAATTCTCGAGTTACACCATTGCCACCGTGTATCGCCATCGCATGACGAATAATTTCAATTGCAGCCTCGGCTGCGAAATATTTCGCCATGCCGCTTTGAAAGTCGCTGCGAATACCGCGTCCCACCTGGTCAAGCGCCTTGAATAGCATCAACCGCGACGCCTCGACCTTTACTGCCATTTCGGCAATGCGTGCCTGAATCAATTGGTGTGCGCCAATCGGTTTGCCGTGTTGTTTACGTTCTTTTGCATAGGCTATGGAATAGTCGAGCGCGGCCTGTGAAATACCCACTGCCATGAGGCCAACCAGGGGTCGTGATCCTTCCAACAAGGTCATTAGTCTTTTCAAGCCTTGTCCGGGCGGAAACAACACCTGTGATTTCGGAATTCGGACCTTGTCGAAGAACAGCTGCGCTGTGGACTGTCGGTTCAGCGCTAGCTTCGGAATATTCTGGCTTTCATAGCCCTGTGCTCGATCAACAAGGTAGAGGCCTATGCCAGCGGCACCATCATCGGACTCGCGTGCAACAGTGACGTTAAAGTCGGAATAGTGGCCGCCAGAAATCCATTGCTTTTCACCAGTGATCAACAGATCGTCGCCATCGACTTTCGCCCGGCACTTGATGTCGGCAATGTTCGAGCCAACCGCAGGCTCGCTAATGCCAATAGAGCCGAACTTGTCGCCTTCGAGAAGTGGCCCGAGGTATTGGGCCTTTAGCTCGTCGGAAGCCGCCGACAGCAAGAGACCTGTTTCTTCCTGAATAAGCACAACGATTGCAACATCTGGCGATACGCGCGAGAGCTCCTCAAACAGCAAGCCGAAGGTGACGGGATCAAGACCCATGCCGCCGTCCGCTTCAGACGCAAGACCATTGCCCATGCCAAACTGCAGCAATTGCTTAAGCAGCCCTTGCATCTCATCTTTCGGAATGAACGTATCGTCATGTGCAGCAATCGCTGGCCGAATCACGTCCTCCAGAAAGCGGCGAAACGAATCCACCGCCATCTGCTGTTCATCAGAGAGTCGAAAGTCCATGACCCGCCTAGCGCAGCGTGTTCTTGTAGATTTTGCCGTCTTTGATGATCAACGGGATATTGTTTTGCGGGTCCGCCAGGATGGATACATCTTCCATCGGATTACCGTTGACAAGAATTAGGTCGGCTAGTGCGCCTTCACGAATCACGCCGAGCTTGCCGCGATAGGGATTGCGCTTACCCGACATCTCCAAAAGCCCGGCCGTTACCGAAGTCAATTGCCGCATGATTTCGTAATTGGAAAAAAACTTTTGTCGCTCCGTCAGTTCGGCTGCGTAGAGGTTCGACCAAAGTTCGTAACCGCCAAACGCATCGACATTGAACGTGATTTCAATATTGTGCTTCTTGATTAGCGCAATATTGCTGTCCAGGTTGTCGATGACAATTGCTGCCTTTTCTTTCTGTGCTTCTGTCAGGAAGCCGGCCGACATCACGAACACATTCCATCCGTACTGCGGATTCATATATGCGCCCTTTTTCTTTAGCAGGCGCATTGTTTCGTCCGTCATCTGCGAAGCGTGATCAATACTTCGAACACCGTTCTCAAGCGCGCGCGTTATCGCTGCGTCATTGTGCAAATGCGACCCGGCGTAGGTGCCCCAGTCAGCAAGCACGTCTGTTGCTGCACGTATTTCTTCGGGCCGAAATTGCACAGAGTCAATCGGATCGAACTCCGACCCCACACCGCCGCTGCCCATCAGCTTGACCTGTGTCGCACCTTTGCGAAGATTCTCTCGAACGGCAGCCATTACCTGATCAGTACCATCGACGATCCGGTAGTACCCCAACTCCTGCATCTGTGAGGAACCGCCCTCCAGGAAAGGGTGTGGGTCAGTCGGTTCGCGAAAGTCTCCATGGCCGGATGTTTGCGAAATTATTGCACCAGAGGGGAATATCCTCGGCCCAACAACAGTGCCATCGTCCACAGCAATTTTTAATCCCTGCACCGGACCACCAAGATCGCGAACAGCTGTAAAACCACGCATCAATGTATCGGTTGCGCGTACGCCCATTTTCGCGCCAATTTCGTCCCACTGCATTTGTTGTAGTTCACGCGGGCCGGCAACTATGGAAAGGTGAGTATGGCCGTCAATCAAGCCGGGCATCAGCGTTCGACCACCGCCGTCAATTACCATTGCATCGGTCGGTGCTATGGCGTCGCCACCGAAACCGACAATCTTGTTGTCTGTCACGACAACACTAACACCCAGAATTAGATCTTCTGACTCGCCATCAAATACGTTGACGTTGTTAATGACGACAGAATCTGCCAGTGAAGGCGAGGCAGCCAATATGCATAGCAATAGAATTTTATTCATATCGGGATTATCTCGCTACTTTCATGAAACGCATTATCAATAGGTGCAATACAGCAGTCGCGTCTACTAACGCAGAAATCGCGGATCTCGCCAACGCACGCAATCGCTTGTGATCTGGTCAATCGACGTCAAGCCCAGCAGAGTCATATCGCGCTCGAGCTCGCCACGCAGGATATCGACCACGCGAGTTACGCCCGCTTCGCCTCCGGCCCCAAGGCCGTAAAGATAAGCCTTACCCAGTAACACGCCCTTTGCACCTAGCGCTAATGCCTTGATGATGTCGGTACCGCGACGGTAACCGCTGTCTACAAGCACCTCCAGACGATCGCCGACTGCTTCGATAATCTCCGGAAGGACTTCGAGTGTTGTTGGTGCATGATCGAGCTGACGACCGCCGTGATTGGAGACGACAATACCTGTAGCGCCGATCTCGGCTGCCAGTTTTGCATCTTCAACACTGGTAATACCCTTAATTACGAACTGACCGCCCCAGTCCGATCGCAACGCAGCTGCGTCTTCCCAGGTAAAGCTCGTATCCAGCTGATCGGCAAACCACTCCGCAGCAGAATCAAAGTCACCCATCGTTGAGTTATCCACATACTCTTCTATATTTGGAAAACGCCACTTCGAGTGCGTCAAGTAGTCAATTGTCCAGGGCATGGCATTCAGTAATTGCCACAGAATTCGCGGTGTAATCTTTGGCGGTATAGAAAGTTGATTTCGAATGTCGCGTTCGCGGTTTCCAGCCGTCGAACAATCAACAGTCAGAAACATTGCGTCGTAATTTGAGGCCTTGCAGCGTGAAATGATCTCTCGTGTAACTTCTCGATCTTTAAAAACATAAACCTGAAAAAACCGCGGTGACGGCGCGACTGCCGCCACGTCTTCCAATGAATACATTGCAGACGACGTCGTCCCATAGATGACATTAGACTGGGCTGCTGCTCGCGCAACTGCGAGTTCACCATCCGAATGGTAGAAGCGGCTCGCTCCAGTCGATGACAGAATAAATGGGACGGACGTCGGCATTCCAAGGATTGTCGTTGACGTGTCGATATTACCAACGTCGATCAGGACGCGCTGTATTAGCGACAATGCCCTAAATGAATCAGGATTTTCTCGACGTGTGTATTCGTCGTCAGCCCCGCCGTCCAGATAGTCGAAAATGAATTTCGGCAATCGTCGTTGAGCCAATAGCCTTACATCATCGACATTGATCGCCGGAGTCAACTTTCCAAGGCTTCGATTATCTTTTTTATTCGCCATTTGTGACCTTACGAGAAATCTAAGGGTAGCCTTAACCGCCGTCAGTCTCGCCTATTTTTCTTTATTTCACCTTATCAAATGAGGCAATTAAACAGTAGCAAGGGCAAATCAGCCATGAACGAAGAGAATGGCATGATGTCGCAAATGACCAGCGACAGCATCGGACGGTGACTAATATCTAGTCTGAGAGAAAGTACGCACCGGACTACAATCGCCGGGTCATATTGTACAAATGGGGGTCATCCGAATGATACACAATCGTTTCAAATTCGTGTCACTGCTAGGACTGTTTGCGAGTGTAGCGTTAAGCCCGTCGGTCGCATCGGCGCAGTCCGCGCTGGACGAGATCGTTGTTACAGCAACCAAACGCGAAGAAAGTCCGCAGAATATTCCGCTTTCCATAGAAATTGTGTCTGGCGAATACATGGAGAACCTTGGAATTACCGATTTTACCGAATTGCAGAGCACGATCCCAAATCTGAACGTTGCTTACGGTATTACGACCCAGGTGATCGCGATTCGCGGACTTGGTTCTGGTCAGGAACGTAGCTTCGAACAATCAGTGGGCATGTTCATCGACGGTTTCTACATGCCTCGAAGCCGCCAGTATCAGTCGCCATTCTTCGACGTATCACAAGTTGAAGTTGTGCGTGGTCCACAATCGGCGATTCATGGACTCAATTCGACCGCAGGTGCGATCAGCATTGTTACAAACAAGGCAATGCCCGGAGACCCGTTTACACTCGACCTTACCGCTGATGCCGAGATGGAGTTCGGTGGAGGCAGTATATCGGCAATTGCCGGCGGTTCCTTGTCGGATTCGTTTGCGATTCGGGCGGCAGTGAAGGTTGGCCAGCGCGACGGCTACTATGAGAATTCCTTCACGGGCACCGACGAAGGTGACGTCGACGACACTCTTGCCAGAATCACCGCCGTATGGACGCCGAGTGATCGTTCAACAATCTCGCTGAAATACGAGACCGCCGAGCGGGATATGGATGGCAATACTGGCGAGGTATTTAGTGACGGCCGGGCAATCTTCGCCGCGGCAGACGCTGCAGAACCGACTGACGGAGTTTTGAACTGGACACGTTCATCGAACGGCTGCCAAACCGACTCATCGGGCTTCCCGAACTCCATGTCCGTGGCAGGAACGTTCCCTCATACTTGCTCAAGACAATCCACTCAGCTGGATACCATATTGTTAAACGTCGATTACGAGTTTGAGAACTCAACACTCAGCTTTATGGCGGGACATTCTGATTTCGAGTACGACATCACGGTTGACCTGGATACTCTGGCAGTTGCTTTTCTGGATTCAAGCATCGACGAGAATTTTGACCAGGATGCATTTGAGGTTCGCCTGACGTCCAATCAGGGAAATACGGTTGACTGGCTCATTGGCGCATACACTCATAACTGGGTGAATTTTAACGAAAACGCTGCGGCGTATCAGCCTGGGCTGTTCGGCGGACTTTTGAGTGCTGCCGGACCATTCGGCGCAAATGTCAGCGTCTTTACATCATCAACTTTTACCCAGGAATCAGACGTTGTCTCATTGTTCGGCCAGGCGACCTGGAATGTTAGCGATACGTTCAGAATAACGGCAGGCGTACGGTACAGCGATGAAGAAAAGAAGTCGGCTTATACAGTTCCTTGTGGTCTCATCAATATCGATACCGGAGTTTTCACCCCGACACCGTTACCAGGAACACTCGGTCTCTGTAATTCCAATCCAGCCCTACCGGGCATCGACTTTAGCCAGAGTGACGATCATGTGCTACCGGAAATCGCATTTCAATGGGATGCGAATGACGACGTCATGTTCTATATAAAGGCAGGCGAAGGCGCCAAAGCAGGTGGTTTTACTTCGGCAACACGTAATCCAACAGCGGCCTGGACGCCAGCCGATCAGGCCTATCAGCCTGAAGAAGTATTTGGCTACGAAGTCGGCATGAAATCCCACTGGATGAATGATCGGCTCGAATTCAATATCGCAGCGTACGACACCGAATTTGACGATCTTCAGGTCAATACTTTCACCCCTGCTACTGATGGTACAGGGGTTATTATTCAGCGAGTTACCAATGCTGCGACCGCATCCTCAAGCGGAGTAGAAATGGATTTGCGCTTCGCAGCGAGCGACAACCTGCTGTTGGGTGCCGCACTTGCGTTCCAGGACGTGGGGTACGACTCTTTTGTGAATGGTACTTGCAGCATCGAAAGTGGACTGGCAAGCCCATGCGACCAATCCGGTCGTCCGTTACCACTTGCCGCCGATTCCTCCGGAAACGTGTACGCCAATTTCAGCGTACCTATGGGCAGCACGCTGAATTTTGTGGCAGACCTGAGCGTATCGTTTAGCGACGGTTATTTCACTGATGCGGCACTGGAACCGGCTGGCGAACAGGACGGTTGGACCAAGGTCGACGCCCGCATCGGTATCGAAACGCAGGATGGTCAATGGAGCCTTGCAGTTATTGGCCGCAACCTCGGCGATGAGAAAGTCCTGGGTGCATCGCAAACCTTTTTCAATCAATTCCTTAGCCCTACTGTACTTGGATACCTGGAACCTCCAAGGACGATCACATTACAAGGTCGCTACAGTTTCGGTACCAAATAGATTTTAAGAAGGAACGATCGTCTCGAAATCAGACCGGAGCCAGTTCGCTGGCTCCGGTTTTTATCGTGCCTTCTCGATTACTGAAACGAGGCGTTAATCGGGCAGGGCTCTCAATCCGCCAACAGTTTTCTCCAACAACCAGGAACTGTGAGCCCAAACACGGTTCTTCCAGTCGGTGTTATTGCCGTACAAGGTGTCGAGATTCTCCCGCTTAATACGACGACCCTGTTCGGATTCGGGATCACCTTTGTTATTGAGCCAGTTATCGGCTATTAGAGCCTTGATGACTTGTGCGAGTTCAACAACGCCATATTCGACAACCACACCGTAGGTTTCCTGCTCGGGTAGCAGTTGCTCAAGGGCCGCGACGATTGAACCACTGTTCTCACACTCAATCTCTGGCGCATCGACGCCTTCCATAGCGCCGTATTTCTCTTTCCTTCGCTTTCATCGCTGAACCCTCCGTATGAATCAAAATACACGAAGTGTCCCAAAGGTTCGTACATTCCTACAGGACAGTTGATCGATTCATTCCTGGCTCACTTTTTTTGACAAGCTCGGAGTACGAATAACTATCTGCTATGAGTCCATAGCAAGACTTTTCAACAATAACGAATGATCGACGAGAATATCGCCGTTTTTGATCATCTCGTCGATGACCATGATTTTGATGCCGACGACATCGGATTATTCGGTTGTTCCGCAGGTGGGCATCTCGCACTAGCTGTTTCAAATGAGTTGCGCAATCGTGGCAAAGCTATACCTGGCTCTGTCGTGGCAAATTCACCAATGATCGATTTCACGATGACCAACGATACCTGGATTACACTCGAGGGGCAGGACCCGGTTATTGCGCGCGAGGCTTATGTGCGAAAGGTGCTGAAGATTCTCGGCATTGAAAATTATCGCGATCCGGTAATCTCGCCAAATCTGGACCCAAACCTCGCCGATGGCATGCCGCCAACGCTCATTCAAACTGGCGGTAAGGAAATGTTGCTCAGCGATTCGCTGGTCATGTTTCAGGCTCTGGAAGCCGCAGGACAGACAGCCAAGTTGGACCTCTACGATGGCATGCCGCATTGCTTTCCCTATATCTACCCGGACTCCAAGGAAGGCAAGGCCGCTATTGCGAAGCAAGTGGCCTGGTTTCAGGAATATTTGGACCTGTAATAGTTGAGTCGGAAGTGGGTTTACCCCGAACCACCAAATAGATTCCGTATGTCATCAGCGGCACGATGTAGACGACAATGAAACTATAGAACATGATCGTATAACCTCGCAGTATCAGCGCGACAATCCCCATACTGCCTAGAGCGAGACTGGTTGCGATCATGAATGCGGCAACGCCGCCATGGCCGAGCTTGGTCATCGGCTGGCCGCTGCGATTTCTCTGCCAACTATCTAATCGCTGAATTAGCCCCTGCAGCAACCCAACACCCGTTTGCGCGACCAGGACGAACATGACGACTACGTAGACATTGAGCATGAAAGGCGTGCTGACATTCTGGAACAGCCAATAGGCCGGCAATCGCTCATCGATGATCGACGGATAGCCAACCATGAATGAAAAGTGAAAAACAATTGCCGGAATAACAGCAATCGATGCGGCAAAAATGCCGGCCGTAAATGCTTCACGTCGAGACTGAAGACCAATGACGCAAAACAACAACAGTGGCAGATAACCGCCATTGCTTACCGCGTATTTCAACCCTGTCATGACACCGCCGGTTATATGTTCCTGCGTTGAGAACGCCTCGACAACTCGATCGACGTGACCTGACACAAGTTGCGCGACCAGTATCGCCAATACAACGAACAACGCAGCTACGGACAGCATCATCGATTTCTCGACAATCTTTTGCCCGTAATAATTAAGCACAACAACGAATCCAAATATGAGGAGACTGCCAATCCACACGGCAATGCCGAAATGGTCTTCGAGTACTGTGCCGCCAACAGTTGTCGTTATTGAAAGCGCGATGATCATGCCGATAAGAATGACGATTTCGTAAAGAAACCAGCCGCGGCGCAGAAGAACTTTAAAAAAGCCAACGTATTCGAACGCCTTGAACATTCTTGCAATCTCGAAACTGATAGCAAGCAACAGTGCGTAGACAGTCGCGACGGTCAGAACTGAGACCAGCCCGCCTGTTGGGCCGTTGATACTCACGAATTGAACGACTTCGCGTCCCGATCCGTATGACGCACCAAACACAACCGACAGGAACACCGCCGCTGGCACAAGTAAGACGCGATAAAAGTAAGAATCATTCATCAATTAAATCGTCCTGCTGAAAACTCGGAGATATCGTAGGCACCGCTCTTGCCAAAGATGTGATCGGCTACCGCTTTCCCGGAACCCGCGGCTTGTGACCAGCCGAGACCGCCATGACCGGTATTAAGATACACGTTATCAACGTTCGTCGAGCCGAGCATAGGCAATCCGTCAGCGCTCAACGGGCGAAAACCTGCCCAGGGATCGATTTCGTCACGATTTATTGTCATTGCAAACTCCGGAAATATTTGCGCCGTCAATTGCACGAGATAGTCGATACGTTCCTTACTGATGCCCGGCCTCATTCCAGCGAACTCAGCCGTACCGGCAACGCGGAGAATATCGCCCATCGGATTGACGCCAGCATGCACACCCATGTCAGCAATGACATGTCGCGGGCGTTCTCGCCAATCATTCATCGGCACAGAAATCGAATAACCTTTTGCCGGCGCAATTGGCAGCCGTATGCCAAGTGGACGTACGAGTTGCCGGGAGCCTGTACCTGCTGCAACTACGACCGCATCGCCGCGAATTTCGCCACCACGGGTTTTAATGCTCACGCCCGATTGCCTGCATTCGATGCTCGACACCGCCACGCCATATTTAAACGTGGCACCTCGACTGGTCGCGGCTTCTGCCAGCTGCTCGCAAAACACGCGAGAATTGCCTGCCGGATCGTCAGGGAAATGCACCGCACCGACGAGCACATCTCTTATTCCAGCAAGTGACGGTTCTTTTTTCACTAACGCGTCTGTATCCAATACCTCGTACGGCATGTCGTTTGCACAAACCTTTTTACTTAACTCAACATAGCCCGCCAGCGACTGGTCATCCCGAAAAATTATGAGGCCACCCACGTCGGACTTTGCGTAGGAAAATTGCTCGGCGTCGTCAATTTCTTCGAGCACGTCGCGCGTATATCGCGCGAGCTGTGAGTTTTCGATCGTGTGCTTTAGATAGATGTCGGCTTTGGCGTGGCGCAGGAACTTTATACCCCACGGCATTAGGCCCGGCAGAGCGCGAGTTCGAGCCACGAATGCGGATTGCTCGGCGCGCCCGCTCAAACTGTTCATCCACGCTGCAAGAAATACTTTGTTGATTCCGGGGGCATTCCACGGATCTGCGACGCTGGCCTGTCCATAGCCGCCGTTGCCGTAGCTGGCACCCATCGCCGGCGCATCGTCGCTCTCAAGGACAGTAACTTCCGCGCCGTTGCGCTTCAGGAAATAGGCCGTCGATACACCCAGTAATCCCGCGCCAATTACGATGATATGCATAGCGGCAAGACTAGCAGTCTATGGCACTAATTCTCTATCGAATCCTGCATTGGCACTATCATCAGCGTCGACACGGACTGAATTTCTGCTCGAAATAACCAGACTAAGGTGCCTGGATCATGAATACTGAAGGCTCAAGTTCTCGGAATTGATGGACAACTGGCATGAGTGGAAAAATCGAGCAACGAATTGCTGAACTCGGACTGGAATTACCTGCGGCGTTGCAAATACCGCCGGGCGTCGATGTGCCACTGGTCATGCTCAAGATAAGCGGACGCCGAGTCATTGTCTCCGGGCATGGACCGCAGGAAACCGACGGGTCTATCGCGCAACCGCTCGGTCAGGTGGGCACCGAGCTCACCTTGGAGCAGGGTATCGAAGCCGCGCGTAAGACCGCGTTAACCATGGTTGGGACCCTGCAACGTGAGTTGGGCGACCTCGACAGAATACAGTCCTGGGTCAAAGTGCTCGGCATGGTCAACTCGGCGCCGGGCTTCAATCAACAAACGCCAGTCATCAATGGATTCTCGAATCAGATTATCGAAATCTTCGGGCGAGAGTGCGGTATGGCGGCCCGATCTGCCATAGGAGTGGCGCAATTGCCGTTCTCGATTCCGGTCGAGGTCGAGGCGGAACTAGAGCTTGTTGAATGAAAAGCAGCGTTGTCAGCCTTAACGACAAGTACGAACTCGACAAGGGTCGTATCTATCTGACAGGTACACAGGCAATTCTTCGACTGTTGATGATCCAGCGCCGCCGCGATCTAAGGGCAGGGCTCAATACCGCCGGATTTATCTCCGGCTATCGCGGTTCGCCAATGACCGCAATCGATGTCGAGCTGTGGCGCGCCGAGGAGCAAATCAAGAAAGATCACATTCACTTCTGGCCGGCCACCAATGAGCACATGGCCGCGACCGCCGTATGGGGAACGCAGCAAGCGACTTACTACAACGACGCCAACTACGATGGCGTATTTTCGATGTGGTATGGCAAAGGGCCTGGACTCGACCAGAGCATGGACGCAATGCGCCAGGGAAACTTCCACGGCTCATCTAAGCACGGCGGCGTACTAATTCTGGCGGGCGATGATCCTGCGATGCGCTCTACCGTTGACCCTTACCATTCAGAGCTTTTGTTCGAAGATTTGTTGATGCCGATTCTCTATCCGGCCGACATTCAGGAGGTCTTTGATCTCGGCTTGTTTGGAATCGCCTTGTCACGCTTCTGCGGCGCTTGGGTCGGATACAAACTATTGCCTGAAACGATCGAAACGGCAGCGTCCATTCACGCGGACCACGATCACATCAAGATTGTGCTACCCGAATTCGATTTTCCGGCTGACGGTGTCAGTGCGCGGTTGCAAGACAACTGGTCGCTGCAGGAGATTCGCATGCGCGGCTATAAGCTGCCCGCTGCTGTTGCCTTCGCACGCGCCAATAAGCTGAATCGCATTAGTCACGACAGCAATAAGGCGCGCATTGGTATCGCTGCAATGGGTAAGACCTGGCGGGATACATTACAGGCGTTGAAAGACCTTGGCCTTGATGACGATATGTTATCCGCGCTGGGGATTCGTATTCTCAAAGTCGCCATGCCGTTTCCGGTCGATCGTGAAACCTACGCAGAATTTGCCGAAGGCCTCGATGAAATCCTGGTCGTTGAAGACAAGCGCCAGCAAATCGAAAACGCGTTGCGCGATGTTTGTTATGGCCTACCTGAGCGACGCCGGCCCAACATTGTTGGCCGACGCGATGAGTCCGGCGAAATTCTGGTCGATGACATCGGCGACCTGAGCCCCGACAAAATCGCTCGGGTAATCGCTGCGCGCTTACAACCGTTTCACGATAGCGAACGCGTACGTGCACGCATTGCGTTCCTGGACAAACAGCTAAAGTCTGTCGCAGATCGAGAGGCATTGGATCTTGCGCGATTGCCATACTTCTGTTCTGGCTGTCCGCATAATTCATCGACGCGCGTACCGGATGGTAGTCGTGCGTATGGTGGGGTTGGCTGTCACTTTATGGCCAACTGGATGGACCGCGAGGTCTATACGTATACGCAAATGGGCGGCGAAGGCGCGACCTGGATCGGACAGGCGCCATTCGTTAAGACACCGCACATCTTTCAACAACTCGGCGATGGCACCTATTACCATTCCGGGACACTGGCTATTCGTTCTGCGGTCGCCGCCAAGGTCAATATTACCTACAAGATTCTTTTCAACGACGCAGTTGCGATGACCGGTGGCCAGCCAGTTGATGGTCAGCTTACGGTGCCGCAAATCACCCGACAGGTGCGTAACGAAGGTATCGAACGAATTTGTGTCGTAACCGACGAGCCTGAGAAATACGGCAACGATGTCGATTTCGCATCCGGCACTACTGTGCACCATCGCGATGACCTCGACTTGGTGCAACGCGAGTTACGAGAAGTCGAAGGCGTATCTATCATGGTCTACGACCAGACTTGTGCCGCTGAAAAACGTCGGCGACGAAAACGCGGAACGTTTCCGGACCCCGCCAAACGCATGTTCATCAATGATCGCGTCTGCGAAGGTTGCGGCGACTGCGGCAAGAAATCGAATTGCGTTTCAGTGCTACCAATAGACACCGAGTTCGGCAAGAAACGTAAGATCGATCAGTCTTCTTGCAACAAGGACTACTCCTGCAACAACGGTTTCTGCCCAAGCTTCGTTACGGTGCTCGGCGGCAGCGTGCGTAAGGGTGCAGGAATTGACAAGACATCAGCAGTAGCGGCCGTAATTCCGGAGCCGAGCATTGCCGCGATCCCGAAAGGCGAATCGTTCGGCATCGTGGTCGGCGGTGTTGGCGGAACCGGGGTGGTTACGATCGGCGCAATGCTTGGCATGGCTGCACATATCGAAGGCAAGGCCACATCAAGTGTTGAGCAACTTGGCTTTGCACAAAAGGGTGGCGCCGTATCGGCAAACATTCGCATCGCGACATCGCCTGACGACATTAGCTCAGCACGTATCAATGCCGGCACCGCTGACCTGCTTATTGGTTGCGACATGCTGGTCATCGGTGGGGACGGCATTCTCGAGACCTGCCACCCCGAGCGCACCAAAGCAATCATCAACACCCACAATACGATCACCGGCGACTTTACGCGTGATCCGGACCTTGTTTACCCGGAAGTCACGTTGAAGAACCGATTGATCAACACACTGGGAAACAACGCGACCTTTTTGGAGGCAACGAGAATTGCTACGGCGTTGCTCGGCGACTCAATCGCGAGCAATTTGTTTCTGGTTGGCTATGCATGGCAGAAAGGGCTTATCCCTTTAGCCAGGAACTCAATTTTCGAGTCTATTGCCCTAAACGGCGTCAAAGTTGAATGGAATCAAGATGCCTTTGAGTGGGGCAGACGGGCGGCGCACAACCTGGACTCCGTCCTTAAGTTGGTAGACGGAAAGGCCGGCGCCAAGCCCTATGCCGATCTAACCCTCGACGAAGTCATAGAGCGACGCTCTGCAGACTTAACAAACTATCAAAATGCAGCATACGCGGGTCGCTATCGTGATTTGGTCAACAAGACGCGAACAGCTGAACAGTCGTTTGCAGTCTCCGGACTGGCCGATGCTGTTGCCAAGTATGCTTTCAAGTTGATGGCCTATAAGGATGAGTATGAGGTGGCACGCTTACACTCCGACCCGGAATTCAAGCGAAAATTAGCCGAGCAATTCGAAGGCGACTACAAATTGGAATTCAATCTTTCGCCTCCGGCTATTGCACCGAAAGACAAAGTAACAGGCCTGCCGAAGAAAATGACCTTCGGCGCCTGGATGATGCCGGCGTTTGGACTACTTGCGAAATTCAAGTTCTTACGCGGCACTGCTTTTGATTTCTTCGGTCGTACTGATGAAAGAAAGATGGAACGCCAACTTATTGTTGACTATGAGAACACGATTTCGGAGTTGCTCAAGAGCTTGGATAACGACAATCACTCGCTCGCCGTCCAAATTGCGTCAGTGCCAGAGCAGATCAGAGGATACGGACACATCAAGGAAGAGCATGTAGCTGCAGCGAAATTGTGCGAAGCGGATTTGATGTCGGCGTGGCGGGGCGAATCAGCTCAAAACAAGGCCGCTTAGCGATTTAGTAATGATCTCAGTCTTGTCCAAAAAACTCGGTATGGACCATGCCATATTCGCCTTTTCCCATTGCCGTGATGTCGTCGCTGCTGTCAGCAACGCCGGCGGCATGGGTGTTTTGGGCGCGGGCTGGTTTTCGCCTGAGCAACTAGCTGAGGAACTCAACTGGCTCGATGAACGTGTCGAAGGTGGCTATGGCGTCGATGTCGTCATTCCACAGAAATACGAGGGCATGGAGGAAGTCGATGCAGAAGTTCTCTAAGAAAAACTTTGGCAACAAATTCCCGCTGAACATGTCGAGTTTGCGAATAATCTTTTGGCCGATCACGGCGTCCCCGAAATGCCTGCGGACGTATCGCATTCCGAGCCAACATTGCCAGGTGCAACGTATGCAACTGCCCTGCCATTAGTTAAGGAGGCTTTGAAGCGACCGAAGTGCAAGGTCATCGTGAATGCGCTCGGCACACCGCCAGCAGACGTTATCGAAATGGTTCACGAGAGTGGCCGTCTGATCGGCGCGCTGTGCGGTAAGGTAAAACAAGCCGTTGCACATAAGAATGCCGGTCTCGATTTCGTTGTCGCCCAGGGTGGCGAAGGTGGTGGTCATACCGGCGAAATCGGCAGCATTGTTCTTTGGCCACAGATTGTTGATGCGATCGCACCGCTACCGATGCTCGCGGCAGGTGGAGTTGGATCTGGTCGCCAAATGCTCGCCGCAATGTCTATGGGCGCCGCTGGCGTTTGGACCGGATCGTTGTGGTTAACGGTTGAGGAAGCGGAAGGGCAACCAGCGCAAAAGGAGTCCTATCTGAAAGCAACGAGTGAGGACACTGTTCGCTCCCGTGCCTGGACAGGAAAACACGCCAGACTGATCAAGAACAAATGGACTGATGCCTGGGACGACGATTCGACGCCCACACCTCTGGGCATGCCTATGCAATTTATGATCAGTGCAGATGCACGGCGGCGCACCGAGATTTACGCGGGTGTCGAAAAGGCACAGGAAGTTGCTATGAATCCGGTTGGCCAGGTCATCGGGCAACTCAACCAGGTCGAGTCATGTCGTGATGTAATTTATCGACTGCTTGAGGAATACGTTGACGCGCTGGATGCGGTCAACAGAAAATTACCGTCCGACTAGGCGGCACTCTTCGATTTCAAAACGCCGTCTTTAGATAAGCGGCTAATTTCTGACTCGCTCAAGCCCCACTCAGACAAGGCATCCAAATCTCGCTCGCCAGGCTCGGATGGACCGTGTTGAATCACTGACGCGGTTCGCGAAAAACGCGGCGCAGGAGCTGGCTGCTTTATACCGTCTACCGTGACAAAGGAGTTTCGTGCCTCACTGTGTGGATGTTCTGGCGCTTCACTCATTGTCAGTACCGGTGCGGCGCAGGAATCTGTGCCATCGAAGATGTCGGCCCATTCATCCCGTGTTTTCTGGCTTATTGTTTGCCTGAATTTCTCTTCATGCTGAGGCCAAAGCTCCTGCTTGTACTGATCGGCGACATCTATATCGGTGATCTCCATGGCTTCGAGCAAAGCCTTGTAGAAGCGTTGCTCCAACGCGCAGAGTGCGATGTAACCACCATCTTTGGTTTCGTAGTTCTGCACGAACGGTGCTGCGCCATCCAGTAAATTGGCTTGACGTTTGTCGGTCCACAATCCGCCGGCCTTCAGACCGAAAAACATAGTCATCATTGAAGCAACGCCATCGACGATCGCTGCATCGACAACTTGCCCTTCCCCGGATCGGCTAGCCTCCAGCAATGCGGCCAGAATGCCCATTGCCAGATACAAAGCGCCGCCCCCGAAATCGCCAACAAGATTAAGCGGGACAGGCGGCGGTTGTTCTTTATTGCCAATGCTATGCAATGCACCAGTCACTGCGATGTAGTTCGGATCGTGCCCTACGGAATCGGACAGCGGACCTGTCTGTCCCCAACCAGTCATACGTCCATAAATCAGCCTGGCATTCTTCGCCATGCACTCCGACGGGCCAAGTCCAAGCTTTTCCATGACACCGGGACGATAGCCTTCAAAAATGGCGTCCGCGTCCTCGCAAAGACGCAGTACCAGGTCTGCGCCTTGCTTCGATTTGAGGTCGACCGCCAAAGTCGGTCGGCTGCGATTCATAAGATTGAGTTTCGTTGGCATCGCAATACCAAGATCTGCATCGACGGGCCGATCAATACGTATCAGTTGCGCGCCCATGTCAGCCAGCAACATGCCGCACAATTGCCCGGGGCCGATGCCCGCTATCTCAATAATCTTGAATCCGTGGAGAGGTCCCATCTAAATCCTGGCTACGGCAGAGTCATGCATAAAGTTTAACGTCAGCCGATATCAATGCGCTGTGCTTTGATGGCAAATGACAGGTCTTCACTTAACGGCGTAGAGCTCCGTATTCGCTGCATCGCGAAAATTACTGGGCGAATGGCCCGTCCAACGATGAAAAGCTCTGGAAAAGTTACTGCAATCGGAGAAACCGAGCAGGTATGCCACTTCACTCACCGAAATATTCGGCTGGCGCATGTACTGTTCCGCTAGTTCGCGGCGAGTCCTGTCAAGGAGCTGCTGGTAGGTCGTATTCGAATCCGAGAGGCGATTATGGAGGGTACGCACGCTCATGTTTAGAGCACTGGCCACTTTGGCCTTGCTGCAATCGCCAGAAGGCAGTAGCTCGATTAATTTCGCATGCACTTGAGCAACGACATTGGCTCGATCAAGTCGTGCGAGAAAATTCAATACTGCTTCATCATTCTGTCGCGCTAACTCGGCATTCGCAGCAGGCAATTTAGCGTCAAGAACATCTTGCTCGAAATAAATGCAGTTTCTTTTCTGCGAAAAGCTTACGTTCGCCCCGAAGTAGTTTCGATAGATACCGTGCGTACCCGAAATCTTCGGGCTTGTCAGATCCACACGCACTGGGCTGTAGTCGGGTCGATACATAAAGCGGATTAGCTTAAGAACGGTCGCAATTTGCCCGTCGATCAGGACGCGTCCCACCATCGATTCAGATTTTGGATTGACCGACGGAAACACCAGAGCTGGGGCCTCTCCGCCCTCGTCGATCGATACCTCTCCCGTCGTTGTGATAAAGGAGTGATAACGAACCCATCGCTTACAGAAAGCACGCAGGGTGCTGCTCGAAAGGAGCGCAAAGCCAAGCGCGTGGAATGTCGTGGGATGGACGAAATCGGAAAAGCGCAGTCCAAATGCTGGATCTTCGGTTAGTTTAACGGCATCGGCGACAATCTTACGATGCACTACCGGATTCAGTCGGGCGGTTGGATCTTTCAGATGAGCGAGATCAACGCCCGCATCACGCATGACTTTCGAGGCGTCTACGTTGTAGGACTCGAGCGTCTGATAGATCGCGACGGCAATCGGCCCATAAGATGAATTTTGATGAAGCGAGTCTTCGGTCATTGCAAATCCCCTCTGATTTGCTGTGCTTCACTATATAGGCTTTTTGCAGCGTTTACCTTGGTGTGTAGCGAATCTCTGCAAAAATTTCACGACCGCGCCCCGGGAAGTAACGGTAGTTGCCAAAGGCAAAATCAGCTCGGTCCGCCACAAAATCGTCGGCAATATTATTGAGGCGCACGCGCAAAGCAAGTGCCTCTGACAAGTCGTATGCAAAGCGTAAATTGAGCAATTCGTGGCCAGGATAGCTCGCCGTATTCTCAGCATTGAGAAAATATTCGCCAATCATCGTCCACTGCAGACTTGCATAGAATCTCTTGCCGGCATCGTACGTCAGCTCCGCGCTCCCCAACCAGCGCGGCGCAGTATCAACTTCACGACCCGAAACGAAGGTCTCACCGCGTGCGGCGACCAGGTCGAAATCGTATTTATGATCGCCGTAGCTAAGGTTGGCAGCCAGCTGCCAATTATCGTGCCACTGCCAATCGACATCTAACTCTATTCCACTGTGTCGACTTTTACCGTTGCTGACATTGAAGCCCTCACTGTCTCGCAGAACGGAGTTTTTCTTTTTCATTGAGTAAATCGCTGCATCGATACTCACACGTTCATAGGATTTCCGAACGCCCAGCTCCAGGCTGTCTACCTGCTCCGAGTTCAGATCTGATACCAGCTGACCATTTTGCAAGCGGTACAACTCGGTTGCCTGAGGTGCTCGAAAACCACGTGCCAGATTTGCATACAGGGTCGTAGTTTCATTCAGCGCATAGTCGGCCGCAAATTTCGGCGCTGTATTGGAGAAATCGTCGCTACGACTCTCGGGACGTGTGTAGAGACAACCACCGAACCCGCACACGGTTCCGTCATCGCGGGTATTTCCGCTTATCATGTTGTTGGTGTAATCGTGCTGCAAGTACTCAAAGCGTACACCCGCATGCAAACGCAACTTGTCATTGATTTGCCATGAACTTTGCACGAAGGGCGAAACTACGAACGAGTCAACATCGTAGTCGTAGTGCATCCCTTGCGGTCGTGTTTCCATGAGAAAAGGCGAGCCCTGTGTTGGGCCATCCTGGTTTTCTAAGAGATACGAATCACTGAATTCAACATCGATGCCTACAATGACGTCTGATGAAGCCGCTTCGAAGCTTAGTGACGAAAGAAATCCGATACTTTTTTGTCCGTTTTCTTCCAACGGCTGACCGGGCAAAAAGTGTTGCAGGAATTGCATCTCGGAGTGCCGCAGGTATGGTCGAATATCGATTCTCTTACCATCGAACTCACGGGACCATAATCCATACAGGCGCTGACTCGACGCATTTCGAAACGCCTCTGGATTCGCATTAGTTGTCCGTATGTTCTCGTCTTTGTAAGCGTCCTCGCCAAGAATGAAGCCTGCGGTTTCCTGATCGAGATCGGTTGCAGAGAAACCAACAACCAGGTCACCACCAAATGCTGTCCACGCTCCTTTTAGATGCGCTTTTGCCTGTCGATAACCGGAGTCGTCACGAAATCCGCCATCGTCGGCAAAAACTAACGACGCGAGATAGTTGGCGTCATCGTCGAATGGTAGATCGGCCCGGACTCTATAGAACTCGTTCGCGCCTGCTTCCAGTGCCAGCACTGGAGAAAACGATTCGTCCGGGCGCGGCATGATGACGTTGACGACGCCATGCAGCGCATTGGAACCATATAGCGCATTGGCGGGCCCACGAATAACTTCAATGCGAGCCGCTTGCTCGGTCAGCAGCTCGAACATTTGATTAACGTTACAAAAACCCGCGGGCCGAACAGGTATGCCGTCCTCGAGCATCAGATAGGCGCCGCAAGAGCCGTTGCCCGTCAAGACGGGCGAGCGAATAGCGGTTAGGTGTTCCTGGCCGCTGCCACGGCTCACCCACACACCAGGAACACGACTCATCAACTCATGAATATGAGTATGGGCGACATTCGCAATAGCGCTTGAACCAAGCACAGCAATATTTCCCGCATGCGTTTGCTGCAGTTCTTCTTTGCGCTGGCTCGTTACGACAACTTCATCGAACTGATCTGACCCAGAAATGGCATCCGCTGATACTGGCTGCGAAGCGGCAAGCGCGGCGAAGCTCGCCAAAAATATCTTTTCAATTAAGGTCATTAGCTCTCTGTCTTACAGGTGATCCAACGGCAGTGCCGTAGTGTATTTAATCTTCTCCATACTGAAACTCGAACTGACATCGTAGAGATCAATATTGGAGATCATCTCTTTATACATTTCATCATAGCTGCGCATGTCGGGAACGACTGATCGCATCAAATAGTCAATGTCACCACTGAGTCGATGCACTTCCATTACGTTCGGCATTGACGACACCATCTTGTAGAAGCCATCGAACCAGTCGGCCGTGTGCTCGTGGGTTCGAATCGCCGAGTACACAGTCAAGTCGAGCCCGAGCTTCTCTTGCTGTAGCAGGGTGACGCGCGCGCCGATGATACCCTTTTCTTCGAGTATCTGGATACGCCGCCAGCAAGCCGATTTCGACAACCCAACCCGATCCGCCAACTCGCTGACAGTTTGGGTAGCATCATCTTGCAGTGCCGCCAGTATCAATTTATCTTTTCTATCCATATTGCACTCCTTTTGTTCGATAATTATATCGTTTTATAAAACAAAGTTCTTTTATTTAATGATAAAGGCGAACATTTGAGACCCAATTCTAACATCGCTGGTTTAGACTGGCCGCTCCGGCACAAAGGTGCCCAGCATGCTTTTGGGGATAGCCTGATCAACAAACGAGCCATCATGACGACGCTGTGTATTGCGTTCGTAATCTATTCTGCGACCGTCTATACGACCGGCACCGCAGCAACCAGCGCGAGCCCAATGTCGGCAGAAGCTCGACACGGCCAAGAGCTTTTTCAAGACAAAAACTGCATTGCATGTCATCAGTTTTACGGCCTCGGTGGCTACATGGGGCCGGACCTCACCAATGTCATCTCCAAACGTGGTGAGGCTTATTCAGGCGCTTTTATTGCTGCCGGTACGGTGAGCATGCCTAACTTCAATCTCGACACGGATGAAGTTTCAGCATTGGTGGCGTATTTAGCCTTTGTGGATCAAACCGGAACCTATCCACCAGAAGAGTACAAAATTGAATGGAATGGCAATGTCTCGCAAGTGGATGACCCACGATGAGCAGCGCGAACGCACATTTTGGTGGTCTGCGATTCATGCGCCTCGGCATGCTGGCATTAGCCGGCGGTATGCTGTTTGGCGTGATCGGCGGATTTCAGTTTCTGTTTCCGGAATTCCTGCAAGAACTTTTGTTCACGAAAACCCGGCCGCTGCACGTATCGCTGGTCGTCTCGTCAATTTTTCTTATCTCTATCGGCGGCATCTACTTTTACCTGCCACGACAATGCAATCTGCCGCTTTTTTCCAGTAAGTCAGTCGACCTCCACTATTGGGTATTCCTGCTAACGGGCCTGGCAATCATCGTCTGCTATTTGTCGGGCCGCTTTGGCGGTCGCGAGTACTTCGAGTTTCCACCTATCTTAAGCCTGCCGATCTTCCTTACCTGGCTTTTGTTCGGTATCAACTACTTCAATACCGCACGACAGGATAAAGAACCATGGCCCGTGTACTACTGGATGTGGGGCACAGGCATTGTGTTCTTTTTCATCACCTACGCGGAATCGCATCTCTATTTGATCCCGTACTTTCGCGAAACCATGGTCCGCGAAATTATGGTGCAGTGGAAATCGTATGGCGCATTGACCGGCTCCTGGAACATGCTGGTCTACGGGACCGGCTTATATCTGGCAACGAAGATTAGTGGTTGCGATAAGTATGCGCGCTCCAAAATGGCGTTCGGCCTTTACTTCCTCGGCCTGTTCAATCTTATGTTCGGCTGGGCACACCACACTTATCTTGTTCCGTCTGATCCCTGGATACGCACTTTCGCCTATCTGGTTAGCATGACCGAGTTGTATATTTTCGGAAAAATTATCTGGGACTGGCGTTCGTCACTTACAGACTGGCAAAAAAACCGCCACTGCAATGCCTATCGCTTCCTGATAGCTGCCGATATCTGGATATTTGTTAACCTTGCTTTAGCTCTTATTATTTCGATCCCGGCGTTGAACCTATTTACGCACGGTACGCACATCACCGTAGCTCACGCTATGGGCAGCACCATCGGAATTAACATGATGATTCTTCTCGCGTCTGTATTTTATGTGATACGCGAGGAACTACCCAACGAAATTCATGCGAAATGCTCGAAGCAGTTGCGCACCGGCTTTTGGCTTAGCAATGTTTCTCTCGCGATTTTCTTCGTAGCCCTGCTACTTGCCGGTATCGGCAAGGGAACATATGACGGCTCGTCGTTTCAAGAGATGATGCTGGGTATTCGACCGTTTCTTGTCACCTTCACCATAAGTGGCGTCACTTTAATGGCCGGATTGTGGATTATCCTATGGCACGGTTTCCGACTGATGGGCAAGATAATGGCCCCGGTCGGCGTCGCGGAACCGCAGCCCGCGTAGTAGACTGTTGCCAATATGGCAAAAAAACTCAAGAACGAAAAAGCATTGCTCAAGATTGGACTGGAACTGGTTCTGGACGAAGCAGTCAAGCGCGGCGTGGTCGAGTTTGATTCTACGGACTCACACGATCTGAAGATCAAGTACGCCTATCGCCTGCTCGTTCATGACAAAAAGATCAGCCCCATTCCCAATGAGCAGATCTCGATGCCCAGCATCAAGCATCGTCTGGCTATGTGGGCGACTCATCAGTTGCCCAAAGATCACGAGCTACTCAAGTAGGCGGGACACTGTTCCTGACGGGCTGATGATATATAATCGCCCGCCAAACCATATTCCTAACCCTGCGGAGCAGTAAATGAGCCGGGATCAAAAATTCTTTGATATGTATACCCTCGTAATCGGCGTAATAGGCGCCGTCGCTTTGGCATTCGTCGTGTTGGCAATGAAAATGTCCGACCTGACGCAGGGCATCTATACACGCGATGCTAGCGAGTATCAGGCGGCTGTTGCCGAACGCATTAAACCAGTGGGCGAGGTGTACTTGCCCGGCGAAGAACATGCGTCATCCGGACCTACCGTTGATACCCCGGACGCACCGGAACCTGTCGCGACCGTAATGACCGGCCCGCAGGTATACAACGCGGCTTGCAGTGCCTGTCACGGTGCCGGCATCGGTGGCGCACCTGTACTGGGTGATCCAGCGCAATGGGTTGAACGTTTGGCTCAGGGTGAAGACATGCTCAAACAACACGCTCTGCAAGGCTTCTCAGGCTCCACCGGCTTCATGCCTCCGAAGGGCGGTCGAGTTGACCTGTCAGATGCTGAGGTAACGGACGCAGTCGAGTTTATGCTTAGCAAATTGCAGTAGGTTTCGACCGCGCCGTCAGATCAGGGCTGCCGGTCCAGGCAGCGCAGCAACAACGCCTCAGCAACATGGGGCGGTGCTATTTTTTTCTGATTGCCGAGATCAGCAATTGTCCGCGCTACGCGAAGAACTCGCTGATGCGAGCGCGCGGACAGATTAAATCGCTCGGCGGCATTTTCCAGCAACGACCAGCAAGCATCGTCTGCGTCGCATATTTCATCCAGTTCAACACCGTCAACTCGCGCATTGGAAATACCACTGCGCTGCATCTGTAACTGCCACGCCGCTGCGACTCGGTCGCGAACGCTAGCACTTGATTCGGCGTCGCAATTGCTCGCCCTTAACTCTCTGGTCGACGGCCGCAATACCTCTACATGCAGATCTATTCTGTCCAGCAGCGGTCCGGAGATCTTGCGCCGATAGGCCGCGACTCTATCGGCACTGCAGCGGCAGTCCGCAAACTTATCGCCAAGATACCCACAGGGACACGGGTTCATCGCAGCGATCAGCTGGAATTTTGCGGGATACTCCGCTTGTCCTTCCGCTCGCGCAATACTGATGCTACCCGTCTCCAGTGGTTCACGCAGGACTTCCAGGGCCCTGCGATTAAACTCGGGGAGTTCATCAAGAAATAACACACCATTGTGTGCGCGCGAAATCTCGCCGGGCCGTGGGCCACGGCCACCACCGACTAACGCGGCAGCCGACGCAGTGTGGTGCGGACTTCGAAACGGTCGTTGCCGCCAGGCATCAATTGCCACCGACATGCCGAGAACGGAGTCGATGGAAGCGGTTTGCAAAGCTTCAAGATGCGTCATCAACGGCAAAATGCCTGGCAAGCGGCGCGCCAGCATGCTCTTGCCAGTGCCGGGTGGGCCTATCAACAGCAGGTTGTGTCCGCCGGCAGCGGCAATTTCCAGGGCGCGTTTTGCGTGCTGCTGGCCGCGAACGTCTTTGATGTCATTCGACGTCGAGTCCACGCTAATGAGCTGCAGATTGTCGACCGGTTCGATCGCTTCACGACCGGCTAAATGTGATGCAACTTCGGTCAGCGAGTTCGCGGGATAGACATTTGCACAGGCGAGTGACGCCTCAGCTTCGTTATCCCTTGGCACGATAATCTTGCGCCCGGCAGTTGCAGCGCTTAGTGCTGCTGGCAGAATTGCCGGCACGGATCGCAGCTCTCCGTTTAGCGATAGTTCGCCGTAAACCTCGACACCATCAAGCGCTTCTTTTGGAAACTGCTTTTTCGCTGCGAGTATGCCCAGCGCAATAGCCAGATCGTAACGGCCGCCCGATTTTTTCATTTCAGCCGGAGCCAAACTGACAGTAATGCGTTGTTGTGGAAACTCGAATCCGGAACTCAATAGCGCGCCGCGAACTCGGTCTTTGCTTTCCCGAACCGCTGTTTCAGCCATGCCTACGATTGTGAATGCCGGCAGCCCGCCGGACAAAAAAACTTCGATGGTTACCGGCGGCGCAGACGTGCCGTACTGTGCTCGGCAATTGAGTATTGCGAGGCTCACGATTTTTGCCCTCCGTGGCAAATGTCGCGCCCAAACGGCGGACGGAGCTAGCTGTTGCTTTCGATGTCCTCGAGTTTCGCCTCAAGTGCCTCAAGCTTCTCTCGCGTACGTGCCAGTACCGCCTGCTGCACCTCGAACTCTTCTCGAGTCACAAGATCCAGCTTGCCAAGTCCCGTCTGCAACACGCTGCGAAAGTTGCTCTCCAAATCATCGCGTACCGAACGCAAACCCTCGGGCAAGGTTTCCCCGAGCTTTTTCGCCAGGTTTTCTATTGAGTCTTTATTCATAAGGGATTGATACCTGAGCGCTTGGCAAAATGCCAGCCACAAATCACGACAGTGCGCTGAGATTGGAAGCTTGCTCACCAGTTTGGTGCGTCAGCTTTTATTCGCGCACCATATTAGCGCGTTCAGCCCGAGTCAATAAACGTAATCGATTGATAAATATCACTTTTTTATATTTGGCACGCATCCTGCTATAGGCATAAGAACAAGGCCAATACGACCAATAATCAATCGGAGACTCAAAGTGAAAACCTCGCAAATCGCCATAGCGTCAGTCCTGTTCTTATCCACCTGCGCGGCACATGCAGACGTTTCTGCAAACATCGGTTTTGCCAATGACTACTACTACCGCGGCATCTTTCAGGCGCAATCATCTGCCAGTGCAGGTGTCGATTATGAGCAGGGCGGCTTCTTTGCCGGCACATGGGCAGCTGATGTCAAAGACGGTCTCGAGATCGATGGCTACTTCGGCTACGGCGGCGACGTGGGTGATTTTGCCTATAGCGTTGGCTACACCGGCTACTTCTACACTGGCGATTTCGACGACACCTATCAGGAAATAAATCTTGGCGGCAGCTTCGGACTGCTAGCGCTTGATGTCGCCATTGGCGAATACGAAAACTTTAGCGGCCCCACACAGGATTACACCTACTACGCATTAACGCTCGAGAAGGACGGCTTCTACGGCAAGTACGCCGGATTTTCCCAGGATTTCTCCGGCGAGTACTTCGAACTCGGCTATAGCACAACGGTCGCCGAGATCGATCTTGGCCTGACGCTCATTTTCAATGACAAGGACTTGAGCGGTGATGGCGACTCCGATCAAGCCCTGGTATTGAGCATCGGCAAGTCATTTGACATCAACTAATCAGATCTTCGGGAGAATCCAATGAAAATGATCACCGCCATTATCAAGCCGTTCAAACTCGACGACGTGCGACAGGCCGTCGCCGACATCGGCATTCAGGGCATCACCGTGACTGAAGTCAAAGGCTTTGGTCGTCAACGCGGCCACACGGAGCTGTACCGGGGTGCCGAATACGTCGTCGATTTTTTGCCCAAGGCAAAGCTCGAATTAGCCGTTGCGGATGACATAGCAGAACAAGTTATCGAGGCCATCGCCAACACTGCGCGTACCGGAAAAATTGGTGACGGGAAAATATTTGTCACCGAACTCACACAGGCCATTCGTATTCGTACCGGGGAAACCGGTAGCGAAGCCGTATAAAACTTTCAGGGAGGAGCGAATTGTGGAAACAACAACTCAGGTAGCGGCGCAAGTCACAGAACTTTCGTACGCACTCGATACTTTTTATTTTCTGGTAATGGGCGCACTGGTCATGTGGATGGCGGCCGGCTTTACGATGCTCGAAGCGGGTATGGTTCGCGCCAAAAATACCGCCGAGATACTGACCAAGAATGTCGGTCTTTATTCAATTGCGTGCATCATGTACATGCTGTGCGGATACTCGATCATGTATCCAGGCGATTTTGCCGGCGGCGTTTTCCAGAGCCTCGGCACTCTTGGCACTGGTTTGCTTTCGTCCAGCGACAATGCAGCTGCCGATGTAATCGCAAGCGGCGGCGAAACCTATTACTCGAACTTGTCGGACTTTTTCTTCCAGGTCGTTTTTGTTGCGACCGCCATGTCGATTGTTTCGGGTGCCGTTGCAGAGCGCATGAAGCTTTGGTCCTTCTTCGCCTTCACCGTTGTGTTGACGGGACTCATTTATCCAGTGCAAGGATTTTGGAAGTGGGGCGGCGGATTTCTGGATGCGGCTGGCTTTCTTGATTTCGCCGGTTCCGGAGTCGTACATCTTTGCGGCGCCGCTGCGGCGTTCGCGGGTGTTCTGTTGCTCGGTGCACGCAAGGGGAAATATGGCAACAACGGACAGATCAATGCCATACCCGGCTGCAATCTTCCCTTAGCAGCACTCGGTACGCTGATTCTGTGGCTCGGCTGGTTTGGCTTTAACGGTGGATCAGAACTCAAGGTCTCTGACGTCGGAGAAGCAAATGCTGTAGCACTGGTGTTTGTGAATACGAATATGGCGGCCGCCGGTGGTTTGGTCTTCGCCCTATTGATATCACGATTCTGGCTCGGCAAAGCTGATCTGACAATGGCGCTCAATGGCGCTCTCGCGGGTCTTGTCGCGATTACCGCCGAACCACTAACGCCTGAGCCAATCCTGGCAACCTTGATTGGTGCCATCGGCGGCGCACTGGTTGTGGTCTCAATCGTTTCGCTCGACAAGCTAAAAATTGACGATCCGGTTGGTGCTATCTCAGTACACGGCGTTGTCGGAATCTGGGGGCTTCTAGCTGTCTGCCTTTCCAATCCGGAGGCAACTCTCGGCGCCCAGCTGTTGGGTATTGGCAGCATATTCGCTTGGGTTTTCGGTACCAGTTTCGTCATTTGGTTCATCCTGAAGAAAATATTTGGCATCCGCGTCTCTGAGGAAGAGGAATATGAAGGTGTCGATATCAGTGAATGTGGCCTCGAAGCCTACCCGGAATTTACGGCAGCAGAGTGACCTCGTAAAAATCACGAGAAATTTAATATTTTCTTTTATTATCAATAAACTAACGGGCCCTCGGGCCCGTTTTTTTTTGCCGCCTCAGGTCCCGATTACAAATAATCGCTGTGATCACGGTCACAACAACCAGGTGCGCTCCATGGTTTAATAGCGGCATGGACATACGACACCTGAAAATCTGTTTCGCCGCATGCGCGTTGACCCTGTCTTTTGCAGCGGTTGGCGAGGAGATATATAAGTGGACTGACGCCGAGGGCAACGTGCACTACGAGGATCGTCCATCGGGCAATTCCTCGGAAGAAATGCTGCAGGTTACTTACAATCGCACCAACAACACCGTGGTGCAGAGTCGCGTTCAAAGCCGACGAGACTACGAGGCGGCGCGTGAAGATGCGCGCGAAGATGCGAAGAAAGCTGAGTTGACAGCTACAGAAGAGCGTAAGGCGGCTGAGCAGAGAGCAGCCCAATGCGCAAACTACCGTCAAAAAATGAAAACCATGCTTGAATCGCCACGCGTATATCGCGAAAACGAGGCTGGCGAGCGTACCTATCTCGATGACGCAGCCAGAGCAGATGCGCGACGACAAGCAGAAGAGCTCATCAAGGAATCCTGCGGCTCCTAATTACCCAATCGCGATGTGCCACCGCGGGCGTTACAATACTCGCTGAAATCACTGGAGCGCCGGATTGAATCCCGCCAAGGACCCCGAGAACGAATCAGCTCAGGCCTATCTGCCTGATTTTTGTGCCGCGAGCACCCTATTCATAATCGTTCTCGTTTCCGCTTTGATCGCCATAATGCTGGCGCTGGCATCGCATAATCCTGACAAGCCTTTCCTGCTCGATTTGTCGACGACATCATTCTTTATTCTGTGGGTAGCATTGCTTGGCACTCTTGCGATGTGCCAGCTTCGAACATTTCTGGAAAACGCCGGACCCACTCGCGCCTTTGTTCTGGGTTTCGTGGTTCTCGAAATAATTTGCCTGGTCGTCGCAGAAGCAGCCTGGCGACTGACGAATGAATTTGGTCAGTCGACCATTATTCAGGACACTCACTCCGATTTTATTCTGCGAACGTTTGCGATTAGCTCAATCGTGATGGCCCTCGCGATGCGTTATCTCTACATATCAAGCGAATGGCGTCGCAGCATCGTATTGGAAGCGCAGTCACGTATCAGCGCTTTGCAAGCGCTCATACGTCCGCACTTTCTTTTCAATAGCATGAACACGATTGCATCACTTACACGGACCGATCCCAAACTTGCCGAAGAAGCGGTGGAAGATCTTTCGGACCTGTTGCGCGCGAATCTCAGTGGCTCGGCGAATCGCACTACGCTAAAGCAGGAATTCGAAACCGCGGCTATTTATCAACGCATCGAAAAGCTGCGACTGGGCGATCGCCTGACCGTGCGTTGGGATATCGCCGAACTACCAATGCGCGCTCGCATACCCAGTTTGACTATTCAACCGCTACTGGAAAATGCTATCTATCACGGTATTGAACTCCTGGCAGATGGTGGCGAAGTAACCATCTCCGGAAAAAAGGACGGTGACGAGCTATTGCTCTCGATATCAAATCCGGTTGCGGTGGGTGAAAAACGTACCACCGGCGGCAACAAAATGGCGATGGCGAATATTCAGCAGCGTTTTGAACTTGCCTATGGCAATAGCGATGCTGTCAGTATTGACGATGCGGGTGATCGCTTCACTATTTCACTGCGCTTTCCGCACGATGAGGGCCCGGAGTGAAAGTACTTGTTGTCGATGACGAACAACCGGCTCGCGAACGCATGCGGCAGTTGCTTGACGATGAAGAGGGTTACACCTGCGTTGGCGATGCCGCCAACGGACAAGACGCAATCAAGCTCTCTGCGGAACTACGGCCCGATATTGTCTTGCTGGACATTCGTATGCCTGGTATCGATGGCATCGAAACAGCGCACCATCTGAACAGTCAGGACGACCCTCCGGCCGTTGTGTTTACTACCGCTTACGATGAATACGCGATCGACGCTTTTGACGCTCGTGCGGTTGGCTACGTGCTCAAACCAGTACGCCGCGCCAAACTGACCACCGCGCTGCAACATGCCGCGAGACTCGCGCCCACGACACTGGCAAGCGTTGCATCAGAGGCCAACATGACCGCTGTTCGCGGACACGTTTGCTCGCGTACCCACGGTGAATTGAAGTTAATTCCGCTGCACGAGATATCCAGTTTTCGTGCAGACCAAAAATACGTCACGGTCCATCACGTCAATGGCCAGAATCTGATCGATGATTCATTAAAATCGCTCGCCGAGGAATTCGCTAGTGATTTTGTTCGCATTCATCGCAGCGCGCTGGTAGCCGTTAGCTGCATCAGTCGAATCGAGAAAACACAAGATGGCCAAAGTCGGGTCGTGCTCCGCCATAGCGATAACAATAGCGATTACTCGCAAGTCGACGACAAAGAGCTGATAATTAGCCGCCGGCATTTAGCAGAAGTTCGCCGGCGCCTGACAGGAGGCTAGCCCGCTTGAAAATTCGTATAGCAACTCGCAAAAGTGCACTCGCGCTTTGGCAAGCAGAGCATGTCGCAGCCATTCTCAAATCAATCCCGGCAATCACGGATATCACGCTCGTCCCTTTGTCGACTCGAGGCGACGAGATTCTCGATCGTAGTTTGCAAAAGATCGGCGGCAAGGGCTTGTTCATCAAGGAACTGGAAGTCGCAATGCAGAACGGCGATGCCGATCTCGCTGTGCATTCGATGAAAGACCTGCCGGCAGACTTACCCGATGGCTTTTGTGTTGCAGCAACATTGCAGCGCGCTAATCACCGCGATGCGCTGGTAGCCGCGCCCGCCACAACGATTGCATCGTTGCCCGAGAATGCCCGTATTGGCAGCTCGAGCCTGAGGCGTCAGGCACAGATCAAGATGATACGGCCGGACCTGCGCATTGAAGCCCTGCGTGGCAACGTAAATACACGCCTGGCAAAACTCGACAACGGCGACTACGACGCAATTATTCTAGCTGCGGCCGGACTGGAGCGATTGCAGTTGCAACAGCACATCAGCCAGCAGTTTTCCGTCGATGAAATGCTGCCTGCCGCTGCTCAGGGCGTACTTGGAATCGAGTGCCCTGAAAGCAACACCGAGCTGCGCTCAATACTGAAACAGCTTGACGATCCGGTGACCCTGCAAACAACCACTGCGGAAAGAACAATCGCGCGCGTGTTACAGGCCAACTGTCAGTCGCCGGTCGCCGCATTCGCCGCCGTCGATGGCAAAACTCTAAACTTGAGCGCGCTGGTGGCATTTCCCGATGGCTCACGCTTTCTGAAAGATAGCATTCGTGGCGACGCCACCAATGCCGAGCAGCTGGGGGCTTCACTGGCAAACAGGCTCATAGACAATGGTGCGCGAGAATTGCTCGATTCGATCGAGGCATTGCATGACTGAGCCCTCGCTGAAAGGCTTCGGAGTTCTTGTGACACGTCCCAAGGCTCAAGCGGCGGAACTCATCGCAGCAATTCAAAGCAAGGGCGGAAATGCAATCCATTTTCCGGCCATCGAAATCGTCCCCAGAGAGCAGACCAGGGTGGCAGCTGACGCCGCTGCGCTCACGACGCCAGATATCGCGATTTTCGCCAGCCGCAACGCCGTTCAGCATGGACTCTCCCACACTGATGGCGCATTGATTGCCGCGATTGGCGGCGGCACGGCTGCAGCAATCGAAGCCGCAGGCCATACGGTTGATATTGAGCCAGGCGCGGGCTTCGACAGCGAAAGCCTGCTGCAACATCCTATGCTCAAAGATGTCCGAGCGAAGGCCGTACGCATCATCCGCGGTTCGGGTGGACGCGAATTGCTGGCAAACACCTTGCGCGAACGTGGGGCGAACGTGAGCTATCTTGCTGTTTACGATCGCGAGCGTCCGGCAAGCAGCGCGCGGGAGCTGGCAAAACTCGAGTCAATCTGGCGCGCTGGCGGGGTTCATGCCGTTACCGTCATGAGCGTTGAAACCTTGACTAATTTGACAGCATTGCTGCCAGCCTGGTGCCTGCAACAGCTTGATCGCGTAACGCTGGTGACGCCAGCGCTTCGTGTGATAAAAGAAATACAGAATCTGCGCCCGTCCGCCACGACTATACTTGCGGCTGGGCCGCGGACGGCAGATATGCTCGATGCGATAATCTCCATAAACCAGACTGAACCCGGACAAGCCACATGAACGACAAGCAAAACGACCTTGAAACTACCGAAGACGCGGAATTCGAGGTCGAGGATCGAACAGGTATCGATCCCCAAGTCGAGCCCCAAGTCGAGCCCCAAGTCGCACACAAAGCTCGCGGCAATGGGGCTGCATGGTTGGCGGTGCTCGTATCGCTGCTCGCTCTGGCCGCGGTTGGCTACACACTATTTATGGATTGGCGCTCAGCAGGCGCAGGCGATGCTAGTGAGCTCGATAGTGTTGCCAATGTCGAATCCCTGCAGCAGCGCATCGACGAATTCGATATGTCATTGGCATCACTGGACACGAAGATTGCCGATATTCCACGGCCGGATTACAGCGGCGATCTTGACGCCGTGCGTCGCGACGTCGACGAACAAATACGATTACTTAATTCCTTGCCCGCTCGCATGTCGACAATCGAGAACTCGGTTGCATCGCTGGCGGGTATCTCAGCTGGCGCTCGAGAAACCTTTTTGTTGGCCGAGGGCGAATATTATTTGCAAATAGCGAATGCCCAATTGCAGTTGGCCAACAACCCACATCTTGCCACTCTGGCGATGGGCATGGCGGACGAGCGCATTACACAACTATCCGACCCGGCGCTAACTGATGTGCGGCGCGCCATTGCCGACGAACTTGCGGCACTCGAGGTGATGGAAAAGCCTGATCTCGAAGGCACCACTCTGACGCTCGCGAGTCTGGCAAGCGTTGTCGAGTCCTTACCGCTGGCTGGCGGGCTCGTCGACGGCGAGCGAGCCGTTGGCGAGGAGAATATCGATGCAAGTGCCGCTGACCGCGCCTGGAGTTCTGTCAAAGACGCAATGTCCGGTCTCGTAAAAGTCACACCGCCCGATCAGGCAAAACTGGCGTTGGTAACCCCCGATGCCGAGTATTTCCTGCGCAGCAATATTGCTCTGCAATTGCAGGCTGCGCGTCTGGCATTGCTGCGTGGAGAGCAGAGAATTTTTGAGGCAACGCTCGACGATACCAGCGCGCTGCTCGAATCCTATTTCGACGTTGAGAGCACTCAAGTACAAAGCGCTCAACAAACAATCGCCGAAATTCGTAGCAGCGCAGTGACTACCGCGATGCCCGATATTTCAGCGTCGCTGCGTTTGCTGCGTCAGTACCGCACTCTGCGCGAGAATAACGAGTGAAGATCGGCTTCATAATCGTACTCGCTCTAATAGCAAGCGGCTTTGCGGCTCACCTGCTATTGGCTGATCCGGGAGCCGTCGTAATTGATTTTCGCGGCTATCGCGTTGAGATGTCTGTGCCTGTTTTGGTATTTCTAACTTTAGCTCTGTTTGCGACGATCTGGCTGCTACGGAAAATCATCATTGCCCCACGTCGTATTGGCGAAGCCGCAGGGCGCTACCGCTCGGCCCGTTCCGGACAAAAAATGACCCGTGGCATGATTGCTGTAGCAGAGGGAAATTTCGCCAAGGGTGAACGCATGCTGGCACGTGCGGCAAGCACCAGCGACTCACCATTGTTTAATTATTTGCAGGCTGCGCGTGCGGCTCATCTGCAGGGTCGCGACGAGCGCCGAGATGAGTGGCTACGTCTTGCCTACAGCGAAATCCCGGAGGCCGCCAACGCTATATTATTGACACAATCGGAATTTCAACTTGATCGTGGCCAACATGAGCAGGCGCTGGCAACCCTCAGGCGTCTGGATGAAAACTCGAAAGATCATGCTCACGCCCTCGCGCTAATGGGTCGGCTCTACTACAAATTGCAAGACTGGCCCTCACTACAAAAAATCTTACCGCGTGTTAAAAAGTCCACGCAGGTCAAACCTGAAACATTGGCGCTGTGGGAAGTGCGCACGCACGAAGTAGAGTTGCAGCAAGCCGATGACGAAGAAAGCATTTCAGCCGCGTGGAAAGCTGTCCCCAAGAAACTGAAATCCAATATGGCGTTACTGGAGGCCTACTACACCGGTCTTTTGCGTGCGGACCTGCACCCCAGGGCGGAAAAGGAGCTGGTGGCAGCGCTCAATGTAGATTGGCGAGGCCCGTTGGTGCGTATATTTGGCCTGGTTAGGGGTGCCAACGACAGCAAGCAGCTGAAGCGCGCCGAAAATTGGCTTGGCAAACATAGTGAAGACCCGGATTTGTTGCTCACCGCCGCCCGGCTCTGCCTTAGAAATGAGCTTTGGGGCAAAGCGAGAAGTTACCTGGAAACCGTGATCAGCTTGCGGCCGACGCCGGAGGCCTATCAGGAATACGGTACGTTACTAAACCAGATGGGTGACACTGACGCGGCTGCAGAGGCCTATCGAGAAGGGCTTGGTATGGTGGCCGGCAACAATCTGCCGGCACTTGCACATACCCCCGGAAAATAGACCCAGAGCCACAGGCCTTAGAGCGCAACCGTCAGGGCTGACTGCGGACGCTGCGTAACCAGGCAGTTAACGGCGCCCACTCGTCCCAATCCGGCCACGCCAGATACTCGGGCAATTCGAAAATACCCAATCCGCGAGTGTACGCACGCACATAATTTTGTGCGTCACGCAAAGCCGCGATATACGGCACTCGCGCTTTGGTCAGATACTCATCAAGATCGTCGTAAATTAGCGTATTGTCACGCACCCGATTCGCAACGGCACCAATCTTGACTTGCTTCTTGACAACTTTATTCAGGTCCTTCAGCTCTTGAAGAAAAGTCGATGTAGCCTGCATATCGATAGTAGACGGCAGAACCGGAACCACGATTGTTTCCGCATGCTTAACGAGGTCAGCCAACTCAGCACCGTGCGACCGTGCCGGGGCATCAATCACAAGAATGTCCGCATTGCGTGGCGCATGCTTTAAACCGTCTTCAAACCCTGCGACACCGGCGATTCTGGCGCGATCATCAGGACGACGGGCGAGCCAGTCGAGGCTTGATCTCTGAGGGTCATAGTCAGCCAGGGCGACGGCCGCCCCCTGAGTAGCATAATAAGATGCAATGTTTGTCGCGAGGGTGCTCTTGCCGCAGCCACCTTTCGCATTCAGTACCATTATGTGCCGCATGTCACTCTCCAAGGGCGATTTATTTGTTTGATTGGTAGTTTATGTAAACTACAACTGACGGATCGGAAAGTCCATAAAAGAGCATCACGATAAAAGATTTTTTTATGCAAATTTCTTACACAAAAATGCACGGCACTGGCAACCTGATTTTGCTTGTTGACCAACGCAGGGAAGATCGGCCGCCGCCAACAGTCGAAAAGCTGCGTGAACTCGGCGACGAGCAAAGTGGCCCTGGATTTGATCAGATGATGTGGATCGGTCCTGCGAGAAACGAAGAAAGCATTGCCAGTTACCGGGTTTTTAATGCGGACGGCTCTGAAGTTGAGCAATGTGGCAATGGCGTTCGCTGTGTTGCGAAATATTTGTCGGATGCCGACGACCTGGACTCTGAATTCGTACTGCAAAGCCCTGCCGGGCCTGTATCAGCAAGAGTTTTTGTGGATGGCAAGGTCGCCGTGAGTATGGGTACGCCAATATTTGACCCAGCGAAAATTCCGTTTGTCGCTGACGCTCAAGCAAAGTCTTACATACTTACCGTCGGCGACGAGAATTTTGAGGTCAATGCGGTTTCCATGGGCAATCCACACTGTGTGCTCACCGTTGACGATGTCGCAGCTGCACGGGTCGCTGAATTAGGTGCCGCTATCGAGCATCATGAGCGTTTTCCAGCGCTCGCCAATGTTGGATTCAGGCGCATCGCCAACCGCCAGAATATCGAATTGCGGGTGCACGAACGTGGCGTCGGTGAAACGGCCGCATGCGGCACCGGTGCTTGTGCAGCGGTAGTCTCCGGGCAACAGTTGGGACTGCTCGATGAAGAAGTCACTGTGCAACTGCCCGGCGGCCAAGTCGTGGTAAGCTGGCGCGGCGGCGATACGCTTGTCTGGCTCAAAGGCAATGCCGAACTGATCGACACAGGACTGATGGATTTATAGGAATGAAACGACGCATGAAACGACGGGTGAGATGACAATGAGCACGCCAGCAGAAGTCGACTACAGCGACGAGCAACTTTCAGAGCAGTCCGTTAAGGATTATCTGGCCTCACACCCGGATTTTTTCGAAAACCAAGCGTCGCTGCTGAGTTCTTTACACCTGCCGCACTCGACGGGCGGCGCAGTTTCCCTGGTAGAACGACAGGTCTCAGTGCTCCGGCAAAAAGATCTGAAGCTCGAAAAACAGCTCAAGGACTTGATCGGTATAGCACGTGCAAACGATTTGCTGGCCGCCAAAATCCATGAGCTAACATTGCAACTGCTTGCCGCCCCCGACCTCAGTTCAACCGTTATCGCTCTTGAAGTCGGCATGCGCAGCGGCTTTGGTGCCGATCAGGCCGTATTGGTCGTCTTTGGCGATCCGGAATCCTTCTCTGACATCACGGCCGGTCGCTTCTTTCGCGTCATTGACAAGAAATCCGACGAACTTGGGCCGTTCAAAACATTTCTCAAAGGCAAGTCGGCACGTTGTGGCCAGATTCGCGATTCGCAGCGAAATTTCCTGTTTCAGGAAGAAGCCGAAGAAATCGGCTCCGCAGCACTCGTACCATTAAGTGATGGCTCAGATATCGGCTTTCTCGCCATCGGCAGTGCCGACGCTGAGCATTTCCACCCCGGCATGAGCATCGACTTTCTGACGCGTCTCGGCGATCTCATCGCAGGTGCGCTGAAACGTTACTAGCGCGACGCTGTGGATAAGAATGCCGTGAACGACCAAGGCTGGATTGATCGCTTCATTCGTCACCTTGAGTTCGAACGCCGGCTTTCGCCACAAACCTGTAAAAACTACCGTCGCGACCTTTTGGTCCTGCGGGAATTTCGTGATTATTCCGGTATCGATTCCTGGGATGACATGGACAGTGAACATTTTCGGGCATTTTCAGCCTCAAGCTTTCGCAAAGGACTGAGCGCGAGAAGTATTCAAAGGCGTCTCTCGGCTTGCCGAACTTTCTACCGTTATTTACTGCGGGAGAAACACGTCAAGACCAACCCTACCGCTGATGTATCTGCACCCAGGGGCAAGAAAAGACTGCCGGGCAACATGGATGCAGATCGGATGGCGCATCTGGTGAATATCCCAGGAAAAGGCCCCCTCGTCGACCGTGACCGCGCCATACTCGAACTGCTGTATTCGTCGGGATTACGCCTGTCCGAGCTCACCGGTCTTGACTGCAACGATATAGACAGCAACACCGCCATGGTCCACGTAACCGGCAAGGGTAATAAGGACCGCATTATCCCAGTTGGCCGGAAAGCGCTCGCAGCGCTCGCAAAGTGGCATAAGTCTCGGCCACAAATGGCCGCTGCGGACGAAAAGGCGTTGTTCGTGAGCAACCGCGGCACGCGCATCAGCGCACGCTCGGTACAGTCCCGTGTCAATCACTGGGCCCGTCGACAGGGCATCGATACCAACGTCTATCCACATCTGTTCCGGCATTCTTTCGCCACCCACCTGCTCGAATCGAGCCATGACTTGCGTGGTGTGCAGGAACTTCTGGGGCACGCCAATATCTCAACTACTCAGGTCTATACGCACCTTGATTTCCAACATCTGGCCCAGATATACGACCAAACCCATCCGCGGGCGCGAAAAAAAGACTAGTAACTGCGCTATTACAGGAACAATTAAATGGAACAATTTCGAGGGACAACCATTGTCTCGGTTCGCCGCAATGGCAAAGTAGCCATCGCCGGTGACGGACAGGTCAGCATGGGTAATACCGTCATGAAGGGCAATGCGCGCAAGGTCCGACGACTCGCCGGCGGACGCGTCATTGCTGGGTTTGCAGGTGGCACGGCTGATGCTTTCACACTGTTCGAGCTATTTGAAAGCAAGCTCGAACAGTATGGAAACCTGACACGAGCCGCAATTGAGCTGGCGAAAGACTGGCGCATGGATCGCCGCTTACGACGCCTCGAAGCACTGCTCTGTGTTGCCGACACGGAGGCATCATTCATCATTTCCGGAAACGGCGATGTGATTGAGCCGGAGAACGACTTGATGGCGATTGGCTCCGGTGGTCCGTACGCCCAGGCCGCCGCGCTGGCGCTATTGCACAACACAGACCTCGAGGCCGCCGACATCGTTAAGCGGGCATTGCTGATCGCGGGCGACATCTGCGTATTCACCAATCAAAACATCATCATCGAAGAACTGCCTTAATCTCAGAACTACCTAGGAACGGTCTCCGACCGCAAACTCAAACTATGTCCCAAATGACTCCAAGAGAAATTGTTCAGGAACTGAACAAACACATCGTCGGCCAGGACGACGCCAAGCGCGCCGTTGCTATTGCATTGCGTAATCGCTGGCGGCGCGTTCAGGTTGACGAACCGTTGCGCAGCGAAATCACACCGAAGAATATCCTGATGATCGGTCCCACAGGCGTCGGCAAGACCGAAATTTCGCGTCGCCTGGCACGTCTTGCACGTGCACCCTTCATCAAGATCGAGGCAACGAAATTCACAGAAGTCGGTTATGTTGGTCGCGAAGTGGACAGCATCGTGCGCGATCTGATGGACACAGCCATCAAGATGACTCGTGAAGACGCGATGGCTAAAGTCCGCCATCGCGCGGAAGACGCCGCGGAAGAGCGTGTTCTTGATGCATTATTACCGCCTCCATCTGCTGGCGCTGGCTTTACCGCCGATAGCAAGCCAGAGGATAGCGACACACGGCAAAAATTTCGCAAGATGCTGCGCGAAGGGAAGCTCGACGATAAAGAAATTGAAATCGACATCCAGTCCATGCCTGTCGGCGTAGAGATAATGGCACCTCCAGGAATGGAAGACATGACCAGTCAACTTCAGGGCATGTTCCAGAATCTCGGCGGCAACCACAGCAAGACGCGCAAGCTGAAGGTCAAAGAAGCGTTTCGACATCTAACGGATGAAGAGGCCGCCAAGATGCTGGACGATGAGGAACTCAAAGCGCAAGCGCTCGAGGCCGTCGAGCAACACGGCATCGTTTTTCTTGACGAACTCGACAAGGTCGCGCGCAGTTCAGGCACACAGGGTGCCGATGTATCTCGTGAAGGCGTGCAGCGTGATTTGCTGCCGTTGGTCGAAGGTTCAACCATCAACACCAAGTACGGCATGGTTAAAACCGATCACATTTTGTTCATCGCTTCTGGTGCCTTCCACGTTGCCAAACCGTCGGACCTGATCCCGGAGCTGCAAGGTCGTTTCCCGATTCGCGTGGAATTGAAGTCTCTGACTACTGAGGACTTTGTGCGTATTCTGACTGAGCCCGATGCATCGCTCACATCGCAATACAGTGCGCTTCTAAGCACTGAAGGTGTGCAGCTTGAATTCACAGAAAGCGGTGTCCGCCGACTGGCTGAGGTCGCTTTTCATGTAAATGAGAACACAGAGAATATCGGCGCACGGCGTTTGCATACCGTTATGGAACGGCTTCTTGAGAGCATCTCTTTTGAAGCATCGGATAAGAGCGGCACCAAGCTCAATGTTGATGCCGGTTATGTAAATGATCATCTGGCAGAGCTCTCTCAGAACGAAGATCTCAGCCGTTACATCCTCTAGGTTAAGGAATACCGAGCCGCAGCTAAACCCGACGCAACAGTCTTAAGGCTGGCTCAGCATCTGGCGCACAGGTATTCTCTAGGCATGACATCAACCAGCGACGATAAAACTCACTTTGGTTACAAGACCGTTTCGGCTGAAGATAAGGCCGGGATGGTTCGTGGTGTGTTTGATTCTGTTGCTGAAAACTATGACGTCATGAATGATTTGATGTCCGCCGGTCTTCATCGGCTGTGGAAGCGTTTTACGATTGATCAAGCGGCCATTAAGCCTGGCAATGTCGTTCTTGATTTGGCAGGTGGTACTGGTGATCTGGCCAAGGAGTTTTCCAGAAAGGTCGGCAAAGACGGGCACGTTATTCTGGCTGACATCAATGCGGCGATGCTGCAGCAGGGGCGCAGCCGGCTCATTGACGCTGGTATTGCCGGAAATGTGACGATTGCTCAGGTTGATGCTCAAGCCTTACCGTTTGATAGCGGCACGTTTGACTGCATCACCATGGCTTTCGGCCTGCGCAACGTAACTGACAAGGACGCGGCGCTGGCATCAATGTTTCGGGTCTTGAAGCCTGGCGGCAAAGCCATGATTCTGGAGTTTTCCAAGCCTGATGACGCCGTTAAGCCTGCTTACGACCTGTATTCCTTCAAAGTCTTGCCGACGCTTGGAAAATTGGTGGCCAATGACGCCGAGAGTTACCAGTATCTGGCTGAATCAATTCGTATGCATCCCGATCAGGAAACACTGAAATCGATGATGGAAGAGGCTGGGTTTGAACGCTGCCGTTTCCACAATCTTGCGGCCGGCATTGTCGCGCTGCATATCGGCTACAGGATCTAGACCCGCATGGATGCTCTGCAAGCCGCACTGCGTCCGCTGGCGAGCGTACTAAATCGCAATATTCGAGAAAACACTCCGGCACGTGAGTTGTGCGAGGAATTATCGGGAGTGCTCATTGCCATACGCGTTCGGGATACCGCGCTGGCGGCATACTTTGACATCGGCGACGATACTCTGGATGTGGTCACGACAACTAACAAAGACCCTGACATCAGCATAGAAGGCTCACTGCTTACGCTTGCGCGTATGGCCGGATCATCAGGCGAAAGTGCGATTCGCGACGGCTCGCTGAGTCTTTCCGGCGACGCAGAAATTGCCAGTCGCTTTCAGCAATTGCTCGAAATTGCCAAGCCTGATCTCGAGGAAGAGCTCGCGGGCGTTGTTGGCGACGTTGCCGCGCACCGGCTAGGTGAGCTCGCTCGTGGTCTGGGTAATTGGGGCCGGGAGGCGCGTTCCACCATGGGAGCAAATATTCGCGAGTATTTGCAGGAAGAAAGTCGCGACGTACCAAGTCGCTACGAAGTCGATCGCTTCTCATCCGATGTCAGCATCTTGCGAGATGACGTTGCCCGCATAGAAGCGCGCCTGAACCGATTGCAGGCTTCGAACTAACATGGCCAAGCGCAGCACGTTGCGTCGCATGCTCACGATCCAGCGCGTACTGGTGAAGTACGGGCTGGACGACATCATTAAAGAAACACACTTGCTGCGACCGCTGCGATTCATTTTCTATCTACTACCGGGGCGGCGAGATAGCTCAGCGCCCATCGGCGAACGAATACGGCTCGCACTTGAAGAGCTGGGGCCTATTTTCATCAAGTTTGGTCAAGCCCTTTCTACTCGTCGGGATCTGCTGCCAGCCGATATTGCCGATGAGCTTGCAAAGCTGCAGGACGCCGTGCCGCCATTTCCGGCAGAGCAGGCGGTTGCCATTATCGACGCAGCCTATGGCGAACCTGTTGACGTTGTATTCGAGCGTTTTGATCAGGAACCACTGGCGGCGGCATCAATTGCGCAGGTCCACACTGCAAAACTGAAAACCGGTCATGAAGTCATCGTTAAAGTGCTGCGCCCGGGCGTGCAGGAACAAATCGAGGGCGATCTCGCAGTGCTTCGCAGCATTGCCGGCCTCGCCGATCGACATTGGCAACATGGCAAGCGATTGCGGCCACTCGAAGTTGTCGCCGAATATGAAAACACTATCATCGACGAACTCGACCTGATGCGTGAAGCTGCCAATACCGCGCAACTAAAGCGAAATTTCCAGGGTTCGGAGATGCTGTACGTGCCAGATGTGTACTGGGACTACTGCCGACCAGAAGTGCTGATTCAGGAACGCATTTACGGCACACCGATTAGCGATATGGACGCGCTGCTTGAAGCAGGTACTGATATACAAGTGCTGGCCGAAAATGGCGTCGAGATTTTCTTTACCCAGGTTTTTCGCCACAACTTTTTCCATGCCGATATGCACCCGGGAAATATTTTCGTCATCACGACGGATCCAGACAAGCCGAAATACGCCGCTGTCGATTTCGGCATCATCGGTACGCTAAGCCCGGAAGATCAGCGCTACCTGGCAGAGAATTTTCTGGCGTTCTTCGATCGCGATTACCACCGCATCGCAAAGTTGCATCTGGACAGTGGCTGGGTACCGGCGGAAACACGTATTGATCAATTGGAAACGGCCATTCGCACTGTTTGCGAACCGATATTCAACAAACCATTGGCCGAGATATCGTTCGCGCAAATGTTGATGCGCTTGTTCAAGGTCGCACAGCGCTTCAATGTTGAAATTCAGCCGCAGATGATTTTGCTGCACAAGACACTGTTCAATATTGAAGGTCTGGGCCGACAACTCTATCCGCAGCTCGATCTATGGAAAACTGCACACCCGGTTCTCAAGCGCTGGATGGACGAACAGGTCGGTCCGCGAGCAATGCTGAATGATTTACGTAACAACTTGCCGCAACTACGCAATGCACTGCTTGAGCTGCCTGCGATTATTGAGCACCTCAGTGAAAGACCAAATGACAGGCAGGCCGATGTTGCAGCAAGATCAGCCGAGCTGCAGCTGCAGCGTGAACAATCCGCGCTGCAGCGCCGTCAGAATTTCTGGCTGACGATCGCGGCAACGACGGCTCTTTCAGGCACGTTGATCCTGACGTTCGCTTCAGTACCAGCGATGGGTTTGGGGCTGCTCGTGGCAACCGGCGTAGCGGCGGTTATGGCTAGACCTTAGACCGGAGGACAGCGAATAATGTTGCGATACGCCGCTAGGGCGTTGTTATGGCTTGGTGGGTGGACACCAGTTGGCGAGGCACCGGATGTCGCCAAGGCCGTCTTCATCGTTGCTCCACATACTTCCAACTGGGATGGTATTTGGGGCTTGGCGTACAAAGTCGCGAAAGGTGTTGATATCCGTTTCTTCGCCAAGGCATCACTGTTCTGGTTTCCTCTTGGGTCGATATTGCGTGGTTTGGGTGGTATTCCACTTGATCGCTCAAAGGCGGCTTCTTCGGTGAGACTTGCGGTCGAAATGTTTGCTCAGGAAGAACAGTTCTTCTTTGTCCTTGCTCCCGAAGGTACGCGTGGCCGGCGCGACCACTGGAAGTCCGGTTTTTATCGCATTGCGAAAGCTGCCAACGTGCCTATTTTCTTCGGTGTCATTGACTATGGAAATAAACGCGTTGGCATTGGCGATCGCCTTGATTTAAGTGGCGATCGGGATGTGGATTTGAAGATTTGTGCTGAGTACTACGACAATATTCTCGGCAAATGGCCAGAGAACGCAACGCCGGCCCGCCTGGCAAAGTGAAGCATTCAGTCTAATGGAAGAGCAGCAAAATAGACGCACCATTCGCAGCTTCGTGAAACGTGGTGGGCGACTGACCCCATCACAACAAAAAGCGTTGGACGATCTGTGGCCAGAGTACGGAATCGAATATTCGCCCGACATACTGCAACTCGATGCCGTGTTCAATACATCGGCTCCGCTGGTATTAGAAATCGGGTACGGCAACGGTGAAACACTGGTGCAACAGGCCGCGGAAAACCCGAACAAGAACTTCATTGGCATCGAGGTGCACGAACCTGGCGTTGGACACTGCCTGTTAAGAGCGCGTGAAACCGGAGTCGAAAATTTACGCCTCGTTGTCCATGACGCCATTGAAGTTCTTAGCGATCAGATTCCACTCGATAGCCTGGCTCGGGTGAATCTTTATTTCCCCGATCCATGGCCGAAAGCACGGCATCATAAGCGGCGCATCGTACAGCACGATTTTCTGCGCCTGATTGCCGATAGACTTAGCGATTCGGGGACACTCCATATTGCTACCGATTGGGCGAACTATGCAGAGCATATTGACGAAGTTCTTGCCCAGTCAGATCGGTTCGAGATAACAGAGCGGCGCGAACACGACGGCGATCAAGCACTCGACCGGCCACGGACTAAATTCGAACGTCGTGGTCTCAAAAAGGGCCACAGAATCTGGGATTGGTGCTGCACTAAAGCGCTCGAATAGCGACGATCGCAAAGCACGATTTCACATGCTGTCCGGCCCACTCACGTAGATCACACCGTCGCGCACAGCCACGTCAACTTTTCGCAATGCCTTGCCTGATCCGGGGCCGGCAAAGCACTCGCCCGATTCGATCGTGTATATCGCACCATGTGAAGCGCACATAATCGCGTTCTTGTCTTTTGTAAGAAAACGGTTTGGTGACCAATTCAACGGATGCCCGGCGTGCACACAAAAATTTTGATACGCGAATACCTCGTTGCCCTGGCGAACAACGAAGCCACGGAACGGCCAATCGCCGTCACCTATGGCAAATTCCCTGCATCCTGGATCTTCAATTTCACTCAACTGGCCGACCTCAATCTCTATATCAGTCATTCACTAATTCTTCATTCCACGGCGCGACCTTGATCAACAGCAGCATTCCTGGGATCGCCAATACAGTGCAAAGCAGGAAGAAATTTGTCCAGCCGACTTGTTCCACGATGACGCCGGTAACCGAATTGGCAATCGTCCGCGGCACTGCAACGAGTGCTGAGAAGAGCGCGAATTGAGTCGCAGCAAATGCCGGGTTGGTCGACTTTGCCATGAATGCTACCAATGCAGCAGATCCCAGCCCGACACCAAGATACTCAAATCCAGTAGCCGCTCCGAGCATCCATAGGTTGTGTCCAATCTCCGCAAGCGCGGCGAAACCCAAGATACTAATTATCTGTACGAAACCGAATAACCACAAAGCCCTGTTAATCGATAGCTTGACCATCACCAAACCGCCAACTGCACCACCTGCTATTACTGCAACCAGCGATGCGAATTTGGCAACAACCCCTATTTCAGTGCCGCTAAATCCGAGACTTTCATAGAATGGTGTTTGCAGTGCAGTCGCCATATTGTCGCCGAGTTTGTACAGGAACAAGAAGGCCAGGACGAGCAACGCCTGATCCATTCCGGTCCGCCCGATGAACTCCTTGAACGGGTCGATAATCGCCGCCTTCATCGTTCGAGGCGCCGCCGGATGTCTATCTGGTTCGGCAATATTGAGCGTCAATATTATGCCGACAGCCATGAAAGCCGCGACGACAATGAATGTCTCATGCCATAAGAGATGATCCGACAGAATAAGTGCCAGTGAACCGGGAACGAGGCCGGCGATACGGTAGGCCTGTACGTGAACAGCATTGCCGAGGCCAAGTTCTATTTCCGGTAATAGCTCGCGCCGATAGGCATCTAGCACGACATCCTGACTGGCGCTGAAGAACGCAACAGCGGCCGCCATGAAGGCGATGCTCCAAATAGAAAACTCGGGTCTGAAAAACCCCATAGCAGCGATTGAAATTGCGACGGCCACCTGAGTTACAAGCATCCACCCACGCCTGCGGCCAAGAAATGGCAAGGTGTATCGATCCATCACAGGCGCCCACAAGAACTTCCATGTGTAAGGCAGTCCAATAAGCGAGAAAAAGCCTATCTCTGCAAGCCCTACGCCTTCCTTTGCCAGCCAATATGGGACCAGTTGAATCAGGAAATACAGCGGCAATCCGGATGTAAACCCCGTAAAAACGCAAATCAAGGTACGTCGATTCAGAATGGCGTCTTTGAAGGTTTGCTGTTGCATTAGAGGCTTCTGATCACTCGCTTCCGTAGTCCCAGTCAAAGTCCATGGTTATCGGCGCGTGATCTGAAAAACGTTGCTCGCGATAAATGTCAGACCTTGTGGCCCTGTCCTTTAAGCCCGGGGTCACAGCATGATAGTCGAGTCGCCAGCCGACATTATTATCCCAGGCGCGGCCGCGATTGGACCACCATGTGTACTGCTGCTCCTGCTGCGGCAAGGTGCGGAATGCATCGGTAAAACCGATATCGCCAAA
>CAJQPL010000033.1 GCA_905480215.1 uncultured Woeseiaceae bacterium | reverse complement strand
GCTTGCTTATAAGTTCTAACTAGCCGCGGCGGTCAAGCCACGATGAGAGCGCGATTCCCATCTGCAAATATTTTAGTCGGAATCTCGCTAACGGAAATCGCCGGCTTACGCCGCGAATAACATTCGGCAGTTTTGGCGACGCGCCGTTGCCGATCCAGTCTGCGATTTGCTTGCCAGCCCAACTTGCGTTGTTGACGCCGTTACCATGATAGCCGTAAGCAAAATAGACGCTATCGTCGTCCTCAAGCTGGCCCACGCTTGGACACATGGAACCGGTCATGCATATCAATCCATGCCAGCTATAGTCAACCTTCAATTCTGTCCATCCCGGCCATAATTTTTTCATCATGGCTTCCAAGCGGGTATAGGTTTCCTGTTCCCCTTCGCGGTGACCTGTCGTATGACCACGGCCACCGAATAAGAAGCGGTTGTCGGGAAGCATTCGGAAGTAGTTGAGGATACGCCGCGAATTGATTGCCGGATGCTCAGTGACCCACGACTGTGCTGCTCGCTGCTCTTCGCTAAGCGGGCTGGTCACAATGATCGCGCTAATGACGGGAAGTGTGCGGCCGTAAAACTCTCTGCGTAAGTCTTCAGGCATAAAACCGTTGGTTGAGAAAATCACCTTGCGAGCTCTCACAGTGCCAGCTGCAGTGCTGATGTGGTGCATGCCATCATCGGCTTTTTGCCAGGAAAGCACCTCGCTGCGGCTATGCAGATGAGCGCCATGGCGTAACGCTGCATTCGCAAGACCGAGACAATACCGCAGTGGATGCAAGCCGAATGCCGGCCGTGAGATCATGGCACCAAACTGCTCGCTGGAATCGTAGAAGCGCTCTCTGCACTCTCCTGCACTCACTAACTCGTTCGATAACTGCAGTTGTTCGGTAGCAATCGCGTGAGCTTCGACCAGACTCGCATAGGCCTTTTCGGTGTGCGCGACGTCGAGCTCTGCACTCCCGTACGCCTGATACTCGATACCTTCCTCAGCGCCTAATTGACGCACCAACTCTACGGCCTCGAGCTGTGCCACATAAAACTGTCGGGCATCATCAACACCCACCATCTTGACGAAGTCTTTCATTCCTACACCGGTGCCACCCGGGCAGCAAAAACCACCGTTGCGACCCGACGCGCCCCAACCAATGTGACCTGCTTCGAGAACTCGAACGTCGATGTTGTGATCGCGCGCAAGATGTAGCGCTGCCGATAGTCCGGTATAACCACCACCGATAACGACAACGTCGCAGGACTCGTCACCCTGCAGCGGTGGCGCGTTTACCGATACCTCTCCCGCTGTCGCCTCCCAATAACTCGCTTGCGGGCTATCGAACTGAAACAGGTTATCGTCGTAAAGTCGTTGCCTCACGCGCGCTCCTGATTCGCAATCCTTATGATCGCATCAAGGCTGCGATCGACGTCCTCTTCGCTGGTTTCCCAATTGCATACGCTGATACGCATCGCGGACTTTTCTTGCCAGACAGTAATTCCACACCAGCAGGTGCCGTCCTCCTGGATCAGATCGATTACTCTGCGATTAACATCATCGTCACCAAATGTCACAAGGACCTGATTGAATACGACTTCATTGAGAATCTCATAGCCGGCTTTCTGTAAGCCGGCGGCGAAGCGCGTCGCGTTGTCAAAACTCCGGTCAACCAACTCTGCAACGCCATTTTTACCCAGCGACTTAAGCACGGCCCAAACGTCAACTCCACGTGCGCGGCGCGAGAGCTCCGGCGTGTAGTCCGAAGGATTCCGAAACTCCGTTTCCGTAATCAGATATTCAGCCTCAATGGACATGGCCAACTTGAGATACGCCGCATGTCGAACGAATGCGATGCCGCAATCGTACGGCACATTGAGTAATTTGTGGGCGTCTGTCGCCCACGAATCAGCGGCCTCAATACCGGCACATAAATGGGCTCGATTCGGCGACGCAGCGGCCCACAAACCGAACGCCCCATCCACATGGACCCACGCCCCTTGCGGCTTGGCGAGAGCGCATATTTCAGCAATCGGATCAAACGCACCAGTATTTACGTTGCCCGCCTGAGCACAAATAATTGTTGGTCCTGAAATCGACGGAAAGCGGGCAATATCGATACGCCCCTGACCATCTACTGCTGCCTTCACAACGCGATTTCGACCAAAACCCAACATCCCCAGCGATTTAAAAACGGTCGGATGCGTTTCTTCAGAAACTATAATGGTGATCGGCGGTGCACCGATAAGACCGTCTGCCTCAACATTCCAACCAATGCTGGAGAAAACGCGATTACGCGCAGCTGCCAGCGCAGTGAAGTTCGCGACGGTCGCACCCGTAACAAATGCGGCAGCTGACTCCTGCGGTAAGCCCAGGATCTCGAGCAGCCAATCCATCGCGACGCGCTCAAGAGTCGACGTCGCACGCGTTACTTCGTGCATGCCAACATTTTGGTCCCACGCAGCACAAAGCCAGTTCGAAGCAAGCGCTACCGGCAAGGCTCCACCGATCACAAAACCGAAATAACGCGGACTCGCCATCGCCATCGTTGCAGGGGACCCAATGTCATCAAGCATTGCGAGCACGTCGCTGTCGGCGCATCCATCCGCGGACAGCGGTTCGATGAACTGCTCGACTGCCAAGAGAGCATCAGCCGCAGGCGCAACACTACGCGCAGCAATATTCTCGCGGTAGTTCGCGCCGCGTTGCGCGGCATCCAGAAGTAACTGACGGGTATTTGACTTATCTGGCATGCGTATACCTTATCGCTTAAGCGCGGGGTTTTTTCTCACAATCATCAGCGCGACACAAATGAGCAGGACAAAGGGTAGCGGAACCAGCATCAATTTACCCCACCCAAAGTAAAACATAACGGTGCCCGCCAATAGCGACGCTGTTGCAGACGATCCGAATACAAGAAAATCATTAAATCCCTGCACACGGAATCGCTCCGAAGTTCGGTAGGTGTAGGTCAGCATCGTGGTGCCACCGACGTAGAGAAAATTCCAACCGATACCCAACAGCAGTAGCGCCCACCAATAATGCAAAAGAGCATGCCCCTGCAAACCGACCAGTGCAGCGGCCAACAAACCGAGTGCGCCCACGAACATTAGTCGCGTGACACCTAGCTTCTCAATCAGAAATCCGGTTGCAATTGACGGCAAATACATACCCAGTACATGCACACGAATAATACTGGCAGTCTGCTCAAGAGTATATTGATCATTGATGTGCATGCTCAACGGCGTTGCAGTCATGATCAGTGTCATCAAACCGAATGCGGTGGTTGCGCCAAGAACGGCGACTGTAAAGATTGGTTGGCGGATAATTTCGCGAAGCGATCTCGGCTGCTCCTGATCAGCGGACGCCCCATGTACCTTTGCCGGCGCCATCGCCTGAAAAATTAAGGCCTGCACAAGAAACATTGCTATAAGCAATGCCATGGTTCCGCCGTAGGCCACATCTTGCAACCAATACTGACTCAACGTTACCAGCTTAGTTCCCAGGAAAGCCGCGCCAATCGAACCCACCAGAACCAGCGATATCGCGCGCGGCACATATCGCGCCTCAACGCTTTCGGCGGCGGCATAGCGATACTGCTGCGTGAAGGCCATATTAATTCCGAACACAAGCGCTGCGACGTTGTATAACAGGAAGCTGCGCTCTCGTAACGCAAGCATGGCGAGGATCATCGATACGACAGCTATAAGTGAGCCAATTGAAAAACTATTTCGTCTGCCTATCCTGCTCATCAACATCGACGCCGGTATCGTGGTCAAGGCGATTGAAACAACGATCAGCGACAGTGGTAAGGTCGCAAGCGCCTGGTTAGTCGCTAACTGCGAGCCGATGATGCCACCAAGCATTACCATGACAATAGTCGCTGACGTTGAAATCAGCTGACAGAAAATTAGAATTGTCAGATTACGAACTTGCATTCGTGGTGCCGGTGCGGACCATGGAAGCGCATTCTCACATATTGGAGTCAGGGTGGACACTCTCGATATATCGAACACGCTAAAAATCCCAATGGCTGAGATCAGCATGACGGCTATTCGTGCTCAGGGTGCCGGCGGGCAGAACGTCAACAAAGTTGCGTCAGCCATACACTTGCGATTCGACAGTCAGCGGTGCAACGCCATTCCCGAACACGTACGGGCCCGAATATTAAAATCTTCTGACCACAGGGTTACCGACAGCGGCGTTATCATTATCAAGTCACAAGCATTTCGAACTCAGGAACGAAATCGTCAGGCGGCGCTGATTCGATTGGCAGAACTGCTCGGACGAGCAGTACGCGAACCCAAGCGACGCATCAAAACCAAACCAAGCAAGAAAGCCAAACAAAAGCGATTGGACGCCAAGAATAAACGCGGTGCGCTGAAGCGATCACGCCGACTCAGAGATAGCGATTAAGCACCTTCGCAAGTCAGTTGGTCATTCTCGAAAACGCAGCCGTTAATTCTCCAGTACTCGGTAACGCCGAGTCGATCAAGCAGCTGCATGAATTCCGGGTGCTCTCGAAGCGCTTTCAACTCGCTAACGTATAACAGGTCCATCTCAAAAAACTCGCCAGGGCCCTCAAGTTGTTTTGCGACTTGCATTGCTCCTTCGATATCGCCGAACTGTGTTCTGATTATGATCTCGACCTGTGGCGAGACCTGACCTGTAGCAGCTGCATCGTCCAATGCCCGTAATGCCGCAGGAATAAATTCCTCATCCGCCAGCGCTTCGAATAGCGGTTCAATCCAGGCTGTTCCGGAACCCGCCAATTGCATACCGAGTGTTGCTACTTGTTGCGATTGCTGCAAGCGCCCATCTCTGACCAGTAAGAATGCATACGCAAGACTATGTGTCGGACCACTAGCGCCCAAATCATTCGAGCGTTCGAAAAATTCATGCGCTTTCTTCGAATCGTTCAGCCACGCATAGGTCATCGCAACCCGGCTATTAATTACCGCCGAACTGGGATCGATTTCCAGTGCTCTCAATGCTTGCTTCAGTGCCTCGTCAGTACGCCCAACGCTAGCGAGCATTCGTGAGTACCAGTTGAATGAGTTTGAATCAACAACATCGGCATTGACCGCACGCAAATAGGATTCTTCAGACGCTTGCCAGTTTTTCTCTTTGTGTCGAACAAAGCCGTAAATTGCGCCGGCAGCGTTCTCGATACTTGGGTCCGCAGCGATACCGGCTTCGATGGTCGCTATGGCGAGACCATTCATTTCCTCTAACTGCGCCCTTCTCGCCTCGAGGGTTTCTGCGGAACGATAATCGGGGAGTAATGCGTAGGCCGTGGCCAGGCCAAGGTAGGACGGCCCGTAACTCGCATCCTTGTCGATTGAGAGCTGAAATAACTCAATCGCCTCTTCCAGATTTCCCTTGTCACCACGATGTTCCAATGCGTAGTCGCCACGCATGAAGCTGTCATAGGCCTGGCTCTCGGGGCGGCGCTCTGCTATCAGAGCTGGCGATAAATCAGCCCCAAAATCTGCGCGTACTGCTCGCGACAATTTTTCTTGCAGTGAGAAAAGGTCACCATCCGTACCGTCCACATGATCCGTGAATAGAATGCGCCCGCCTTTTGAAATCTCATAGCTAACACGCAGCACTTCGCCGTCACGCTCGAGCGTCGCCAACAGAATCGTTTCTACACCGAGAAGCCGAGCTATCTCGTCGAAGTCCATATCGCTATAACTCACTCGGCTACTCTTCACTACATGCCCTTTCATGCCGTGTAAGGCCTTTACCAGCGCAACCTTGAATCCAGAAACCAGATATTCATCCTCCGCCTGACCGCTAAGATTCTCAAACGGCAGAACGCCCACTGACTTCGCTGGTGGTGCTGTTGGTGTATCGGTTCTCACCGACCAGAGCAGATACATAAAGCCGAGTAAACCGACCGCAAGGAGCGCTGAGATGACCTTCCAGCGACGCTGGCCAAGAGCGGCTGAATGCTCGCCGGCTGCTGCGACTGGAGCTGCGGCTGGAGCTGGGTTTAGGGCTGGGTTTGGACTGTGTAACTGCACTGGCTTTAGAAGTCGGTAACCGCGTTTCGGTAAGGTCTCGACATAGCCCGATTCTTTGCCGGAATCGCCTAAACACTTGCGCACCTGGTTAATGGCACGATTAATTGGATCGTCGCTTATTGCACGTCCACCCCAAACCTCATCGATAAGGTTTTCTCTCGAGACCAGCTTGCCATCGTGTTCAGCAAGGCAGAGTAAAACGCGCAAGGTCTGTGGTTCCGGACGAATTTCCTCACCGTCACGTAAGACTCTGCCTTCATTTGGCAAGATCTCACAATCGCCAATTGTGAACCCATCGTCCAGTTCGTCTTTTGTAGGCATGCAGCTCGTCCTTCTGAGACTTTGGCAATCAAGAGGCGGCAGACTCCAGAACGCAAACCATATTGGGAATTATTAGTTTGCAGTAGTGATAATACCCTAGGCACCTATTTTCCTGCTTTAGAATTTTACCATGCTGACAGCAATCGTAAAACGCACCCAAACGGGCGTGCGAGTCAAATCATTCTTGCCCAAAGTCCTGAAAGGAGTAGCCGGGTACGCTGAACCATCCTTGGGCGACCTGCTCAGAGGGTATTGAGCTGCGCACATTAGAGGGCGAGCAGGCGCTTTCTACCGAGACGATAGTGATTATCGAACGACTAAAAAGTATCTATGGCTGCGAGCTCAGTTCCGCAGATAGCAATCTACTCGAGGTTTAGAACAAACCTTCGATCTGCCCGTCCTCATTCACACGGATCGCATCAGCTGCAGGCACTCTGGGAAGTCCAGGCATAGTCATGATCGCACCACAAACGACAACAATGAATTCTGCACCCGCCGCAAGACGAATCTCCCGGATCGGGACAACGTGTCCGGACGGCGCCCCCAGCAAGTTCGGGTCGGTCGAAAAACTGTATTGCGTCTTCGCCATACAAATTGGGTATTTCGAATAGCCCGCTTCCTCGAACTTCGCAAACTGATCACGGACTTTTTTGTCAGCAATTATGTCGTCTGCGCCGTAAATTTCGCGCGCGATTGTCGCCGCCTTGTCCCAAAGTGATTCTTCGTCTCCATACAAGGTCCGAAACTGTGCCGCGCCACTGTCGCAGAGCTCGATGACATGCTCAGCCATCTCAGTGGTACCCTCGCCACCGTCGGCCCAGTGCGTGCACTTGATCGCCTTGACGTGGTACTTCTCGCAAAACTGCTGAATTACTTCAACCTCAGCATCAGTGTCAGCGGTGAAATGGTTGATCGCAACGGCCACCGGCACACCAAACTTGCCAAGGTTTCTGATGTGACGTTCCAGATTCTTACAGCCCTCACGCAATGCTTCGACGTTTTCTGTACCGAGATTGTCCTTTGCCACACCACCCTGCATTTTTAGTGCTTTGATAGTCGCGACCAGCACAACGGCATCCGGCGACAAGCCGGCTTTGCGGCATTTGATATTAAAGAATTTCTCAGCACCAAGGTCGGCACCAAATCCAGCTTCTGTCACGACGTAGTCGGCAAGTTTCAGCGCCGTTTTGGTCGCGATCACTGAATTGCAACCATGTGCAATATTGGCGAACGGGCCACCGTGCATGAAAGCCGGGTTGTTCTCCATCGTTTGTACTAAATTCGGTTGGAATGCATCGCGTAACAGTGCGGTCATTGCACCATGCGCATTGAGCTCACGAACCGTGACGGCTTGATCGTCGCGGGTATAGCCGAGAACGATATTGCCTAAGCGATTTTCGAGGTCCTGCATGTCTGTCGCCAGGCAAAAGATCGCCATTACCTCGGATGCCACGGTGATATCGAATCCGGCTTCGCGAACCACACCGTTATGATAGCCACCAAGCCCTGAAGTAACTGAGCGCAACGCGCGATCGTTCATATCTACGACGCGGCGCCATGTTACGCGGCGTGGATCAATGTTTAGTTGATTGGCCCAGTGCATATGATTGTCGATCAACGCCGCCAACAAATTGTTCGCAGCACCGATGGCATGAAAATCGCCGGTAAAATGCAAGTTGATATCAGTCATGGGCACAACTTGCGCGTAACCGCCGCCGGCCGCACCACCCTTCATGCCAAAGCAAGGACCGAGGCTCGGCTCACGCAAGCACATTACGGCTTTCTTACCAAGAAGATTCAAACCGTCACCGAGACCGACGGTTGTCGTGGTCTTGCCCTCGCCAGCAGGTGTTGGGGAAACGGCGGTAACGAGAATAAGCTTGCCATCATTCGACTTCGCGGTGCCTTTAATGAAGTCGGCATTGATCTTGGCCTTATCGTGTCCATAAGGAATCAGGGCATCATTTGGGATGCCTAATTTCGCCGCTATTTCCTGAATCGGCAGGACATTCGCTGCCTGTGCAATTTCAATATCACTCTTAAATGCCACGACTAGACCTCTGTATTACGGTAGTAACTGGTGGCCGATTCTAAAGCAAATACAGGGCTATGGTGCGTCAATGATTTGGTGAATTGCGACACCGCCAAAGTCGAGCAGATAGAATTCGCCATCGTTGTCTCAGTAGAATCTCGACACAAGTCACAAATACGTCGCAAGTAATACTTATTCGCTACATGGTTGCCGCGAACAGCAGATCAATCATAAGATAGCCATATCGAACGGCTGGAGCCGAATTTTGAGCATCAACAACAATCGGCTGTTTCGACTATTCAAGTACGCCGTTTACACGCTTCTCGCCATTAATATTTATATTTTTTGGGCCGAAGAAGTTCTCGCCGCCGCTGTGCAGTTTCCCGACGGCATGCACCTGTCGCAACTCATCGGTTCTTTTCCCGCCACGATCGATACTGCGGCGTGGGTCATCTTATTACTCGTATTCGAGCTGGAAACTTATGAGCTCGAGGAGCACCACTTCACGCCCACGGTCACCATGACCCTGCAGGGCATTCGCATCGTCTGCTACGCCTTCATTATCTACGCCCTCTACGGCTATATAGTAAAACTGGCATTCGTTCATCAGACGACGCAGTTTCTCGGTCTCTCTGATCTTTGTACGCTGGTTTCGA
>CAJQPL010000032.1 GCA_905480215.1 uncultured Woeseiaceae bacterium | reverse complement strand
ACGTCGCAGTCTCGAACTGCGGCATATAATTCATCGTCTTGCAGCCGGCGAGCAACAGCCTTGATATCGACGCCTGGATTCAAGCTGCGCAAATGCTTCGCGGCAACTTCCGCCTTGAGCTCGCCGACGTCTGCAGGCGTGTATAGCACCTGACGGGCGAGGTTGGTTTCATCGACGCTATCAAAATCGCAAATGAGTAGCTGGCCAACACCGCTGGCGGCAAGATAAGTGGCTGCTGCACAACCAATTCCGCCAGCACCGATTAGTAATGCGCTGCCGGCGGCAATTTTATGCTGACCGTCGCTGCCGACCTGCTGCAGAGCATGGTGACGAGCATCACGATTCAGCATGATCGATCTAGTCGTCTATTGTGACTTCGATAATCGTCACTGTGTCGAGCGGCACATCCTGGTGACCTGCCTTATTGCCTGTCACGACGCCCGCGATTTTTTCGACAACATCCATGCCGTCGCTGACCTTGCCAAACACTGCGTAGCCAAAGTCGCGGCCGCCATGGTTCAGAAAGTCGTTGTCATTCAGGTTGATGAAGAACTGTGACGTAGCGCTGTCAACGACGCCAGTGCGCGCCATTGCCAGCGTGCCGCGAACATTCTTTTCGCCGTTGTCCGCCTCATTTTTGATCGGGTCGCGTGTTGCTTTGGCGTTCATGTTCTCGTCCATGCCGCCGCACTGAATCATGAAGTTCGGGATAACGCGATGGAATATTGTGCCGTCAAAGTGTTTGTCAGTAACGTATTGACGAAAATTCTCGCAGGAGATGGGCGCTTGCTCTTCGAATAACTCGACGCCAATGTCGCCGTGATTGGTTTTTATAGTGATCATAGTCTTTGGTGTTATCTCGCAATTAAAAGTCTGCGCCTATTTACCATTGTGGCGCGCAACTGTCACGCGTGGCTTACCCGCGAGGTCATTGTGGCAGGCAATGTCGACCCAGCCTGCTGCCTCAAGAAGCGCTGCAACCGCCTGTTGCTGCTCGGCACCGTGTTCGAGGATCACGCAGCCGTCTGCAGCGAGGATCGCCATACAGTCACTCGCGAGGATGCGTAGGTCATCCAGGCCGTCCCTACCGGAAACGAGCGCAGAACGCGGTTCATGACGCAACGCCAATAGTGCTGGATCGTCATCGTTCACATAGGGAGGGTTCGATACGATGACTTCGAAACGCCGCTTTGCGACTGGTTTAGTCCAGTCGCCCTCAATGCAGGTGACGTTCGACAGGTTTGCCTGGCGAACATTTTCCGCCGCTATCGCAAGCGCCTCCGCACTGAAATCGGTGGCCGTTACTTCGCATAGTGCTCGTTCAGCTGCAATCGCAACCGCTATTGCGCCGCTGCCGGTGCCCAAGTCCAGAATTTGCCATACCGCCTCCCTCGGTATTTCCCGCAAGGCGAGGTCGACGACGAGCTCGGTTTCAGGCCTTGGAACCAGCGTTGCCGGGCTCACCAGCAGTTCCTGTGACCAAAACTCCCGCATGCCGGCAATATAGGCCATCGGCTCACCGTCAAGGCGCCGTGCCAGTAGTGATTCGAAGCGCTGCAGTGTTAATGGGTCGAGTTCGTCCTCGGGGTGCGCGAACAGGTAGCTGCGCGGCATGTCGATTGCCTGACACAGCAGAATCTCGGCGTCGAGCCGCGCCGAATCGCTACTTTGTAACAAGCGCTTTGTGGCTCCTGCAATAGCAGCATCCAATCTCATGTCGGTGTACACTCGCCGGAAAATCACAATGTAACTGATGCGCCCATGAACGTGTATTCCAACATTCTCGATATGGTCGGTGAAACGCCCATGCTCGAAGTCAACCACATTGATACCGGTCCGTGCCGCCTGTTCCTAAAGCTTGAGTTGATGAACCCCGGCGGTTCGATCAAAGACCGCATCGGTATCTCCATGATCGAGAATGCCGAGCGACGTGGTGATATCAAGCCAGGCGACACGCTGGTCGAAGCCACCGCCGGCAATACCGGTCTGGGTCTGGCATTGGCGGCAGGACAAAAGGGTTATCGCCTGATTCTCGTGCTGCCCGATAAGATGAGCCAGGAAAAGATATTTAATCTGCGCGCAATGGGTGCCGAAGTCGTCCTGACACGCTCTGATGTCGGTCGCGGTCATCCTGAGTACTATCAAGACCTGGGTCAACGGATTGCAGATGAGCAGGGCGCATACTTTATCAATCAGTTCGGTAATCCGGACAACCCGCTGGCACACGAAACATCGACTGGCCCGGAGATCGTCAAGCAAATGAACGGCGAACTTGATGCGATCGTCTTAGGTGTCGGCTCGAGCGGTACGGTGACCGGAATCGGCAAATATCTTGCAGAACATGCGCCGAATGTTGAACTGATCTTGGCAGACCCGGTCGGTTCAGTTCTGACCAACTACATTAATGACGGTGTGCTCGGTGAAGGCGGCAGCTGGCTGGTTGAAGGCATTGGTGAAGACTTTATTCCAGATATCGCCAACTTCGACCAAGTGACCAAGGCCTATGCCATCAGCGACGCTGAGTCGTTTGCAGCTGCGCGGGATCTATTGAAAAAAGAGGGCGTATTAGCAGGCTCCTCATCGGGTACTTTGTTATCAGCTGCGCTCAAGTACTGCCGCGAACAAACTGTAGCAAAAACAGTCGTGACGTTTGCCTGCGATACCGGCAACAAATACCTGTCGAAACTCTTCAATGACTTCTGGATGGAAGATCAGGGCTTCATCGAACGTGAAAAGTTTGCTGATCTTCGCGACCTGGTCGGTAGACCACACGGCGAACGCGCGACGATTACTGTTGGTCCAGGCGACGTACTCACAACCGCTCATAATCGCTTGCGAAATGCTGGCTTCTCCCTATTGCCGGTGATGAGCGACGGCGCGTTAGTTGGTGTGGTTACAGAAGACGCCATAATTCAATTCGTTTACGGCAAGCCTGAGCTAATGTCGGCGACAGTTGAAGAGGCGATGGAATCTGCGTTTATCAAGCTCGAGCGAACGGAGAGTATGAATAACCTGGTTGCGATGCTGCGAGTGCAGCCGTACGCGGCTATCATGGACGGTGAGGAATTTGTTGGTCTGATCACTCGATCGGACGTATTGAATTACTTGCGGCGTCAAGTCTGAGGTCTTTTTAGATGGCGAATAACGACAAGAAGCACGGCTTCGCAACACGCACTATTCATGCAGGTCAGGAACCGGATCCTTCGACCGGCGCGATTATGCAGCCGATTTACGCAACATCGACGTACGTGCAATCGAGCCCGGGTGTGCACCAGGGTTACGAGTATTCGCGTACGCAGAATCCTACCCGCATGGCATACGAGCGCTGCGTCGCAGACCTGGAATCGGGAACTGCGGGGTTTGCTTTTGCCTCGGGTATGGCCGCAACGGGTAGTTTGCTCGAGCTGATTGATTCGGGCAGCCATGTCATAGCAATGGACGATCTGTACGGTGGAACTCGGCGCTTGTTCTCCGGTGTTCGAGAACGCAGCTCAGGTTTGACGTTCAGTTTTGTGGACATGACGGACCTGAATGAATTCGAGGCCGCTTTCACGGCCGAGACCAAAATGGTGTGGCTCGAATCGCCGACCAATCCGCTGTTGAAGATCGTCGATCTGGAAGGCATCGTCGAGATTGCGAAGCAGCATGATGCGTTGGTGGTTGTCGACAATACATTTGCGACCCCGATGCTGCAGCGACCGTTGGAATATGGCGCAGACATTGTTATGCACTCGGCGACCAAATTCCTCAACGGGCATTCGGATATGGTGGGCGGCATCGCGGTTACTGCGAATGACGAACTGGCAGAACGGCTCGGGTATTTACAAAATTCGATCGGTGCGATTTCAGGCCCGTTCGACAGCTTTCTGGCGTTGCGTGGGTTGAAGACCCTGGCGATTCGGATGGAACGCCATTGCAGCAGCGCAATGGCTATCGCGGAATGGCTTGAGCAAGACGATCGGGTTGAGAGTGTCTTGTACCCGGGCCTGGATTCACATCCGCAGCACGAACTGGCGGCGAAACAAATGAATGGTTTCGGTGGCATCGTGACCTTCTTCATCAAGGGCGACGTCGAGACTGCGCGCAGCTTTCTGGAGCGCAGTGAACTATTCGCGCTCGCGGAGAGTCTCGGCGGAGTTGAAAGCCTGGTGAATCACCCTGCGATCATGACGCATGCGAGCGTGCCAGAAGATGTGCGCGCAGCGCTGGGTATTAACGATCAGCTTATTCGATTGTCCGTGGGGATCGAATTCCTGGATGATCTGATTGCCGATATCGACTACGCGTTAGCGGGTTAGTCGACGGCGACTTAGTCACTCAGTGCCGCGAGCTGGTCAGCCTGGTATTCGTTGATCAGCGGTTCGATAACCTGTTCCAATCCGCCTTCAATGATTTCGTCAAGCTTGTACAGCGTAAGATTGATGCGGTGGTCAGTAATGCGGCCTTGCGGGTAGTTATAAGTACGGATGCGCTCGCTGCGATCGCCGGAACCAACTAGCAAGCGGCGCTTTTCGGCATGTTCGGCTTCCTGAGCTTCAACTTGCGTATCCAGCAAGCGCGCCTGTAATAGCGACATCGCACGCGCGCGGTTTTTATGTTGCGAACGTTCATCCTGGCATTCAACAACGATGCCAGATGGTAAATGCGTCAGCCGCACGGCTGAATCTGTCTTATTCACGTGCTGTCCACCTGCACCGGACGCGCGATAGGTGTCCACGCGCAGGTCGGCAGAATTAATCTCGACTTCTTCAACCTCGTCAGGCTCGGGAAGCACCGCAACGGTGCACGCGGACGTATGAATGCGGCCTTGTGACTCGGTGGCCGGTACGCGTTGTACTCGATGCGCACCCGATTCAAACTTCAACTTCGCGAAAATGCTGTTGCCGGTAACACGGCTGATGATTTCCTTATACCCGCCATGGTCGCCTTCGCGGGCAGTGATCACTTCGATTTTCCAACCAGTCGTCTCGGCGTAGCGCGAATACATTCGAAACAAGTCGCCGGCAAAGATCGCGGCTTCGTCGCCGCCGGTGCCAGCGCGAATTTCAAGATACACATTCGCTTCGTCGTGTGGATCGGGCGGAATAAGCGACTTCTGCAATTGCGCCAGCAGAGTTCCCTGGCGCTTGCTTAGTTCGCCGACTTCCTCTTGCCCCATTTCGCGAATTTCAGCATCCGCATCCTTCGCCATTTCCTCGGCGGCGCCGAGATCATCGGCCAATGTCTGATATTCGTTAAAAAGCTTGACCACGGGTTCTACGCGCGAGTATTCCTTCGACAATTCCCGAAACTGGTTCTGATCCCCAATAACGTCAGGGTCAGCCAGAAGCCCGGCGATCTCTTCGAAGCGTTCACACACGGATTCCAGTTTGAAACGGATGGATTCTTTCACGGTTTAAGCTTTCCAGTTTTGTCGAGGTCGAAAAGCGCACACGCGGCACGGATCAGCGCCTCATCAGATTCTTCACCTGCTTTACGCAAGGCTATGCTGGGATTGTGCAGCAACTTTTTAGTCAATGCGCCTGTCGCGTAATCGATCGCCGCCTCGGCCGACTCACCTTTCGCGATGCGTCGTTGTGCGAGCACTCGGACTTCATCACGAATCGATTCGCTATGATCTCGAAGTGCGGCGATGACGGGCACTGCTTGCTTGGCGCGCTGCATGCTCAGATAACGGCGAATTTCTTCATCCAGCAGCTTGTCAGCTTCAACGGCGGCGGCCTCACGCAGACCCTGGCCGTTTTGAATGACGCGCTCGAGATCATCGATGGTGTAAAGGTAAACGTCTTCAAGATCGCCTACCTCCTCTTCAATATCGCGCGGTACCGCGATATCGACGGCAAATATGGGCTTGCGCTTACGCGCCTTAATGGCTGACCGCATATGACTGGCAAACACGACCGGCTCCGGGCTTGCTGTGGAGCTAATAAGAATGTCGGCTTCCGGTAACGTACCTTCGATTTCCGACAGTGGCAGGGCGAATCCGCCAAACTGTCCTGCCAGATCGCGAGCGCGCCCGATGTCTCGATTGGCGACAAACAAACGTCCGATTTTGTGGCTGTACAGGTGTGTTGCGAGCAATTCGACGGTGGCGCCTGCGCCCACCAATAGCGCCGTGCGCTTCTCGAAACCGGCAAAGAACTGGCCAGCGAGGCTCACCGCTGCAGACGCAACGGAAACCGGGCTTGCGCCGATTTCAGTATCGGTGCGAATTTTCTTAGCCACCGCAAATGTGTGTTGCATCAGTCGCCCAAGGTGCGCGCCAAGTGTTTTTCTATCCTGCGCCAGTCTGAAAGCATCCTTTAACTGTCCCAGAATCTGCGGTTCGCCGAGAATCATAGAGTCGAGACCACAAGCGACGCGAAACAGATGCCGTATCGCATCATCCTCTTCCAGGACAAATAATGATTCAGCAAATGAGACATCGAGATTGCGGTCGTTGAGCAGCCATTCGCGAATACGTATGCCGCCATCGTCGGCCGTCGCTACGTAGAATTCCGTGCGGTTGCAGGTCGACAACAGCACAGCCTCGTCGACCCCTGGGAGTCGCGTTATTTCGCTTAGCGCACGGCCTATGTCACTTCCCGAGAAGACTACTTGCTCGCGAATTTCGACAGGTGCCGTGTTATGGTTCAACCCGAGTATTTGCAGCGGCATAACGTCAATTGGCGGCGCCGATACGGCACCGATGGATTACGGACTTCGTATCATAAGCGAACTGAACGGCTAGTTCCTTGTCTCTGTAATAAACGGACGAAATATTTATGCAAAAGATTTTCCGGTGGCGATCAGCTGGTTCATTGATCGCGCTACTAAGCCTGACAATATCCCACAGCTTCACGAGCGTATTGGCTGACGAGAGTATCTCCTCAGATGTCGATAAATTTGTGGCCGCAGCTGACGCTGCGCTCGAAAATAGTGAGTATCTCGAGGCAGCCATTGCCTATCGGAAAGCCGCTGAGCTTAGCGACGACGCCGAGTTGGCGCGCACAGCGACCCGCTTGAGCTTTACCTATCGATTCAACGACGAGGCATTACTGGCAGCGAAGCGCTGGCAGAAGCTTGATAAGGAAAGCATCGAGGTGCGGGCTTATCTTGGCCAGTTGTATTTTCGTACCGATGATCTGAGAAACGCGCGACGCCAGTTTCAATATCTGATCAAAGAGGGTCCAGAAGAACCCGGTGCGAGACTGCTGTCGATGGTGTCCTACCTGTCGGAGGAAAATCAGCCGGATCGCGCGGACGAACTGATGCGTGTTCTGGCAAAGCCCTATAAAGACTCCGCAATGGCCCATTATGCGGTCGCCATTCTGGCGTTGCGCGCGGGCGATTCAGAATATGCCAAGAAGCGTGCCATGGAATCGATGGCGCTCGAGCCTGACTATATGCGGCCAAAACTGCTGTATGCGCGGGCGCTGATGTTCGAAGGCGAGACGGATCAGGCTATTGAGTACCTGGCACACATGATCGGTGATAGCCCGCATCCGGATCCCGACGCGCGCATGGAGCTTGCGCTCATGTATATGATGTCCGGTCGCGATGACGATGCGCTGAGCCAGGTGAATCAAGTGCTGCTGGAGCAGTCACGCCGACTCGATGCTTTGCGCTTGATGGCAATCATCAATTTTCGACTCGAACGCCTTGATGCGGCTTGGGACGATTTTGAGGATTTGCTGGAAACCGGCCAATTCCGGATGGACGCATTGTTCTATTTGGGACGAATCTCCGATTATCGCCAGCAGTACAAACGCGCCGTGCAGTACTACGAGGAAGTGAAAACCGGATCAAATGCGTTGTTCTCGCAGCGGCGCGCTGCGGCATTGCTGGCACACCAACTAGACGATTTTGATGCTGCCTTTGAACTACTCGACGCGTTTGCCGTGGTCGCGCCCAATCATGCTGTCGAAGTAGTCGAACTGAAGGCGCAGTTACTGGTCTCGCTACAGCGCTATGACGAAGGTCTCGCGATGTACGACAAGTCGATCGAATACCGTCCCGAGAATGAAAGTCTGCTGCTGGGGCGCTCCGATTTGCTGCTGCGTGCTGGTCGCCAGGACGAGGCGATCGCCGCTTACCGAAAAATACTCAAACGCTGGCCTGACAGCGCATTGACGCTTAACGCGTTGGGCTACACCCTGGCAGACAGGACTGAGCGGTATGACGAAGCGGAAGAGCTCATTCGCGACGCGTTAAAGCATGATCCCGGCAATCCGGCAATTATCGACAGTCTTGGCTGGGTGCTTTACAAGCTTGGACAGCATGAAGCCGCGCTGGAACAATTGAATCTGGCATACCAGCAGTTTAGCGACCCGGAGGTCGCGGCTCATATTGTTGAGGTCCTGGCGGAACTGGATCGCAAAGAAGAAGCGCTCGAAACCTTGCTAGCCGCCGAGCGGAATTATCCGGACAGCGATTTACTTAAAAATGTTCGCACGCGTTATTTCGAAGATACTCCCTGAACTTCGTTGCATTCGGGCAGCCGGGCTGGGCATCTGCCTGCTGGTGCTGACGGGGTGTGCCGTATCGCGGCCGCTGACGAATTTGCCAGATATTTCAAGCTGGGAGTTACGACAGGACGTCTTGCGTCAGGTTGACGACTGGGGTTTTAAAGGTCGTATAGCTGTCAAAGCTGGTGACGACGGTTTCAACGGTAAATTCAACTGGACCCAGACCGGCGATGAATTCGATGCCAGAGTGGGCGGTCCGTTGGGAATGGGCACCGTGAGAGTTGCTGGCGACGATCGCAGCATAGTACTCACCGACAAGGATGGCGTTAAAACGCGGCTTACAGATCCCGAAACAGAGCTCATGATTCGCTATGGTTGGACGATACCGGTCGCGAGCTTGAGGTTTTGGGCGCTGGGCATCCCGGATCCGGCCCTACCTGCAGATACCAAGTTCGATGAAGCGGGGCGACTCGTGCATCTTGAACAGAGCAACTGGATCGTGACGATCTCGCGCTACCGGGAAAGTGCGGGACAGCAGATGCCACGAACATTGACGGCGAGCAATCCCGACACCCGCGTGCGCATGGTTATCGACAAATGGTCCTTCTACAAATAGACCCGTTTGAAGCTATTTGTAACGGGCGTTGACAGTGACCGGGAGTGACATCACACTACGCTGCAAAATAACGCGACATCATTTATATTGGGGCGTAGCCAAGTGGTAAGGCATCGGGTTTTGATCCCGTGTACCGCAGGTTCGAATCCTGCCGCCCCAGCCATTTCACCTCGAAGGGGACATCGTGGATCTGTCTACAATGGCGGTATTTTCGGGTAACGCCCACCCGAAACTGGCCCAGTCTATCGCCCGGTACTTGCGAATTCCGTTAGCCAAGGCACACGTCGGTCGGTTTTCGGACGGCGAGTTCAATGTCGAGATCCTCGAAAACATCCGAGGTCGCGAAACCTTCATTATTCAGCCTACCTGTCCGCCAACGTCGGAAAATCTGATGGAATTGCTGGTGATGGTTGATGCTGCCCGACGAGCTTCAGCCGCGCGTATCACTGCGGTGGTGCCATACTTCGGTTTTGCACGCCAGGATCGCCGCCCGCGCTCATCGCGAGTGCCGATTACATCCAAGCTGGTGGCGAAAATGTTCGGCACTGCGGGCGTTGATCGACTGCTTACAGTTGATTTGCACGCGGAACAAATTCAGGGATTCTTTGATATTGCTGTAGATAATGTTTACGCGTCGCCACTTCTGCTGAGCGAGGTTTGGAAGCACAAGTACGAAAATATGGTTGTCGTCTCGCCTGATGTTGGCGGTGTGGTCCGCGCCAGGGCTCTGGCGAAACGCCTCGGCGATGCTGACCTTGTCATTATCGACAAACGCCGCGACAAGACGAATCAGTCCGAGGTTATGAATCTGATCGGCGACGTAGACGGCAAGAACTGCGTCATGATTGATGACATGGTTGATACCGCAGGTACGCTTTGCAACGCAGCTGACGCGCTTAAAGAACATGGCGCGGTCAGTGTTGCCGCCTACATTACCCATGCGGTCTTGTCAGGACCGGCCGTTTCGAGAATAACGAACTCCAGTCTTGACGAGGTGGTTGTTACCGACACCATACCGCTAAACGCAGAAGCTCAGGCCTGTACCAAGATTCGAGAGTTATCGATTGCCGAGTTGCTTGCGGAAACTATGCGACGAATCTCGTACGACGAGTCTGTGAGCTCTCTCTACGTCGACTAGGTAAGTGGCGAGGCCCTACGGCCACGCGGTGGTATTCCCGATCGTCATCAGTTAAGATGCGCGCCCTTGCGTGGATTGGTCGCGATTCGCGTGCATTTAAACGCTAGAAAAAATCTAGTAAAATCAATCAGATAGTGGAGAATAGTCATGAGTGACAAATTCGATTTGATTGCAGAACTCCGAGAAGACCAGGGGAAAGGTGCGAGCCGCCGCCTGCGTCATAAAGGAAAAGTTCCTGCAATCATATACGGTGCCGGGCGTCCGCCGCGCGCACTGGTTTTTGACCAGAACAAAGTTTTGCATAAACTCGAGAGCGAGTCGTTCTATTCGAGTGTCCTGAATATCAAGGTTGGCGACAAGACCCAGGCTGCGATCTTGAAGGATCTGCAACGCCATCCGGCAAAGCACATGATCATGCATATGGATTTTCAACGCATCGTTGATGACGTTGAGATCAAGATGAACGTGCCATTGCACTTTATGAATGAAGAAGAGGCAGTTGGTGTCAAGCAGGGCGGCGGTAGCGTTTCTCGCTTGATGAATGATGTCGAAATTTCCTGCTTACCGAAGCATTTGCCGGAATACATCGAAGTCGATATCGCAGAGCTCGAGCTCGATGCGATGTTGCACTTGTCGGATATCAAGTTGCCGTCGGGTGTTGAGATTCCGATGCTGGCGCAAGGTCCTGAACATGACCACGGTATTGTTTCGATCCACGTGATCAAGGCAGCACCTATCGAAGAGGATTTGGCTGCAGACGGCGAAGTAGCCGAAGGCGATGTCCCAGCGGGCGATGTTCCAGCGGACGGCGATGCAGACGAAGAATCCAGCGACGATTAATCTTGCTTGTAAGATTGCGAAAAGACCGCCACCTGGCGGTCTTTTTGTTTAACATTGCCACGCTATGTCGACATCTATCCGCATCATTGCTGGCCTTGGTAATCCCGAGGACAAGTACGAACGTACCCTGCACAACGCCGGTTTCTGGTTTGTGGATGCGTTGGCGGCAAAATACGGTGGCAGTTTTCGTTACGAAAAGAAATTCGACGCCGACTACTGCAAGATCAATCTGCATGGCGACGATGTCTGGCTGGTCAAGCCACAGAGCTACATGAACTTGAGTGGTGGGCCGATTCGCAGAGTAATGGACTATTACCGCCTGCAGGTGTCTGAGTTATTGGTGGCGCACGATGAGATCGACCTGCCACCGGGAACGACGCGCTTTAAAACAGGCGGCGGTCACGGTGGCCATAACGGCCTTCGCGACATTATTCAACACTGTGGGGCAGAGTTTGTGCGCCTCAGGCTCGGCGTCGGACATCCTGGCGACAAGAGCCAAGTGACAAATTACGTACTAAAACGCGGTTCCGCCGACGTCGAACGTGCGATCGAGGACAATATCGACGAGGCGATGGCGGTTATGCCGACATTGATCGAAGATGGTCTGAACGCAGCGACAAAAGAACTACATACAAGAGAAAAATAGATGGCTATTACCTGTGGCATCGTCGGCTTGCCGAACGTAGGCAAATCGACGCTGTTTAATGCGCTAACGGCAGCTGAGATTGCGGCCGAGAACTATCCGTTCTGTACGATCGAGCCGAACGTCGGCATCGTGCCTGTACCCGATCTGCGATTGGGGGTACTGGCGGGCATCGTTAATCCGCAAAAAATATTGCCGACGACGATGGAGTTCGTCGATATAGCGGGACTGGTCGCGGGCGCATCAAAAGGCGAGGGTCTTGGCAATCAGTTCCTGGCCAATATCCGCGAAACAAAAGCAATCGCTCACGTTGTCCGATGTTTTGAGGACGATGATGTGACGCATGTGTCCGGCAAGATTGATCCGCTGGACGACATTGAAACGATTAACACAGAGCTGGCGCTTGCGGATCTCGAATCGGTTGAGCGACAACATGACAAAGCCGCGCGCACCGCGAAGACCGGGCAGAAAGATGCCATCGCCTATCGTGATGCGTTAGCTGGCATCAAAGAGCATCTTGAAGAAGGTCTTCCCGTTCGCTCTTTGGAAAAGAGTGAGCTGCAGGAAGATATTCTCAAAAGCGTGCATCTGATAACGGCGAAGCCGGTCATGTACGTAGCGAATGTTGATGAGAGTGGTTTTGAAAATAATCCGCACCTCGATGCAGTTCGCCAATACGCTAGCGATGAAGGTGCCGAGGTGGTCGCGATTTGTGCGGCGATAGAGGCTGAGATCGCGCTGCTGGATGATGAAGACAAAACAGAATTTTTGTCCGACCTGGGATTCGACGAGCCAGGCCTCAACCGGGTTATTCGTCACGGTTACTCGTTGCTTGGATTGCAGACCTACTTCACCGCAGGCGAAAAAGAGGTCCGTGCGTGGACGACAAAAGTTGGCGCAACTGCGCCGCAGGCCGCCGGTGAAATCCATACTGACTTTGAAAAAGGCTTCATCCGCGCTGAGGTCATTGCCTACGACGATTTCGTCGCTGGCAATGGCGAGCAAGGTGCGAAAGAAGCCGGGCGCCTGCGCCTCGAAGGCAAGGAATACATCGTCAAGGAAGGCGATGTTATGCACTTCAGGTTTAACGTTTAGGCTTAGCCGGATTTGTTAGTCTTTGCGACTGCAAAACAGAATCTATGGGGGATAATCAATGAACAAGCTAAAAGCAATTCTGACGTTGGCTATGGCGCTAGTTGTCGTGGGGTGTGGTCAGGACAAAGAGCCAGAGCTGGTATCCGGGGTACATCTCGATGCACTCGACCGAGCTACGCGCCCGCAGGACGATTTTTACCAATTTACCAACGGTGGCTGGCTGGATAGCACAGAGATACCGGAGATCTATTCCGGTTACACGGTGTATCACGAAGTCAACGAAAGGGTTGAGGAGGCATTGCGCGGCATAATAGAAAGTGCTGCACAGTCGGAGAGTGATCCAGGAAGTGAAGCGCAGAAGGTCGGTGATCTATACAACAGTTTCATGGACCTTGAGGCAATTAACGCAAAAGGCATTGAACCGATACGTGCCGAGCTGGAGGCGATTGAGGCTATCGATTCCATTGATTCGCTGACGGTCGCTATGGCGAGCCTGTTGCGAGCGGGCGTCCCGGTTCCCTATCGCATTCAGATTTACCCTGCACTCGAGGATTCGTCGCAATACACGGTATACGTCAATCAGAGTGGCATCACGATGCCGAACCGCGATTACTACTTGCAGACGGATAACGAAAACTTCGCAGCGGCACGCGACGGCTTAGCGCCGTACATCAGTAATATTCTGCTGCGCGGTGGCATGGATAAATATGAGGCCGAGCAGGCTGCTAAGAACGTTGTTGCGCTTGAGACAGCAATCGCGACAGTGCAATGGGACTCAGTTCGTAACCGTGATCCGCAACAGATCAATAATCCTTACGCAGTTTCAGCGCTATCCGAGCTAGGCGGGAACCTGAATTGGAGCGCCAGTCTTGCTGTGCTCGGTGTTGCTGGAGAAGAGCAGGTCATAGTCGAGCAGCCGAGTTATTTCGAGGCGCTCAATGGCCTACTCAATGACGTTTCCCTGAATACATGGAAACAGTATCTCGCGTTTCGGGTTCTTGATAGGTTCGCTCCCTATCTTGATGAGACGACAGCGACGATACGTTTTGATTACCGCAATCGTATCGTCTACGGCCAGAAAGAAGAAAAGCCGCGCTGGAAGCGCGCCATCTCTCTCGTCGATAGTTTGATTGGAGAGGCCGTTGGCAAATTGTACGTCGCCGAGTACTTTCCGCCTGAAGCGAAAGCGAAGATGCAGGAATTGGTGCGGAACGTAACTGACACACTCGATGAAAGTATCGATGAACTGGAGTGGATGGGTGGCGAAACACGCGTTAAATCGAAAAACAAACTTGCAAAGTTTACGGCCAAGATTGGTTATCCCGATGAGTGGACTGATTACAGTGATCTCGAAATTCTTAGTGGGGATAACATAGGCAACATTCGTCGCGCAGTTGCATGGGAGTTTCAGAAAAATTTGGCGAAGTTGGGAACACTCGTCGACGACAAAGAGTGGTTCATGACGCCTCAAACGGTGAATGCGTATTACAGCCCGTCCAAGAACGAGATCGTATTTCCCGCAGCTCGATTGCAGCCGCCGTTTTTTCAGTTGAACGCAGACGACGCGATTAACTACGGCGCGGTTGGCGGCGTGATCGGCCACGAAATCAGTCATGGCTTTGATGATTCCGGTAGCCAATTTGATGGCGATGGCAATCTTGTGAACTGGTGGACAGATGATGATCGAACGGCGTTCGAGGAGAAAACCAAGGTACTGGTTGCTCAGTACGAAGAGTTTTCGCCAGTTGAGGGTATGCACGTAAACGGTGAGCTAACACTCGGTGAGAATATTGGCGATTTGTCGGGCGTGGCGATGGCCTATCGTGCCTACATTCGAAGCCTGAACGGTGAGGACGCGCCAGTGATCGATGGATTTACCGGACCGCAACGCTTCTTTATTGGCTATGCGATGTCGCGAAAGGGTAAATACACGGATGAGACCTTAATAAGCCTAATCGCCTCTGACCCGCATTCGCCATTGGAATTCAGGGTGAATGGGCCATATCGTAATATCGACGCTTTTCATGAAGCCTTCGAAACACAGCCAGGGGACGGCATGTGGCTGGCACCAGAGGAGCGTGTTCGGATATGGTAGCTTCAGCAGCCGGTTTGTCTTGACAGCTAATCACAGCATCAGGACAATCTGCGGCCCAAATTAGGTGATGTAGCTCAGTTGGTTAGAGCGACGGACTCATAACCCGTAGGTCGGTGGTTCAAATCCACCCTTCACCACCAAAAATAGCAATAGCCACAAGGGGTTACAGAAATGTAACCCCTTTCTTTTTGCTCATGTCTTTGTAGCGGTTATAGATCCTGTACCCCGTAACTCGGGAAACACCGAGCTCACGGCA
>CAJQPL010000031.1 GCA_905480215.1 uncultured Woeseiaceae bacterium | reverse complement strand
ATTGAGCCTGCTGAATGGTGCGTTGCGCCGAACCGTCACGGATGAGCGTGCTCTCGAGATGATCGAGAACCAGGAGTATTCGCTGACTGCGATGACGAATTTGCTGAACTCACTTCTGGATATCAGCCGCCTCGATGCTGGCGCGATAATTCCGGATTTCGAGGAATTTCCCATCCGACGCGTGATCGATCGCCTGGCAACTGAGTTTGCACGCCGAGCAGATCAGAGGGGCCTGCAGTTTACGTTCGAAACTTGTGGCGCAATGGTTAGAAGTGACCCGAATCTGCTTAGTGAAATTATCGAGAATCTGGTTTCCAATGCGATTCGCTACACGGATCAGGGCTCGGTTCATTTGCGATGTGCCGAGGAAGGCAGTCTCTGTTGTATCGAAATTGAAGATACTGGCATTGGAATTGAGGGCGATCAGCTCGAAGCGATATTCCGGGAGTTTCACCAGGTTAAACAAGCGGGTCAAAATAAGGGAGGATTCGGTCTCGGCCTGGCCATTGTTCGAAGACTCGCGGATTTGCTTAAGCACCGTATTGACGTCGAATCCAGCCCTGGAAAAGGTTCTCGATTCTCAATACGCCTGCCGATTGTTGACAGTCAGACAGAGAGTTTGCTGATTGATGAGCCGCAGGAGGCCGATGACATTAACGATGCAACAGGGTTGATCGTCCTGATTGAGGACGACGTCAATGTGGCGAAAGCCTGGGGCTTATTGCTCGAAGGGGAAGGTTACGAAGTTGCGATGGGTGCATCCGTAGCTGAGGCGAGTGCCCTCATTAAGCATCTTAATGCAGTTCCAGCACTTATTATTTCCGACTTTCACTTGTTAGATGGGTCCAACGGCATTGATGTTGTGAGCGAGATTCGTGGGTTTTTCGGCAAGAATATCCCGTCATTTATCGTCACCGGCGATACTTCCAAGATCGTCAAAAATACTCAACACCTGGACAACTGCACGGTCATGAGTAAACCGGTCAGTACCAAGAGGCTATTGGCTGCAGCAAGCGCTGCAGCGCTTACCGGCTTCGTTCCTGAAGACTAGCTAGCCTCGTTTATGGCTTGCTCGACTGGCGTTTTGAACCAGTCGGGCTTAATGACTAATAAGTCGCAAGGCAGATGCTCTAGAGTTCGTTCGGCGGTTGCGCCAATGAACAGTCGATTCCAGCGGTTACGCGCAACAGCACCCATGACAACAACACTCGCGTCGAGTTGCTCAGCAAGTGCGGGTAACTCTTCATGGGTAATCCCGGAGATTAAGTGCCTGTTTTCATCGTCGATACTATGAAATGAAGCCATCTCCTCAAACCGCTTCTGATGATTTTCACGCATTTGCGATTCAATTACATCAAGTGGCAATGACACCGGAATGTAAGCATTAGCGGTAGCTGTCGCCAGTGCGATTCGTGGATCGTAAGAGTGAAACGCGTGTACGGAACCGCCAACTTGCTCGCTCAACATCTTGCCTTGTCGCAGAATCAGGTCGTCGAGCGCAGCGGGCTTATCATGTTCGTTGGTAGGATCAATCGCGGCGATGAAAACCGGGGCGCTGCTGATGTCTCGCGGCTTGACCAGCCACAGTGGTACCGGGCAGGTTCGAATCAGATTCCAGTCCGTGTTGCTTAGTACTGCTCGGGTCATGGCCGAATGGTGGTGAGTGTCCTTGAAAACAATATCTGCAGCGCTCGTGATTGTGTGGCGAACGATGCCCGCGTAAAGAGGGTGATCCCATAATACGCTTGTCTTGACGACGATACCTGATTCGCGCAATGGCTCAGCAAGCGCCTCAAGATGTTTTGCTTCGTTCTCGATGACCTCCAGGCGCGCTTTTTCTAACGACGGCGAATCGAAGAACCGATCACCGCTTAGATACTGATTGTAGTAACAGAGGAGTATTTCCAGTTCTGCACCGGTATTCTTAGCAAGCCAGGCGGCACGTTTGACTGCTGGATGGACATCGGCCGTTGGGTCGAAGACTGCTAATATTTTGGAAATTCCCTGCATGATCGCTCCTGGTTGCTGTGATACCGCACACTTAATTGTGCCAACTTAAAGATGCTAGGGCTCAGCTATGATGACGACCATACGGCGTCATGCTTAGGTGATCTCGGTTTATACCTACGGATTGGTAGATGAATGTAGTGATTCTTGCCTATAAGGTCATGTGCATCCTGACAAGATCCGCCAATGAACGGGCCTGCATCTTCTCCATGACTCGTGAGCGATGAATCTCAACGGTTCGTTGGCTTACGCCGAGTTCATAGCCGATGACCTTGTTCGGCTTGCCTGTTACCACTAAATCAAAAACGTCGCGTTCGCGATCGGTTAATTTTTGCAGAAGGCGAGAGATTTTTGCATTGTATTCATGTTTTTCGCGTTGTTGCTTGTCTGTCCTCAGTGCCAGGCGAACACAATCCAATAACTCTTGGTCGCGAAACGGCTTTTGTATGAAATCAACAGCGCCTTTTTGCATCGCTGCCACGGCCATGGGTATGTCTCCATGACCGGAAATAAAGATAATCGGCATCATATTGCCGCGGGCGATCAATTCCTCCTGCAAATCAAGTCCGCCAATTCCCGGCATGCGGATATCCAGAACAAGGCATCCGGCGCGGTGCTGCGACTCATTTTTCAGGAACTCGTTCGCCGACGAAAAAATTTCGTGCTTAATGTTGACCGAATCCATGAGCGCCTGCATTGCAATCCGAATGGCAGGATCATCATCGACAATGAAAACGGTTTCGGAATCGGTTAAATAGTCGCCCATAATCTCTGCGTTATGTTAGCATGTTCGCAGTACTTTCGATTGAAACAGAGTGCCTGTGTTGTTGCGAATTTGAGGTTAAGTAGTACCTGAACTTCGCAGGCGATTACGTTGTTGCCAAGCCAGCATCTTCCTGAACCAGCTCTTCGTAAAGCGCGATCGTTTTCTTAACGGTATCTTCGTTCTGAAAATCAGTGCCGATGCGCTCGCGGGCTGCGTTTCCCATTTTCTTGCGGAGCTCAGGGTCTCGATAAAGAACTTCAAACTTTGCCGCCAACGCTGTCGCGTTCTTAGTTGGTACTTTGAACCCTGAGACGCCGTCTACTATGAGTTCGGGACTGCCACCCGAATCAGTCACGACCGGCGGCACACGGTAAGCCATTGCTTCGATAACCGAACGCGGTAGTCCTTCGCGTTTAATGGACGGCATGCAAAAGACATCGCAGGCAGCGCTGAGTGCAGGTGCGTCGGTTCTGAACCCAGAGCGATGAATGCGTTCGCCGATCGGGCTGGCTTTGATTCGAGCGGTGAGCTTTTCTGCATCCATGCGCCCGACCAACAGTAGGTGGAGCGGAATGTCATTGGGCATTTTTTCAACCGCTTCGATTAGAAAATCTATTCCTTTTCGGGGCCGGTAATTTGCGGTGCAACCGACGACGAAGGCGTCGGCAGGAATGCCAAACTGAGTTAAATCAGCCGGTTCCGCGTCGTACCACTCGAGTAAGTGCCCTTTGTGAATCGTTACGGGTCGAGTCGCTGGCATGCGTAGAAATCTGGGCTGCATATGCAGAAAGTGTTGGCGAATAGCCTCTGCGACACAGATGATTCTATCAATGCGCGGATTCAAGTAGCGCATCCACGACATTGGATCCAGAAAGCCGACGGCGCCAACTATGCCGCGGTAGCAAACGACTTTAACAGGCAATCCCTTGCACGCACGCAGGCCGTTAGTGACCGCCTTATTATTGAAGGTATGCATGATGTGGTAGTCGCCGCGAATCAGTTCAGCACGTAGTTTCGCTGTGCCATCCTTATCGAAGTTTTTCGGCAGACGAATATCTACTGTCGGCACACCGGCCTTTTTCAAGATATCGTGATTTGGTTGATCGGCTGGACAGACTACGGTGATATCGATTCCAGCATTCTTCATGCCGATGAAAGACTGAATAGTCGGGAGATCAGCGCTCTCCGTTATACACAGTGATCGAATTGCCATTACTTTCGCTACTGTGAACTCGTTGGGTTACTGAGCACGCGAACAGCAACCTGTTGCCCGGTAACGGAAAACGCAATGTATTCGTATGTAAGACCGGACTTCTCGACAAATTCCTGAAACGCCTTGAACTCGTGCTGTTGCCAACGATGAAAATTGTAGTACTCATCGAACAGAACAATGCTGCCGTGTTGCAAGCGATCACCTAGTTGCTCGAATATCGTTACAGTCGATGAGTAAAGGTCGCAGTCGACATGCAGGAATGCGATCGAATCGCTATGTGCCTCAAGGAATCCCGGCAGCGTCGCATCGAAGTAGCCGACATGAAACTCAACGTTATCGGGTACTTTCGGCATTTGTTTTTGTGAAAACGCACCGATCGGATTGCCATTCCAGTGCTCCTGGATGCCTTCAAACGAGTCAAAGCCGTGCACGCTGCCATCCACTTCCGGTGCGATCCATCGCATCGACTTGCCGCGACCGACACCAAATTCAAGATACAAGCCTTTGTTCTCGACCTGATCGAGCGCGTACTTCACCAATTGCGGGTGCTTCTCGAAGTAGGGCGCATCGGGCATGTTTGCTTTGATGTAATCAAGGGTTTGCCGCTTGGCGTCCAGATTCATATCGAGCAAAAGGTTTGACGCGTAATGCTTAAGCATGAAACGTCGAAAAATAAACTCGCTCAAAGTGCGTTTGAATAACGGCATGTTTTGATCTCGACAGGCGCTTCTGCGAAGCGGCGTAAGGTATCACATGAATGCCTAGAAGGTGCGCTGCGTCACACTCAAGATGCGTTCTAGACCGTACACTTGCGGGGGAACATTAGGATTATGTTGGATAGAATTTTTGCTTATGTCAAATAGTGGACCAACAACGCACCTGCAAAGCAAAGTGTCGCTGACGCTCGTTTTTCTGTTTACGGCTTTCGTGCTCGCGAGCTATTCGATATTACAGGCCGTGATTGCTCCGGCATTCGATAAATTGGAGATCTCGGCAGCAAAGTCTGATCTACATAGAGCGGAAGCAGCATTGCTGACCGATGTTGAGAATCTTCATGCGCTGACCAAAGACTATGCGCCTTGGGATGACATTTACGACTATGTGCGCGGGCTAAATCCGGGCTTTCAAAAGTCCAATCTCGACCAATCGACGCTGGACGGTCTCGGCCTCGATGTATTGGGGGTTTATGCGACCGACAGTCGCCCGGTTTGGAGTATGGCCCGAGTCGCTGATCAGGAAATTGCCATCGACAAACTCAATGTCTTCGCATCAGGACATGCACAGTTTAATGCGTTGACCGAGCACGCAGACGACAGCGACCAAGCGCTAGGAATTGTAGATACGAATTATGGACCTCTGATCGTTAGTTCACGCCCCATTCTACGCACCGACGATTCAGGCCCAATAGCAGGCGCTGTGGTTATGGGCCAGTTTCTAGACACCGCGCGCCTTGACAGGCTTCGAGAAAGAACAGGAGTCGACATGTCCTGGGTTGAAGCGGATGCGGACAGCAGCGATCGCACTGCGTCATACAAAACCGGGCAGCACTTTGTGACCGGGGAGCGGATGCTGCTTGATATATCCGATCAGCCGATTCTATTGATGAAGACTCGAACATCTCGAGATATTTCCAGTCTAGGTTCACAAACGATGAAAGCTGCAACCGGACTTCTTATTGGCTCCGGAGTTCTTGTCTGTGCGTTTATCTGGGTCATGTTGCGGCAGACAATTCTGCGTCCGATCGAACAACTCGCGACACACATCGACGCTATCCGCGATAGTGGTGATTTGACTCGTAAAATTTCGATGCATCGTGATGACGAGATTGGTGCGCTGGCCAATCAGTTCGACGATATGACCGGCGAAGTCAACGATGCACGGCAGGCCTTGCTTGAGCAATCGTTCAATGCGGGTAAGGCGGATACGGCTGCAGAAGTATTGCATAACATTCGCAATGCGATGACACCAATGATCAACGCAATTGATCGCATACGAAAATCTTTCAATGTTACGGATAATCTTCGCGTGGAAGAGGCGCTGAAACAGCTCACCGATCCCGAATGTGAGCCACAGCGGAAAGCAAAGTTTATTCAATACATCGGTGCATCTTTCGATCACATTGGAGGAGTTGGTAAAAACTCATTAGAGGAATTGAAGGTCGTTTCGTCGCAGGCCAAGCAGGTTGAGGGAATCCTCTCCGATCAAGAGAGGTATGCGAACGTCGTTCCGGTCGCCGAAGCGCTGGATCTTGACGAGATCATTGACGAGGCGAAGAATGTTATTCCGTTGGAAGAACAAGACGAGGTCGAGGTGATAGTTGTGGCTGATCTGGAACAGCAGCGCGTTCGTGCGCATCGAATAGGATTACTGCAAGTAATGAGTAACCTCATTTTAAATGCAGTCGAATCCATACGACGGCAAGATACAGCGGGTGGGCAGATTGTCTTGGCGGCTGTTACCGAGACAGTCGATAAACGGCCTATGGTTCGTGTCACCGTGACTGACAATGGCTCAGGATTTGATCATGCAATGAAAGAAAAAATGTTCAGACGTGGATTCACGTCTAAGAAAAAATCAAATTTCTCTGGCCTCGGATTGCACTGGTGTGCCAACGCCGTGGCTGGAATGGGTGGCCGATTGTCGGCAGAGAGCGCTGGCGAGGGCCGTGGTGCGGAATTTCACGTACTACTCCCTGCAGCGCGAGGTACTTGATTATGCTTACACAACTTGATCAGGAGCGCATAAAGGTTCTCGTCGCAGATGACGACGAACAAGTGCTGGAGTGCTACTTGGAAGTGTTCCGCGATGATGCTGCCACGAAAAATATGTTGGTACTCGATGCTCTGGCGTCGGAACTTTTCGATCCCGAGACAGAAATAGAGGATCAACCCAAGTTCAATATTGTTTCGTGCAGTCAAGGTCAGGATGCAATTGATGCCGTAACTGCGGCCAAAGATGCGGGCGAACCATTTGATGCCGTGATTCTTGATGTTCGTATGCCGCCGGGTATCGATGGCGTGGAGGCTGGAAGCCAGATTAGAAAACTCGATTCCGACGTAAAAATTGTGTTCGTAACAGGGTTTTCTGACATGCCTTTCGAGGACTTGCAGCGCCGAGTGCCGCCACCCAAAAACTTGCATTATTTCAATAAACCCTTGTCCTTCTCGGCGCTGGCGAAAGACGTGGTTTCCATGGTTAGAGGAAACTGAGCGCGATGAACATGCAAGTCATGAACGAAGTATTGGCGAATCGTGTACTGGTAGTCGACGATGATGTGTTGATTATTGGCGAATACCTGCGTTGCCTGAGCGATAGTTTCGAGCCTGATGTAGCAACCGCGACTCTCGGTGATCTGGAGAAGGTTCTCTTTGGCGAAAAAACCAACGCACGGGGATCGATAGGCTTCGATGTGGATTCGCGAAATCAGGGGGAGGCAGCTATAGAAGCGGTCAAGGCGTCGATAGCAACGAATGAACCATACGCTATCGTATTCCTTGATATTCGTATGCCGCCGGGCATGGACGGTATCGAGACAGCGCAGCAGATTCGCCAGCTCGATCCCAACATCAACATTGTCATTGTCACTGGTTCGGTAAGCCCTGAACCCGAAAACCTCGGTCAGCGGATTCCTCCTGCGGACAAGGTGTTCTTTTTCAAAAAGCCATTTCACTCGCTTGAATGCCGACAATTAGCAGCGGCACTTTGCGGTAAATGGCACTCAGACAGGGCGCTGCGGAGCGCTAATGAAGATCTCGAGCGTCGTGTCCAGGAGCGTACGGCCGCACTGCAGAAAATTGCCTATTTCGATCCGGTAACTCGCTTGCCGAATCAACTGCTAATTATCGAAGAGCTCAAGATACTAATCGAGAAAGCTGAAGATTCGGCGGGTGATACCGTCGTTGTGTTGCTCGATATCGAACGCTTCAGTTCCATCAACGAAACTATGGGTTACGAGGCCGGTACCGAGCTGCTGCGTTCTATCGGCAATCGACTGAGCCGTACATTTCGTGATGACAATAGGCGTCATCAGATAATCGTTGGAAGATTTGGGGCCGACGAGTTCGCACTGCTTGTGCCAAGAGTCGAGAATGAAAACGAGATAAGCGAGCTTGCGCAACAGGTCAAGGAGACCATGGAATCACCGTTTCTAATTGATGGACGTGATCTATTTCTAACAGCCAGTATTGGTATTTCGTGGCATCCAGTTCATGGGCGTGATGCAAAAACTGTATTTCGCTGCGCGGAATCGGCACTGCACCGGTCGATGCGCAGCTTGAAGGACCGTGTCACTTTCTATCACAACGAAATGCGCTATCGCGCCCGCTACAAGTTTGATCTGCAAGGCGAACTGCGCGATGCCATAGAGAACGGTCAGATTTGCGCGCACTATCAACCGCAACAAAGTACCGCTAACGGTAACGTCGCTGGACTTGAGGCGCTGGCGCGCTGGACTCGTCCGGATGGCTCCGTAGTACCGCCGTCCGATTTCGTACCGCTAAGTGAGGAGATGGGGATCTCCGACTTGTTGTTCGCCGCAATCATGCGAAATGTTTGCGAGGACGTCGGTAAATGGCGGCAGAAAGGTCCCTGGGACATTCCAGTCAGCGTCAATCTTTCCGCACATCAGCTGCGCAACAGCGATCTGGTCAGTCTCATTAAGGGGATTTTGTCGGCCGGAAATATGGATAGAAAGCTGATCAATCTGGAATTGACGGAAACCGTCTTGCTTGAAGACCTGACAATTGCACAACCGGTACTGGATGACCTTGCTGCTTTCGGTGTGGGAATTCATATCGATGATTTTGGTACTGGCTACTCTTCGCTCAGCTATCTGGCGCAACTGCCTGTACAAACATTGAAAATCGATCAGGCTTTCGTTGCTCAATTATCAGACTCCAGCGCTAACAAACGCGTCGTCGAGGCCATCGTTGGCCTTGGCAAAGCGATGCAGTTAGACGTCGTGGCTGAAGGTGTGGAAACAGATCAGCAGTACGCGATTGTTCGTCGTCTGGGTTGTGACCTGGTACAGGGGTATTTCATTGCAAAGCCAATGCCAGCCAGCGAACTACTCACATGGCTCGGCGGGTATGAAGATACGCAGAGCATTAAGAAACGATCAACCGTCATCGAAATCGACAAAGCTCGACATTAGACGTATCACAGCCGTGCTTCTACAAGCGGTCTGTTGCAGAGGCAGCGTAGAGCGGCCTGCGTGCCCTCGGGGTAATCTTAACGCGATCAACTCGACGAGCTACCTGCGGCCGAGACCGACCCCTCTGGCATCAATATTTCTATATACTGGGAGCGTTTCAGCGTATTAGGGTGTCGGCCTTAATGGTCGATTGAATCTAATCTAAGCAAAATAAGGAACCGAGATATGTCACATAAACATACTGGAGGTTGTGAGCACGTTCATACTCACTCAGATAACGGTCCGATAGACATCCACACTTGCCACTGTTCTGTATGTAAGGACGTTACCGGGCAAGATACGACTCATGTCGTCTTCTTTAATCACGGCGACGTCAAAGTCGATAACCTCGATGGCTTGAACCGACAACCATTTAACGCTCAAAATCCCGATGGACCGCTGGAGCTTTGCACCTGCTCCGACTGTGGCGCACCGATCATGCTCGACGACAAACAACGACGCATCCGCGCAATCGTGCCGAACCTCATGGGATATGATGCAGAGAGTTTGCCAGCGACTTACCACGCGTTTTTTGACGCTTCCGCTGGTGTAGCTGCTCCTGACGACGGCCGTCCCGTCTACGATAGTCTGCATCCCGACTTTGTTTGGCCAGAGCCTGCTTAAAACACGAAGTCGATAGCAGACAGGCTCTTGGGCTCTCCCACACCTATGAAAATGAACAGCAAAAACGGCGGGCTGGATGACGGGTCAATCTCCGGCAAGACGGTAATAGTGACCGGCGGTGGATACGGGATAGGCAAACAAATTGCTCTGACTCTTGGAAGATTCGGGGCGAATGTTGTTATTGCCGCGCGCAGCCAGACAAAGCTCGAAGAGGTTGAGACTGAGCTTCGAGCCATGAACACCGACCCTCTGGCATTGACGGTGGACATCAGCTCTGAAAGTGCCGTTCGGGACATGGTCGATCGGGTCGTAGAAAAATATCAGTCGATTGATGTGCTCGTGAATAACTCAGCTATCGCAGGCCCAACTGCGATGGTGCCCGACATCGAAACAGATGAGTGGCAAGAAACGATCGATATCAACCTGAGCGGGACTTTCTACTGCTGCAAACATGTCGCAAGAGTCATGCGTGAAGCGAAGTCGGGAAATATAATCACGCTGTCTTCAGTTGCCGGGCGAACCGCCTATCCGCTGCGTGCAGCGTATTGCGTTACACGATGGGGAGTTATTGGCCTGAGTCATACCCTCGCAGCTGAACTTGGTCCACATGGCATAAAAGTCAATGCCATTGTGCCGGGCCCCATTGAAGGTGAAAGAAGCGAGAACGTATTTCGTGCTCGAGCAAAAGCCGAAGACATAAGTGTTGATGAAGTAAAACGTTTCTTTACCAAGGACATTCCTATTGGAAGAATGCCCACTGAGCAGGAAGTGGCTGCCAGCGTTATCTTTCTGGCATCAAATTCTTCCAGCGGCATGCATGGGCAGGTCATTCAAGTTGATGGTGGTTTCAGAATCTGAATGGCGGCGATAAGGCACAGGTCAGCTTTGCTAGTCTAAACGGGTCTTTATTCCTTGCTGGAAAGCGGCTTCTGAAGTGGACAGCGCTATATTTCCCATGGCTATATTTCTCATGGAATGAAATTCGCACACAGACCGGCCATTTGCAGGTGCGCTGAACGCGCTACCCGCAAATGGCCATTTATAGTTGCACTGATTAGAGTGGGAACTCGGTATACAGGCTATCCGAGGCAATTCTGCGGAGTTCGGACAATCCACCCAGCCACGCTCCGACCGCAGGATCGGCCATCAGTTTATCCCAAGCCATTGCAAACTCGCCAAAAGAACCCGGATATTCGACAACGACGATAACGTTGCCCGCGGCCTCTCCTGCAAAGGTTGCCTGTATAGCACGCAGTGTGAATTTGCTGTCGACCTCACTTATCAGGCTTTTGCCTTTACTCAGCTGTGCGATATACGCACCGACATCGTCGGCTTGCACTTGAACAACGCGCAATGTTGAATGATCGTCTGCCACTGCTGCTATCGGTAGCGATATGCTTAAGCCAAGTAAAATTACAGAAATTAGTTTTCTCATTAGAACTTCTCCCATTTAATTATTATTAGCATCAAACTGACGGTACTTTTGAGTTGTGCAATTCTGATAAATCTAGCGATTACTCTGCACTGACCGCTGTCGGTAATTTAGGGACATTATCCTAAAAACCCTTTATTAGCAGCATATTTCGGATGCTTTGCAGCCGTTAGTCGCAATTGGCGCAATTTCAAAACTGCGGCGCGAGCAATCCGCGTATTATCCCTCGGTATCTTTGCCTACTTTGGGTAAAATGGAGACCGTCCCCGGAGGATGCATGACTATTTCAACCGCAGCCACCACTGAGGAGTTGCTGGTGCGCAAGAGTTCCTATAGCTACGAAGACCTGCTCGAATGTGGACATGGCAATATATTTGGCAAGACCAATGGCCGTCTGCCGAAGCCGCCCATGCTCATGACCGATCGTGTCACCCTGATTACAGATGACACTGGTAAGTACGGCAAGGGCGAAATCAAAGCAGAGTTCGATATCAACCCTGACCTGTGGTTCTTCGATTGCCATTTTGAGGATGACCCTGTGATGCCAGGATGTCTGGGGCTGGATGCGCTTTGGCAGCTGCTTGGATTTCACCTCGTTTGGGGTGGCCACCAGGGTCGCGGGCGCGCCTTGGGCTGCGGTAAGGTCAAATTCACCGGGCAAATTCTGCCGACCTCCAAATTGGTTACATTTCAAATCGACATTAAGCGTTTGATTGCCCGTAAGCTGGTACTTGCGATGGCCGATGGAACGGTATCTGTCGACGGGCGTGAGATTTACACAGCGGAAGACCTGAAGGTCGGCCTGTTTACTTCAACTGAAAATTTTTAGGGTCAAATAATGCGGCGTGTTGTCATTTCCGGTCTCGGTGCGGTTTCTTGCATCGGTAATTCCAAAGAAGAAATCAAAGAATCATTGCTCTTAGGGCGTTCAGGCATTGTTGCCAACGAGAGCTTTAAAGAGATGGGCATGCGTAGCCAGATTTCGGGCAGCATCAATATTGACAAGAAAGACCACATTGACAGGAAGATATTGCGATTTATGGGCGATTCTGCTGCTTTCGCCTATATCGCCATGCAACAGGCTATCGACGACGCCGGTTTGGACGAGAGCGACATTTCAAATATTCGCACCGGCATCATCGCTGGTTCCGGCGGTGCGTCTAGCGAAAATATTGTGAAAAGCGCCGACATTCTGCGCAGTCGCGGTGTGCGAAAAATAGGCCCCTATATGGTTACTCGCACTATGGGCAGCTCAGTTTCAGCCTGTTTGGCGACACCGTTCAAGATCAAAGGCGTCAATATGTCGTTGACGTCTGCATGTGCCACTAGTGCACATTGCATCGGTTCTGCAGCGGAACAGATTCAGCTTGGAAAACAGGACATCGTTTTTGCTGGCGGTGGTGAAGAAGACCATTGGACACTTGTCTGTCTGTTTGACGCCATGGGTGCGTTGTCGTCCAAGTACAACGACGATCCTGCGTCTGCTTCTCGTCCTTACGATGCTACGCGAGATGGCTTTGTCAGTGCCGCCGGTGCCGGCATGGTAGTCGTAGAAGAGCTCGAACATGCAAAAGCTCGCGGCGCGAAAATTTACGCGGAGCTGGTCGGTTACGGCGCCACATCTGACGGCAGTGACATGGTTGCGCCATCCGGGGAAGGCGCGGTGCGGTGCATGCAGCTGGCGCGCTCAACTGTTGAAGGCCCGATTGACTATGTCAATACGCATGGCACGAGTACGCCTGCCGGCGACTCGAAAGAAGTCGAGGCGATGAAAGAGTTATTTGGCGAGGAAATGCCACGCTTTGGATCGACCAAATCGATGTGCGGACACTCGCTTGGTGCAACCGGGGTTCAGGAAGCGATTCATTGCTTGTTGATGCTTGAGGACGATTTCATCGCACCATCGATAAACGTCAACGACCCTGATCCGGCGGTAGTAGGGACGCCTTTGGTCACCTCTTTGGTCGAAAATGCGGGTATTAAGACTGCAATGTCGAACAGCTTTGGCTTCGGTGGCACCAACGGTACGCTGGTGTTTCAAAAACGCTGATTGCCCCCGCGCTTCATTGTCGGCCATAATCGGCCGCTATGACTATTGAAACGATAAGTGAAACAGGCTGCTTCGGTGGCAAGATGGGCGTCTACCGTCACGCGTCTATAAGCAACAATTGCACCATGCAATTTTCGGTGTTCGTGCCGCCGCAGGCAGCTCACGGCAATGTTCCCGTACTCACCTTTCTCTCGGGCCTGACGTGCACTGAAGAAAACTTCATGGCGAAGAGCGGCGCACAACGCATGGCTGCTGAGTTGGGTTTGATGCTGGTGTCCCCGGATACGAGTCCTCGCGGTGAAGGTGTACCGGATGATCCCGACGATAACTACGACTTTGGCCTGGGGGCTGGCTTCTACGTAAATTCGACACAAGCTCCCTGGTCGACGAACTTTCAAATGTATGACTATGTAACGAAAGATTTGCAGTCTGTCATTTTTGAAAATTTTCCAGGTGATGCGAGTCGGCATGGTTTGAGCGGACATTCAATGGGTGGTCACGGTGCGCTGATCATCGGTTTGCGCAATCCTGAGATGTTCAAGTCCTTGTCAGCATTCGCACCTATTTGCACGACCCTGCATAGCCCATGGGGCCAGAAGGCGATGGGGTATTACCTGGGAGACGACAAATCGACCTGGTCGGACTATGACGCCTGCGAGGTTGTCAGGAGTGTTTCTGATGCGAATGCCTACAGCAAAATTTTGGTTGACCAAGGCGCGAGTGACCCGTTCCTCAAGGAGCAGCTAAAACCGGAACTTTTGCAGGAAGCTTGTGATGCCAGTGGTGTGTCGCTCAGTTTGCGTATTCACGACGGCTACGATCATAGCTACTACTTCATAGCTACGTTCATCGAAGAGCATTTGAGATTCCACGCTGATCATTTAATAAGCTGACAATCAAGTGATGCTCGAGCAATGGTTTTTGCTGGCAGCCGCGATGATTGCGAGCGGTTGTATCGCGGGCGTCCTTGCTGGATTATTCGGAATCGGCGGTGGCATAGTTATTGTTCCGGTGCTTGAGTTCGCGCTGAGCCACGCAAACGTCGACCCCGGTATTCGGATGCATGTCGCAGTAGCAACTTCGCTTGCCACCATTATCCCAACGTCTCTCGCGTCTGCACGAGCGCATCATAAACGCCAGGCCGTAGACATTGAAATCGCGAAGCGCTGGGCCTTGTTCGTGCTAACGGGCGCATTGCTGGGAAGTTGGCTTGCGTCGCATATGAGCAGCGGAAACCTGGCCATCCTGTTTGCAGTATTTGCAGTGTTAGTCGCGGCAAAAATGATTCTCCTGCCAGAAAGCCGAAACTTGACGGACGACGTCCCTCGCGGCGCGCTGATTAGCTTAATCCCGACATCAATTGGCTGCTTTTCGAGCATGATGGGTATCGGCGGAGGAACGTTTTCGGTCATGATTTTGACCTTGTTCAACCAACCCATTCACCGCGCAGTAGGCACCGCGGCTCTGTTGGGCCTGGTTATCAGCTTGCCAGGTACAATCGGTTTTGTTCTCACCGGTTGGAATGATGTTCGAGTTCCACCGGGCAGCCTTGGATACGTCAGCATAATAGGGCTGGTTTTAATTGCCCCGGCGACGGTGCTTTGCGCGCCGATAGGCGCAAGAATTGCACATTCATATTCGCAGAAAAAACTCAGTATGTTGTTTGGTGGGTTTCTATTGTTGGCCGCGCTCCGGATGTCATATGGGGCGCTAGCATGAGTCGAATTTTCTATACTCTTTTGCTGTCATCGCTGCTCGTCGCCTGTGGGCCGAAACAGCTCGAGCCTGACGCCGATTTTGTTTGCGACAATTGCGAGGACTGGAATTTGCCGCAAGCGCCGTTTCGGATCTACGGTGGCACCTGGTACGTCGGCACTGCGGGGCTGTCTTCTATCCTGATCGAAGCTGGTGAAGAATTGATATTGATTGATGGTGGATTGTCACAGTCTGCCGCCGTCATTGATGCAAACATCCGCAGTCTTGGATTTGATCCCAAGAATATTTCGACGCTTCTGGTGTCGCACGCACATTTCGATCACGCGGGCGGCGTCGCTGCGATACAGCGTTTCACCGGTGCGAGCGTATACAGCAGTATTGAGGGTGCCAAGACATTGAGCAGCGGCGAGTTGCAGCCCGACGATCCGCAGTATCTTCCGGGGTTGACAGCCAATTTTCCGCCCATAGCAAACGTTGTTGCCATTAAAGATGGCGATGTCGTGACGGTCGCAGATGTCAATGTGAGAGCGATTTACACGCCAGGTCATACACCGGGCGGCATGAGTTGGTCGTGGGAATCGTGTGTGCTTGATACCTGTTATCAACTCGTCTACGCCGATAGTCTGACGGCAGTATCGGCGCAAGGTTTTTCATTTGGCGAAAATCCTGCTGCGGCACAATTGATTGATAGCGCCGATAAGATTTCATTGCTTGATTGCGATATTTTGTTGTCACCGCATCCGTTTTTCTTTGGCATGCAGGACAAGCTTGAGAATCGCGACGAAGGCAATCCGTTTGTTAATAACGTCGCGTGTTCCATCTATGCCGAGACGGCACTGGGGTGGTTGGAGCGGCGCTTACGAGCTGAACGTGGCGAAAACCAATAATTTGGCGCGATGCAATAGCGCTTAGGTCAATCGAGGCTCTTTGAGAATCGCATCGCGGCGCTTGTCACGTGGCTTGCTCATAGCTGACCATTCAGTGACTCATGGGTCAGCAAGTGACCACCGTCACAGATCGCGGAAAGCGAGTGTTATTGACGCCAAAGGCGAATATCCGCCGGGTTCTTCTCGAAATTACTGCGAAACGGATTAATATCCAGACCCCCGCGGCGCTGAAAGCGCGCGTACAGACTGAGCTTCTCGGCACCACAGTGGCGCAAGATGTCCATAAACATTCGTTCTACACAAGCTTCATGAAAGTCGTTGTGCTCGCGAAACGAAACGATATAGCGCAGCAATGATTCTGTATCAATCTTTGGTCCGCGATAATGGATGCCCAGGCTGCCGATATCCGGCTGCGCCGTGACCGGGCAGAGGCTACGCAGTAGATGTGTATGTAATTCTTCCTGCACCAGGTTTTTGTCGTCTGCCGCCAACAGACTTGCGTTTACGACATAGCTGTCACAACTGATGGGTAGTGAGTCGATACAGACGCCGGGCAGCTCTGCGAAGCTGTTCGATCGAGTGTCCGTCAACATAAAAACGCGCACCGATACGTCTCCGCCAGCGCATTCCCTAAGGTCTCCGCTAATTGATGCGGCGACGTCTGCTGCCGAGTCGAAGCGGCTCATTGCGAAGGAGTTGAGGTACAGCTTGAGCGATTTCGATTCGACCAGATTGACGGATTCCGCCGCTATGCGAATTTCTGCGGTGGCGACGAGCGGTACACCCGATGGTCCCAGCCAGGTCAATTCCCAGACATTCCATATATCACAGCCATGAAACGGCAGGCTGCTGCCAAGCAACTGAGCCCGAGCCTCGCTGCGCGGGATAGCAAACAAAACGCCTGGATCGTATTGCTTCGGGTAGTCGGATTTCTGGCCCAGTGGGAGCTTCGATTTTGTCACGCGGTTGTCCTAAAAAAAATCTGCATATGCTGCAACAATTGTCTGCGCTGAGCCTCAGGATCTCGTCATCATGTTGGCGTTTGGCGGAGCACCAGTCATCAATGCGCGACTTACTGAGTTGGGCGCAGAAGAAACTCGATGATTATTGTAGCCCGGTCATTCGAGACTGAGAACTTTGTTCCAATGCTTCTTACTGACTGGCATGACCGAGAGTCGGTTGCCACGACGCGTCAGGATCATGTCCTCAAGGCTCTTCTGTGCCTTGATCTCCGTCAATGTGATATTTCTGGACAGTTTCCGTACGAACTCCACGTCAACGAGGATCCAGCGGGGATTGTCTAGCGGGCTCTTGGCATCGAAATACTTCGACTTCTTATCGAATTGCGTCGGATCCGGGTACGGATCACTGACTACCCGTGTGATTCCTACTACTCCGGGCTGTTTACAGTTTGAGTGGTAAAACATGATTTCGTCGCCGATTTTCATGTCGTCTCGCATCATGTTTCGGGCCTGGTAATTGCGGATCCCGTCCCACATGTCGCGGCCGTCTCGTTGCATGTCATCGATGCTGTAAGCATCGGGTTCGGACTTCATTAGCCAGTGAGCCATAGTGTTTTCAACAGTCAAATCAGGTGATTGGTGTGGCGCAGTTTATCACGCTAAAAAGGGTTTGCATTTTGGGGCTCTGTGTTAGGATTGCGGCTCGAAATCAGCCCCCTAAGAGGAATGCCGCTTATGGCCAATGTGCTGGCAAACATATTCGGTTCGTCGCCGGTTCAACCGCTCGAGAAACACATCAACATCGCATACAAGTGTGCGAAGCAGCTGCATGGTTTTTTTGCGGCGTCAGTGGCTGGAGATTGGGAAACAGCTGCGGAATACCGTGACATTATCGAGAAGCTTGAGCACGAGGCAGATGATCTGAAAAAGGAAATTCGTCTGCATTTACCCAAGAGTCTGTTCATGCCGGTACCTCGAGAAGACCTGTTGGAGCTTCTTCTGGTGCAGGACAAAATCGCTAATAGAAGCAAAGATGTTTCAGGTATCACCTTGGGCCGCAAGTTGCAGGTTCCTGCTGCGATCGCTGAGCAGTTTCTCGAATTTGTTGATCGCAATATCGATGCGGCAAAACAGGCTAGAAAGAGCGTCCGCGAACTGGATGAATTATTTACGGTTGGTTTTCGTGGCGCCGAGGTAGAGCTCGTTGCGGGATTAATTGAAGAACTTGATCAGATAGAAACTGATACGGATGAAAAACAGGCCGCACTGCGTTCTGCGTTGTTCGCTATCGAGAAGTCGCTGGACCCGATCGATGCAATGTTTATGTACAAGGTCATCGAATTGACGGGTGAAGTCGCAGACATGGCAGAGCGCGTTGGTCGTCGTCTTGAGCTTCTGCTTTCTCACTAATAAAAACTAAGTAGCAAAGCGTCTTCGATCCAGGGAGTACTTAATGGAAGCGCAATATATTTATATCGGTTTGGCTGCGGCGTTTGGTCTCTTCATGGCCTGGGGGATCGGTGCGAATGACGTCGCTAATGCGATGGCAACATCTGTCGGGTCGAATGCACTAACGATCAAACAAGCGATTATCGTTGCTGCGATATTTGAGTTCGCAGGCGCTGTCTTGGCGGGCGGTGAAGTGACCTCAACAATTCGCAAGGGCATTGTTGATGCGAGCCTGCTAGAGGGGCAAGAGGAACTGCTGATATACGGCATGTTGGCCGCGTTATTAGCGGCAGGCACTTGGCTGCTAATTGCATCCAGTAAAGGCTGGCCGGTTTCAACAACGCATTCCATCGTTGGCGCGATTGTTGGTTTTGCGGCAGTTGGTATCGGTGTGGACGCTGTTCAATGGGGTAAGGTCGGCACCATTGTCATAAGTTGGGTTGTATCGCCACTAACTTCCGGCATTATCGCTTTCCTGATTTACATGAGTGTGCAACGACTTATTTTGCATCAGGATGATCCGCTGACAAAAGCCAAGCGCTACGTTCCCATTTATATTTTCTTCGCAGCCTTCACGATTACGCTTGTGACCATCCTGAAAGGTCTTACGCACGTCGGTCTGAACCTGAATCTAAGAGATAGTTACTTGCTGGCTGTCGCAATCGCTGTCGCAATCTCTTTGATCGGCGCGTACTTCATATCGAAGATCGAGCCTGATAAAAAGGCCGAGAAAAGCGCGCACTTCCATACGGTAGAACGCGTCTTCGGCGTTTTGATGGTAATAACCGCCTGCGGCATGGCATTTGCGCATGGCTCCAATGACGTAGCCAATGCGATCGGGCCGCTGGCTGCGGTTATCGGTACTGCGACCACTGGTAGCATTTCCGCCCAGTCGACTTTGCCGGTGTGGGTGCTAGTTATCGGTGGCGGCGGCATTGTTATCGGTCTGGCCACTTACGGGCGACACGTAATCGCAACGGTTGGCAAGAAGATAACTCAGCTAACTCCCAGTCGTGGATTTGCGGCGGAGCTTGCCGCTGCAACAACTATTGTCATTGCATCCGGGACCGGTATTCCAATATCAACGACGCATACGCTGGTAGGCGCAGTGTTGGGTGTTGGAATGGCTCGCGGTATTGAGGCCATCGACCTCCGCGTTGTTGGTCGGATTCTGGTGTCGTGGGTTGTCACTATTCCCGCGGGAGCATTTCTTGCGATCATATTCTTCTTTATCTTCAAAACTGTTCTGCCGTAGGCCATTGGCGATGCTTTATCGCGGAATGATGATCTTCGTGGGCTTGGTTTTGCTGCCGTTTGTTGCGTTCGCGCAAGTGTCAGTTCAGCCAATCATGAGTTTCCAGGACCGCCACTTACCGGTGTTTGGTTCGAATGGAATGGTTGCTGCACAGGAACGACTCGCGGCCGAAGTGGGGGCAAAAATCCTTGAGGATGGCGGTAATGCCGTCGACGCTGCGGTCGCTGTTGGTTTTTCGCTGGCCGTTACATTGCCGATCGCCGGTAACATTGGCGGTGGAGGCTTCATGATTATTCATGATGCCGAGCGAGACGAACAGATAGCAATCGACTACCGTGAGATGGCACCGAAGCGCGCGACGCGCGACATGTATCTGGATGAAGACGGAAATGTCGACAACGAAACGGCTCGATTCAGCCATCTATCTGCTGGCGTACCGGGAACAGTGGCTGGATTGTATCTTGCGCATCAGGAGTACGGCCGTTTGCCGTGGAAACAGTTGTTGCAACCCGCCATCGAACAAGCGCGGAATGGAATTGTTTTAGATTATTTTCTCGCATATTTGATCGAACGGCGAAAGCAACGGCTTTGTGCTTTTGCTGCGGCGTGCAACTACTTTTTTGATGCGAATGGCGTGCCGAAGAAAGCCGGCGACCTGTTGGTACAGAAAGATCTTGCCAGAACATTGGCGCTCATCGCGGAAAATGGACCCGAGGCGTTTTACCGTGGTGAGATTGCCGAAAAAATTGCTGCTGAAATGCAACGCCATGGCGGTTTGGTAGACATGGAGTCCTTGGCGGCATACAAGGCGCTGACACGGGATGTTATTCGCGGTCGTTATCGCGGTATAGAGATAGTCACCATGCCACCGCCGAGCTCCGGCGGTGTACACCTGTTACAGATGCTAAATGTTCTCGAACATTTCCCGCTCGCGGATATGGGTGCTGGTAGCGCTGATTTGATCCATGTGTTGGCTGAGACAGCGCGTTTGGCCTACGCAGATCGGTCCGTGCATTTGGGCGATCCCGATTTTTACGATGTCCCGGTTGAGTGGCTGACGAGTGCCGCCTACGCGAAGCAGATGGCGGCAACTATAGATATGAAAAAGGCACGTTCGTCAGAAGACGTTGCGCCCGGCGTCGAGCCAAGGTTTGAAAGCGATAACACGACGCATTATTCGGTTATCGATGGCGAGGGCAATGTTGTAAGTAATACCTACACATTGAATTTCAGTTTTGGTTCCAGTATTGCGGTGCCCGGCGCAGGCTTCCTGCTGAACAACGAAATGGATGATTTTTCCGCGAAGCCAAATTCACCGAATGGCTACGGTTTGCTCGGCGGCAAAGCGAATGCCATAGAGACAGATAAGCGTCCCCTGAGCTCGATGACGCCGACGATCGTCTTCGCTGACGGTGAGCCATGGTTCGCCACCGGTAGCCCCGGTGGGTCACGGATAATTACCACGGTCTTGCAGATGATCATCAACGTGGTAGACCACGGCATGAATATTGCCGCAGCGACGGCTGCACCTCGAGTGCATCATCAGTGGCTTCCAGATGTGTTGCGCGTCGAGCAGGGCATTAGTCCGGATACCAGGGCGATTCTTGAGCAGCGCGGCCACGTATTGTCGTCGCGATCCTCAATGGGTAGTTTGCAGACCGTTGGTGTCGAAGACGGCGTTTACATTGGTGCTTCAGATTTAAGAAGACCGGGTGCCGCCAGCGTGGCCCCTGGCTTTCAAACTGACACGGACTAAACGGCTCGCAAATACCAGTCGAAGTCGAGCTCGCTGATCATGTTGTGAAATCGCGTGCTTTCGCCACGGCGGTTCATCGCGTAGTACCTGCAATACTCAGCGCCTAAATAGTTCGGCAGAATCTTACTGCGCGAAAACTTGTCGACTGCCGCATCCCAGCGATTCGGGATCCTCAGCTTCGGCGTGATGTGTTCTCCTTTCTCAACCATTTTGCCTGGATCAATCTTGTTCTTAAGTCCGTGATGGACGCCAGCGAGAATTGCGGCAGTAACGAGGTAGGGATTCGCATCAGCACCGGCAACACGATGTTCGAAGCGCAGATTTTTCTCATCGGACGTCGGTATGCGAATAGAAACCGCGCGATGGTTAACGCCCCAGTTGGGTTCGACAGGCGCGAACATGTCAGGTCTTAGTCGCCGATAGGAATTAGCGTTTGGCGCGCAGATTAATGTCGCCTCCGGCATCGTTTTCAGGAGCCCACCAACGGCGTGCCGTAGTCGCGAAGAGAATGGTTGTGTGGCAAGGTTTTCACGGCCGTGTGAAAAATAATTCTTAGCATTCTTGTCCACGATACTCATATGAACATGCAGGCCACTGCCGGCATCTTCTTCAAATGGTTTTGCCATAAAACACGCAATGAAACCGTGTTTTCGTGCCGCTGCCTTAATAGCTCGTTTCATTAGTACTGCGTGGTCACAGGCGAGCACCGGGTCGTCTACATGGCGTAGATTGATCTCAAACTGACCGGGTGAATATTCCGAGATTACCGATTCGGCCGGTATGTTTTGTGCGTCACAATAATCGTAGACGTCGTTTAGAAATTCTTCTACCTCATATAGATCATCCGGGTGATAAACCTGTGAACCTGGCTGCACCTTGTTAGTTCCGGGCACCAGTGGCGCGCCGACTTTGGGCGTCCGGGACCTGGCATTGAGCAAATAGAATTCCAGCTCCGTTGCCATAACAGGCTTTAGCTGCATCTTTTGCAATGCTTGCAGGGAACGCTCAAGAACCGCGCGCGGATCGCCCCAGAATGGTGTTCCATCCTCGTTGTAAGTTCGGAACAGCGCTTGTCCTGTGGGCTTTTTTGCCCATGGAACTGGTGCGAAACTACCGGGCACCAGCTTGGCCGGAACGTCGGGATCGCCATCATCTTCACCGAAGGGTATTCCTGCAACCGTCTCGCCAAGCGTTGTCAGCAAGGTTGTGCCTGCACAAAATGGGAAACCATCGTCACAGGCTTTGGCGAAGTCGCGAGCGCGAATTCGTTTGCCCCGTAAAATGCCGTTGAGATCGGGTATGAGCATTTCAAGCGCATCAAACTTGCCGTGTTTTCTTTGCGCCGCTTTGAGCTGTGTCAGCGCCGTACTTTGTCTGGCCATACTTCTTGTCCAATGGGGGTTGCAGCCAAGAGCATTAATGATTTTCCCTGCCTTCGCAATAGTCGTCGTGATATTATAATGTGAAATATAACTTCATAGTATGGAATATAATGCGTGATCAAGCCGCACCCCAGGGGGCACAATCCGCGCTTCGGGCAATAAGATTGTTGAAGCTATTCACCGCCGAGGCGCCAGAACTTCAGCTTGCTGAGCTGAGTGGTTTGTCAGGTCTCAACAAAACCACAACCCACCGTTTACTGCAGGCTTTGCTCAGCGAAGAATTGCTTGACCGGAACCCGGCGAACAGCGCGTATCGGCTTGGCCCCGGCATGATGGCTTTGGGCGTGCAGGCGTTGTCGAGCAACGATCTTCGCTTGCGCGCGCGACCGTTTTTGAAGCGACTGGCAGAGGAAACCGGTGAGACTGCAACGCTTGAGGTGCCAATCGACGACGCGATGCTGATACTCGATGAGGTAACGAGTAAGTATTTCGTGGGTGCGTCGGGTAATGTTGGCACACGTTGGCCAATTCATGCGACCTCGACTGGCAAGGCGCTGATCGCATTCGAACAGCATGGTCCGGATCGGCTTAGAAGCACTCTACAGGCTCTTACACCGCAAACCATTACAGAGCTTGCCACGCTGGAAAAGCAGCTTGGCGATATTCGTCGGCGTGGTTTTGCAGAAACAATCGATGAACTTGAGGAGGGCTTCTCCGGTGTCGGCGTGGTGGTGCGTGGTGGCATGGGTGAGATTCTGGGAGCATTGTCTATCTGCGGACCCAGCCAGCGAATGACCGAAAGTCGCCGCGCGCAGCTCGGCGCAACGCTGTGTGCGGTAGCGACAAGGCTACAGCCCCGGTACTGATTGTAATCTCCGTGATAAGATGCCGCCGGTAAGAACGGCAGGAATAAACGTATCAACATTCGACAGTTAATCCCCCGAAATCGCATTATATTATTGTCGCTCGCCAGTTTTGTCTGGGTGATGTTTTCACATTCAGCGAATGCCATTGAGCTGCAATCTCCTTCTGTCGGTCTGGTCGATGTTCCGATGGACTACGTCGTTAGCGGTGCCGGCGCGAGTGAGTCCGTTGAGCTGTTAGTGGATGGCAGCTCATATCATGCGGTTGCAGATGTTGACGGTCTGGCAAGGTTTTCCGATATTGCGATTGGCAAAATGGGAACAGCGTCGCTCGTGGCGAATGCGGGCGACGAATCGTCGAGTAGCCAGCTACGCGTTATACCTGGCTGGTTGTCGGTGCTGCCCGCAGTGATCGCAATTGCTATCGCGTTAATATTGCGCAACGTAATACCGGCGTTGCTATTGGGTTTGTGGATGGGTGCCACGGCTCTGCAGTCCTTTACGCTCAAAGGCGCGGGCGTTGGCCTGCTGGATACGTTTCAGGTTTTCGTTCGCGGCGCTCTTGCCGACGCGGATAGAGCATCGATCATCTTATTTACCCTGATGATTGGTGGCATGGTGGGCATCATTACGCGCAATGGCGGTATGGCCAGCATCGTATTGGCAATAGTCAGTAAAGCGAAGACGGCTATTTCGGGACAGGTCGCCGTCTGGCTAATGGGGCTAATGATATTTTTCGATGACTACAGCAACACATTGGTGGTCGGTAACACGGCTCGGTCGCTGACTGATCACTTGAAAATTTCTCGAGAAAAACTCGCCTATATTGTGGATTCGACAGCGGCGCCGGTTGCCTGCATCGCACTGATAACGACCTGGATCGGATATCAGATCGGCCTGATTGATCAGGCGATTGGAACTATTGATGGCCTGGATGATGTCCAGGCTTACTCTGTTTTTGTTCAATCGATACCGTATAGCTTCTATCCGATTTTAGCTATCGCATTTGTGTTGATGGTAGCTGCGACCGGGAGAGATTTTGGGCCGATGTACAAAGCGGAAGTTCGTGCTCGAAAGGGTGAGGTGAAACCGGTTTCCAAGGAAGTATTGCCGGCACTCGAAGGCGATGACCTTAAGCCGAAAGACAATATTCCCTTGCGTGCGTTTAATGGTTTCCTCCCGATCATCGTATTGATTGGCGCTTTGGCTGTCAGTCTCGTCATGTTGGGACAGGGTTCGACGCTTACAGAAATTCTCGCCTCGACCGATCCATACCGGGCGATGATGTACGCATCTTTCGTTGGTGTTCTGGTGGCGGCCGGACTAACTATCGGCCAGGGCATTCTATCTGTGCACGAAACGATCGATGCCTGGTACGGGGGGTTACGTGCGACCATGTTTGGCATGATTATTCTTGTGCTTGCCTGGTCGTTATCAGACGTCACGGCCGCACTGGGCACGGCGAAATATCTGGTTACAATGTTTGCCGATTCCATCCCGGTTGCATTGATTCCTGCAATTACATTCTTGCTGGCTGCAATCACAGCGTTCACCACCGGAACCAGTTGGGGAACGATGGCTATCCTCATGCCGCTGGTTATTCCATTATCCTGGGCGGTTATGGTCGTACATGGAATCGCTGATCCGAGTGGCATGCACATTTTGTATTCGGCAGTGGCCTGTTGTCTGGCGGGTGCCGTTTGGGGAGATCATTGTTCACCCATTTCGGACACCACGGTTCTGTCGTCAATCGCCAGTGGCTGTGATCACATCGAGCACGTTCGAACTCAACTGCCCTATGCATTACTAGTCGGCGTAGTTGCACTCTTTATCGGAACGATTCCCGGCGGCTTTGGATTTCCGCCGTGGCTATCCTTGATAGTCGGCGCTGCGCTCTTGTACGGAGTCCTGAGAATGTTCGGACGGCAGGCGCAGGCATAGCGTATGGCAGCTAAACCAATCGTAGCGGTATCGTCAGACCGACGAGTTCTGGATCCGCATCCGTCGCACGTCGCGGGTGAGAAGTACCTGCGTGCGCTCATTGATGGCTCCAATACGTTACCGTTGATCGTGCCTTCGCTCGCGGACGATATTGATATCGACGACTTGCTGGATAAGGTTGATGGTGTGATGTTGACGGGTAGTTATTCCAACGTTGAGCCACATCACTATGGCGCTAAGCCATCCGATCAGCCCGGGTTTCACGACCCGCAACGCGACGCGATGAGCATGCCTCTGGCGCTGCGTGCCATTGAAAAGGGCGTACCGCTGTTGGCAGTTTGTCGTGGGCATCAGGAATTAAACGTGGCTCTCGGCGGTAGCTTGCATCAAAATGTTAGCGATGTGCCGGGTTATCATAATCATCTAGAGAACAAAGATGATCCGCTGGAGTTACAGTACGGACCGTCACATCCGGTTACCTTGATGGAAGGTGGTGTTTTGCGGAAGCTGTGTAATGCGGAAACGCAAATGGTCAATTCGCTGCATGGTCAGGGGATCGCGAAGCTGGCCGACGGTGTTACGGTAGAGGCTGTTGCGGACGATGGCTTGATCGAGGCTTTCTCGGTGGATTCGGCAGCGGAATTTTGCCTGTCGGTGCAATGGCATCCCGAATGGCGTGTAACTGAAAACGAATTTTCGATGGCAATTTTTGGGACGTTTGGCGACGCGTGCAGAGCACGTGCGCTACGACGACAGGTGTAATGTGAGTAAACCCGACGTGATCCAATCCTGGCTTGAAGAACGAAATATCGAAGACGTAGAAGCGTTCGTTCCTGATATGGCCGGTTCAGCAAGAGGCAAGATCATTCCTGCCGATAAATTCGGATCTGGTGAAATAAAGATGCCCGAGGCTGTGTTCGCGCAGACGATCTCTGGTGACTATATCGCCGACAAGCTTAATGTCGAAGATCGGGATATGTTGCTGGTTCCTGATCCGACGACTTTGCGGCCGGTACCTTGGGCGACAGATCCGGCCGCGTCCGTGTTTTTCGATTGCTACATGCGCGACGGATCGCTGGTGACCAAATCGCCGCGCGCGGTGTTGCGTAACGTCATTGCGAAATTTGAGGCAAGAGGTTGGGTGCCTGTTGTCGCACCCGAAGTTGAGTTCTATTTGTTGAGTCCGCACTCTGATCCGGATGCGGAAGCGAAACCGCCAGAGGGGCGACTGGGTTGGACCGAGAATGTTCGCCAACCTTACAGCATCGATTCGATGAACGACTATGAGCCCTTTATCCTCGACGTCTACAACTATTGCGAGGCGCAGGGCATCCTCGTTGATACTCTGTCGCAAGAGATGGGCCCCGCGCAGCTGGAAATAAATTTCAAGCACGGCAATGCACTCGAACTTGCAGATCAGGTATTTCTTTTTAAGCGAACTCTTCGTGAAGTTGCGATAACGCACGGTATGCACGTGACGTTCCTCGCCAAACCGCACGCCGAAGAGGCGGGCAGTTCGATGCACATACACCAAAGTATTTTGGATAAGAGTGGCAGCAATATTTTCTCTAATAGTGATGGCACACCCTCTGATCTCTTCTACAACTACATTGCTGGTTTGCAGCGCTACATGCCGGAAGCCATGTTGGCGTTTGCGCCGTATGTAAACTCTTATAGGCGATTCGCCAGCCCTTGGTCGTCGCCGGTCAATCTTGCATGGGCGATTGACAACCGTACAGTCGGATTGAGAGTTCCGGATTCACCACCCGAAGCACGTCGTGTTGAGAACCGATTGGCCGGCTCTGACGTCAATCCTTATCTTGTCATTGCTGCGACGCTGGCCTGTGGTTATCTGGGCATGGTCGAAGGCCTGAAGCCCAGTAAAGAGGCGCAGGGCAGTGCATACAGCGGGGAATTTGATCTACACCGTCATATCTATGCGGCGATCGAAGCGATGCGGAGCAGCAATGCCATGCGCAGCATGTTAGGTGATGAATTTGTAAGTCTTTATACCGCTCTAAAAGAGGCTGAATACAGTGAATTCCAGGAAATTATTACGCCCTACGAACGCGAAATTTTGATGTTCAACGTATAGCGTTGACCATCCATTTCAGAATGTGGTGTAGACCTGACTGAATGATTCTCACTCGTTAGAATTTCGAAACTTAGATGACATCCGGCCGCAATTCGGCCGCAAGAGGTTTTCATGGCCGCTTTAAACAAACGCTCACTCACCGATCTGCAGGAAATGGATAAGAGTCACCATCTGCATCCGTTTACCGACCACAAAGAACTTCATGCGCAGCGCTCACGCGTTATTTCTCGCGCAGAAGGCGTGTATATTTTCGATGCTGACGGCAACAAAATCCTCGATGCCATGTCGGGTCTGTGGTGCGTGAATGTAGGTTACGGTCAGCAGGAGTTAGTCGACGCGGCCACAGCGCAGATGCAGGAACTGCCGTACTACAACAGCTTCTTCCAATGTTCGCATCCACCAGCGATCGAACTGGCTGCGCTTTTGCAAGACCTTAGCCCACCACATCTCAATCGAATATTCTTTACCGGATCAGGTTCTGAATCGAACGACACGATCGTGCGCATGGTTCGAACCTACTGGGATCTCATGGGGCAACCCGAACGCCACACCATTATCAGTCGCGATAACGCTTACCACGGTTCTACCGTTGCTGCTGCAAGTCTTGGCGGCATGCAGTCTATGCACAAGCAGAGTGGATTGCCGATCCCCGGCATCGTGCATGTGGCTCAACCCTATTGGTACGGCAGTGATCAGTCATTGTCGCCGCATGACTTTGGAATCGCGGCGGCACGTACTATCGAAGACAAGATCAAAGAAGTTGGTGCGGATAAGGTGGCAGCATTTATCGGCGAACCCATACAGGGTGCCGGCGGTGTCATCGTACCGCCTGATAGCTACTGGCCAGAAGTGCAGCGAATCTGTGATGAATACGGAATCCTTCTGATTTCAGACGAGGTGATTACCGGTTTTGGCCGCCTGGGAGAGTGGTTTGGCGCCGATCATTTTGGCACGCGCCCAGACTTCATGCCGTTCGCCAAAGGTGTGACTTCAGGCTACCTGCCACTGGGTGGCGTATTCGTTAGCGACCGAGTTGCAGACGTGTTAACTGAAAAAGCCGGAGAGTTTGCACACGGCTATACCTACTCCGGTCATCCGGTATCCTGCGCGGTCGCCATGGCTAATATCAAACTGATACAACGCGAAAATCTTGTTGGGCGAATCAAAAATGACATCGGGCCCTATCTACAAGAGAAGTGGCGTGCGCTCGGTGAGCATTCGTTGATCGGTGATACCCGAATGGTAGGTCTGATGGGCGCGTTCGAGATTGTTAAGGAAAAGAGTTCTTTGCAGCGATTTGAAGAAGACCAAAATGCCGGCGCTACGCTGCGTGATCACTTACTGCAAGACGGGGTATGCATGCGTGCTGTTGGCGACAAGATAATATGCGCGCCACCGTTCGTGCTTTCGCACAGCGAAGTCGACACCATGATAGAGGCGACCTGGAAAGCGCTTGATTTGACCAAGGCATCCTTAGCAGGCTCGCAATATGGATAAACACAGTAATGACCACGCGGTAGATCGCGATAGCTTGTACGGAACGACGCCCGAACCGACTTACGGTGGCGTTACATCGTTTATGCGTCGAAAGTATTGCAAAGATATGACCGGCGTCGATGTGGCCGTTCTCGGTGTGCCGTTTGATACGGCCACGACTAATCGCTCCGGTGCTCGATTGGGGCCAAGAGCGATTCGCAACGCGTCAGCGACCATGGCCTGGGAAAGACCTTACGGTATGGATTTTGATCCATTTGACAAGCTCGCAGTGGTTGATGCGGGCGATGCTTATTTTGATTTTGGGCGCCCGGAAAATGTGCCCGGGGAAATAGAAGAAGAGGCCTTTAAGCTGCTATCCGCTGGTGCAGCTTTGTTATCTTTGGGCGGTGATCATTTTATTTCCTATCCGTTGATAAAGGCGCATGTGCGCAAACATGGTGGTCCCGTGTCGATACTGCATTTTGATGCGCATTCGGACACTTGGGCGGATGAAAACGATCGCATCGACCATGGCACGATGTTCTGGTGGGCTGCGAAGGAGGGGCTGGTTAATCCGTCCACGTCTGTGCAGGTCGGACTTAGAACGCAGAATCCGGATACACTGGGATTCAATATTATCGATGGCCCGTTGGTGCAGTCACAGTCGATCGAAGCGACTGTCAAAGAGATTCGTCGCTGCCTCGGCGATGCGCCGGTTTACGTTACATTTGACATTGATTGCCTGGACCCGAGCTACGCACCGGGAACAGGTACGCCGGTTTGCGGGGGACTGACAAGTTATCAGGCGATGTCGATTTTGCGCGGCCTGCAGGGCATCAATGTCATCGGTATGGACATCGTCGAGGTTGCCCCTGCCTACGATGTTGCCGAAATTACGGCGCTCGCCGCATCCCATCTCGCGATGGAAATGTTGTATCTCTATGCGAATCGACCCATCGGTGGCTGATTCTAATCTGCTAGTCGCTAGGCAATGCTTTCGACTGCGGTGTTGGCGGCATAGGCAGCCGGCATCTCGCCCGGTAGGAAAACCCTAAGGATCATTTCGCAAATCTCGTCGATTGTTTCTGGGTCATCAATATCCAGCCCACTTGAGTCGCCAAGTTCATTGCCGAGTGCCAGCAAGCCGCCCGATGACAGACGAATCATATTGAATAGCACGGCAGTATTTCCCGGTACTGCGACGCCTAATTGCTGCAACTTTCCGAGCATATCGATGGCGAAATCGAAAAACGGTTTTAGGTGCTCTTCAATCAACCAATCCAGTCGCGGGCTAGGGTAGCTGGCTTCCTGAACCATTACTTTGTGCAGCGCCGGGTGGTCTTTCGCGTAGCTGACATAGACACGAATCATCGCAGACATCTGACTTTTCGGGGATAAGTTGCTGTGTTCTTTCAGCGACTTATTCAGCGACGCCGAGAATGCAGTAAAAATATAGTCGGCCGCCGCGCGCCATAATTGGTCTTTATTTTTGAAATGATAAGTAATCAGCGGATGATGAACACCGGCACGTTCCGCGATATCACGAGTTGACGTTCCCTTAAATCCGTTCTCGGCAAACGCTTCGATTGCAGCATTAAGCAGTTTTTGCTGCGTAACGACACTTCGCTGCTGTTGTTTTCGCGCAGGCTGGACGTTATGTAAAGCGGATTCTTCGTGCACAGGAGGCATCCATGGTGGCAAGTACCCGCCAACTCTAGTCGAATTTAACTATTTGGTCCAATCCGGAAAATAATTTGACCGTATGGTAAAGCAATGTCACTCGCTACTCAAGAGCGAATAGCATGCGGACGCCGGCACGTTTTTCCACAGCGATGCCGCTTTCCAGAACCGATTCGAACTGCCACTTCTCTACTGCCTTGACCGCGGCACTGTTGAAAGTGTCAGCCGGGTTGGAATCTCTGACCGCAACATTAGAGACATTGCCATCGGTAGTAACCGTAAAAACGATGTCAACCCAGCCGGAGAGATTGCGTCGTTGTGCCTGACGAGGATATTTCGGCGCAACATATTTGATTCTGTTCAAGGAGCTTACCGGCACAATTTCGGTTGCTTGCGGCTTCGCCGCCGGAATGACTTCGCCAGCCTTCTGACTGTTAGCGGCTGAAGTGTCAGCAAACGTTTGTACGCTTGGCGCACCTGTTCGGGCGGCCGTTTGCGCGGCTGAGTCAGCCGCAGCCTGCTCGGCGGCCAGCGCAGCGGCTGCAATCGCGGCGGCCTGCTCGGCGGCAACTTGTCGTTCAGCTTCCGCTTGTTGTTCTGCCTGTGCTTGTCGTTCAGCTTCAGCTTGTTGTTCTGCCTGTGCTTGTTGTTCAGCTTCCGCTTGCTGTTCGGCCTGTGCTTGTCGTTCAGCATCCGCTTGTCTATCGGCTTCTGCCTGGCGATTAGCCTCAGCCTGTCTGTTGGCTTCGGCTTGTCGATCAGCTTCAGCTTGCCTGTTTGTTTCTGCTGTTTGTGATGCTAGCAATGCAGTTTGTTCCCGTTCTGCACGGCGTGCCGCTGAATTCTCACGTGTCGCGGTTCGTGCTGCGGCAAGTTCTTCACTGGCAAGAGCCGCCTCGGCGTTGTTCGGATCTACGACTCGTACATGCGCCAGGATATCTTCAGCACCATTGAAGTCACCCCGTTGAATCTCGCTACGCGCTTCAAGTACCAAGGTGCTGGCAATAGCGCCAATACCGCGGTGAGCAACCGTACTGCTTGGGTCCTTGGCAAGAACAAGCTGGTAGTAGTAACGCGCATTGTCGTTGACGGGAACCAGAAGATCGCCAGAGTCGAGTCTTGCTTGCGCTCTCGCGAGCAATCTATCAATGCCTTGTTCGCTGCGAAGCGTATTGACTTGCTGCTGCAGTGTGTCCAATTCAGTGGTTTCGAGACTGCCTGCTGCTCTAGCAGCAGTCAGCGCATTACCCGCTTCCTCGAGGCGATTTTCGCTGAGTGCCGCTCGAGCTATATCGATGTTCGCACGATACTGCAATTGAGAAAGCTGGGCGGTAAGGAATGGAAGTCGGGAATTCTGCGGATCAACGGACGCTACTCGTTGCAGGGCAGCATCGGTCTCATCGAGCCGTGACTCAAGAATACCTGACTCGGCTATGCTCAGCGCAACGTTTACCGCCGCATCCAATTCTGCTGCAATAAGGTCGTTCTCCGGTTCGGCTGCCAGCGCGGCTGCAAACAACTCGATCGCATTGCTGCCATCCGGATCGAATATCTGATCTGAGTTGCGTGCCTGACGTGCTTCGACAAGCAGTGCTTCGACGTCGACTTCGGCTGCGACTTCCACTTCCACTTCCACTTCAACTGGGGCTACGGCGTCCTTTGCTGCGACCGAGGTGTCGGCGCGTTCAATCTCATTTGTGGGTACGGGATTATCCGAACCACTAAATACCCAAAACAGACCAGCCACCAGGACGGCTGCTGCGGCAGCACCCATGCCGATTAACTTCGGACTCTGCAATAACTTCCCGTCCATCCCATCGGCCGATGCAGATTCCTCAGGAGCGGATTTCCTGGGGCTAACGGCAACAGTTTCTTTTACGGACAAAGGGGCATCGAGGTCGTCGGCCGATTTGCTGTCAGGCGTAATTTTATCAGTGAAGGAACTGATAAGACCCGTCACCGTCTCTGTAAAGCTGGAGTCATCCTGACCAAAGGCATTGGCCAATCCATCCTCGATCGGCGAACCGCCGCCGGGTGCGACTGCCGACCCCAGTGGCGGGTCATTTGGCATCGTGGCAAGCGGTTTTGACATTGGTTTGACTGGCGCTGCGGCTTTTTTAACTTTCGCTTGCTTAGCAACAGCTTGCGGAGTTGCAACGACAGACGGTTTTGGAGCCGCCTTGACGATAGGCGTTGGCGGTGCAACAGGTTTTGCTACTGGCGCCGGCCGATTGGGCGCCGCTCTCGTCGCTGCAGCAGACCCAGCAACGATCTTGAAAGCAGCATCGGGTGCTTCAAGGTGATGCTTGACCGAAGCCTCTACGGCAAGTCTCGCACGACCCGGTGACACTGGCTTTAATAAGAAGCGATACACCTTGCCGCGGTTGATCAGGTCCATCAGCATTTCGCCATCGTCGCGGCGACCCGCAACAATGGATACCAGTCGTTGTGAACTCTTGCGAAGATGTTGCGTTAATTGTTCAACTTTTTCCCCGACCATGGCGGCATCGATAACAGCAACACCGATTTTGTTCTTGCTAATGGCATCGTTTGCCTGCGCCAGAGTATTGGCGTAGAACACCTTGTGCGCGCCGCGCGATGAATCCTTGATTGTTTCAAGGAATTCCTGATCCTTGGTTAAGACCAGAACATCAACCGCCCGAGAACCAACGCTTATCGCGGCTGATACCTTTGTCGGGTCGAGAGCGGGCAATCTATTTGTGCCATCACTGATTATCGTTGAGCCGTTTTCCGAAGTTTCCATGATGATATGTTCGGCGGGCTCATCAACGTTTGCGACCGTATCATTGGCCGCGCCGGCCAGTGCCAGTAATCTCATTTGACGTGTAGCGTTGTCGACCAACTGGTTAAGGCCGGCGCTGGTAACGCTGCCTGTTACAACCTGGAATACTTCTTCTTCGCCGACCAGAGCCTGAATATCAGCACCTGCATTGCCGGCAAGCAGGATTCCTATTGTTTCGGGGGAGCGTTTCTTCGCTTCACGAAGCGCGTCCAGTCCGCTCATGCCGGGCAGGTCTTGCACCGTTACGATAACGTTTATTGGTGTGTCGACGAGCGTGTTCAATGCCTCGCTTCCGCTGGTAGCACAATGCACCGTATAGCTGTCGTTAAACCCTGCACTTAAGGCGTCCAGAGTCGATTGCTTGCTATGTAGCAATAATATTTGTGTTTTGTATTGGTCCGCCGGCACTTCGCTTTCTCCAAGGTCTTATGTTGAATCGCTCACGGATTCCTTGCGTCGAGGGAGTATAGCCTTGGGTTTTCGCTGGTTTTACATTTGACAGCAACTGGATGCTGAATCTGTGACGCGGCGCACATTGTGAGTGCAGGGCCGGTCACGTTTGGGATTTTGGTAGCATCAAACAGGCGCGCCGGCCTGCAGCTATTGGGCTGGCGGCGCAGGAGAGGGTTTGTCAGAGGCCGAGAATCAGTTGTCGCTAGTGTCGCTGCCCGTGCGGTTTTCGATCTCAGTTTTGAGTGCGGCGAGCGCATCGTCAAGCGACATGACTTGTTGTGCCTTGGAGCCAATTCGACGTACAGCAACCGTGCGGTTTTCCAACTCGCGTTGGCCGACCGCGAACTGCACCGGGATCTTGGCGACGCTATGTTCCCGTACCTTATAGGAGATTTTCTCGTTTCTAAGATCTGTACTTGCTCGCAGCCCATTGGCTGTAAGTAACGTTGCGATCTCCGTCGCGTATTCATCTGCATCCGAGGTAATTGTCAGGACTTTAACCTGCTGTGGAGCCAGCCATAGCGGCAAGTTGCCGGCGTGGTGCTCGATCAGGATACCCATGAAGCGTTCTAGCGAGCCGAATATCGCGCGATGCAACATGACGGGTAAATGTTTCTCGCCGTCTTCGCCGATGTAACTGGCGCCCAGTCGGCCAGGCATGTTGAGATCTACTTGTAAGGTGCCGCACTGCCAGTCTCGACCAATCGCGTCGCGCAAGACGAACTCAAGTTTGGGTCCGTAGAAAGCGCCTTCGCCTGGATTGTGCGTGTAATCGAGGCCGCCAACCTCGAGCGCCTTGAGCAAGGCCTGCTCGGCCTGGTCCCATACGGCATCTTCTCCGACTCGGACTTCTGGCCGGTCGGCGAATTTGATACGTACGTCATTAAATCCAAAACCGCGATAAATATCGAGAATGAGTTTGCAGACGTCAATCGACTCAGCAGTAATCTGCTCCGGCGTACAGAAAATGTGCGCATCGTCCTGAGTGAATGCGCGCACGCGCATCATGCCGTGAAGGGCGCCCGATGGTTCGTAGCGATGGCACTTGCCGAATTCGGCAAGACGCACGGGCAGGTCGCGGTAACTCGTAATTCCCTGCTTGAAGACTTGCACATGCCCCGGGCAATTCATCGGCTTAACGGCGTAAACGCGACCGTCGGCAGTCTCTGACGTAAACATGTTGTCGCCAAAAGCCGCGTTATGCCCGGACTTCTCCCACAACGCTTTCGACATTATTTCAGGGGTGTTGATCTCCTGGTAACCGGCTTCGTTCTGTTTTTGCCGCATGTAACCGATTAGCGACTGAAATACAGACCAGCCTTTCGGGTGCCAGAACACGGCGCCGGGCGCTTCTTCCTGGAAATGGAATAGATCCATCACGCGTCCAAGACGGCGATGATCTCGCTTCTCAGCTTCCTCGAGCATGTGTAAGTACTTTCTAAGCTGCTTGTCGTTCGACCACGCCGTGCCGTAAATGCGCTGCAGCATTTCGTTGTTTGAGTCGCCGCGCCAGTAGGCACCGGAAACGCGCGTTAGTTTGAAAGACTTGCCCAGCTTTCCGGTAGACGGCAGGTGCGGTCCACGACAAAGGTCAATAAAGTCTCCCTGGCGGTAGAGGGTCAGGTCCTCTGCCGACGGGATGCTCTCGATAATTTCTGCTTTGTAGTGCTCGCCGATGCCGCGGAAAAAATTGACAGCTTCATCGCGCTTCCAGACTTCGCGACTGATCGTCTCGTTTCGCTCAACAATTTCTTTCATGCGCGATTCGATGGTCTCGAGGTCTGCGTCGGTAAACGCCTCTTCGCGCGCAAAATCGTAGTAAAAGCCATTGTCTATCGCCGGACCGATGGTCACTTGCGTCTCTGGCCACAACTCCTTAACGGCTTCCGCCAATACATGTGCCGCGTCGTGGCGCAGCAGTTCAAGGCCGTCATCCGAGTCGCGGGTGATGATTTCCACTGCCGCGTCTTGCTCGATAAGTCGGTCGAGGTCCCACTCGGAACCATCCACACGCACAGCAACAGCGGCTTTCGCCAGGCCTTCGCCGATGCTGGCTGCCACGTCAGCGCCGCTGGCGCTCGTATCAAATTGACGTTCGGATCCGTCTGGTAAGGTGATTTTCGGCATAATTCGATTTGCTGCTCGAAGAAGTGACTGTAACGGCGCGATATTGTACGCGAAATGCCCCGTGGATAAACAAGTTCGAGTACAATGACGCCCCTTCGAAAATCAGTTGTCGAAATCTTCATGAGCGAAATCGAATCACGGGACTTTATCCGTCAAATCATCCACGATGATCTGGCGTCGGGTAAGCACCAACAAGTCGTTACCCGGTTTCCGCCGGAGCCGAACGGCTACCTGCATATAGGGCATGTGATGGCAATTTGCCTGAATTTCGGCGTCACCGCTGAAACCGGCGGTCGTACCTACTTGCGCTTCGACGATACCAATCCAGGCAAGGAGAAAGTCGAGTATGTTGACGCCATCGAGCGAGATGTGCGCTGGCTGGGCTTCGACTGGCAGGATCGGCTAACTCACGCGTCCGACTACTTTGGCCAATTGCACAAGGCCGCTGTGCGCTTGATCGAAATCGACAAAGCCTACGTGGACAGTCTGAGTGCTGAGGATACTCGTACTTATCGCGGAACACTGACGGAAGCTGGCAAGAACAGCCCGTACCGTGACCGCAGTGTTGCGGAAAACCTCGAACTGTTCGAGCGCATGCGTAACGGCGAGTTTGCGGACGGCGAGATGATGCTGCGTGCAAAAATCGACATGGCATCACCGAATATGAATTTGCGCGATCCGGCTCTGTACCGTATCCGTCATTTGTCGCACCAGCATACCGGCGACAGCTGGTGCATTTATCCGCTGTACGACTTTGCGCACACGATGTCCGATGCGTTTGAGGGCGTCACGCACTCTTTATGCACGTTGGAGTTTGAAGACCACCGGCCGCTGTACAACTGGTTTCTTGAGCAGCTCAAGCCAGAGCATTTACCGAGACAAATCGAGTTCTCGCGCCTTAATCTGGCGTATGCGATTACAAGTAAACGTAAATTGAATGCTTTGGTCGAGGAGGGCATTGTTGACGGTTGGGATGATCCCCGCATGCCCACGATTTCCGGTATGCGCCGTCGTGGTTACCCGGCTGCTGCATTGCTTGATTTCGTACGACGGGCCGGAGTTACAAAGAAAAACAAGCTTATCGAGATGGGTGCGTTTGAAAATTGTCTTCGCGAAAATCTCGGCGAAGAGTCGCCGCGCCGCATGGCAGTTCTAAGACCGTTGAAGGTTGTTCTAAGCAACTATCCGGACGACAAAGTTGAAATGATGGAGGCGATGAATCATCCGGGCCGTCCTGAAATGGGTACCCGGTCGCTGCCATTTTCGCGAGAGCTGTGGATTGAACAAGACGATTTCATGGAAGAGGCGCCACGGAAATTCTTTCGCTTAAAACCTGACGGCGAAGTACGGCTTCGCTTTGGCTATATTATTCGCTGCGACGAAGTGATTAAGAACGACGCAGGCGACGTCGTTGAATTGCGCTGCAGCTACGACCCCGATACACGCAGTGGCACGGGCCGCAGTGAGCGCAAAGTGAAGGGCACTATTCATTGGGTTTCCAGCGCGCATTGCATCGATGCCGAGGTCAATCTCTACGATCGCTTGTTCACAGAAGTGAATCCAAACAAGGCGGAAGATTTCCGCGCGGTTCTCAACGCAACTTCGCTTGAAACGGTATCTGCGAAACTCGAACCTTCATTGTCTGAATTGAGTTCTGGCGAAGTAGTTCAGTTTGAGCGGCTTGGGTATTTTTGTCCCGACAGTGAGACAGATTCTGCCAACAAACGAATCTTCAATCGGGTAGTGACGCTGCGCGACTCGTGGGCGAAACTCGAAAAACAAGCGATGCAACAACAAGGCTAGATCAGGCGCTTGCTCCGTCGCTAATAATCAGCGGCGCGCCACGTTCGGATCCTAATCCGTCGGCCGCGCTTCCTTCAGCTTTGGCAATTTCAATAACGCCAAAAGAATTGATGAGCGCTAGTAAACTGCCAGGCTTGGCGCGACCATAGGTTGTCAGCATCTCGATGGCATGTCCCGCGATATTGGCGATAGGCTGGCGAAAGTCCTCGATCATCGATGCGTCAATATTGCTAATGAGATTGCCAAATGCGTCTATGGTAACGATCGATCCGGTCACTTTATTAGCGCGCTCATCGGGCTCATCCAGCCATGCCGGAGTCCACTCATTAACGGGCTTGCCTATAGCGCTCAGGGATAGCCGGCCAGCGGCTAGTTCAGCGGCGACTGGCGCAAATATATCTCTGCCATGAAACGTCGCGCTGGGTGGTGGAAGGCTGAGGCTAGAGAGGCGATCCATCTCGAGTCGCCACACGTTCGCATCGTCGGCGTGATCAAGCAACGATGCCAGAAGACCGTTGTCCGGTGCGATGAATACGTGCCCGTCACTTTCGGCAAGCAGAATGTCGCGTTCCGTGCCGACACCGGGATCAACGATCCCGAGGTGAATCGACCCTGCGGGAAAATATGAATACGCCCGACGAATCCAGAATCCTGCCTCGGGTGGCCACTGTGGTGGAATATCGTGCGCGAGGTCGATGATTTTCGCGTCAGGATTCCGACTAAGAATGACGCCGCGCATAACAGCCGTAAATGGTCCCTTATGACCAAAATCTGTTGTCATTGTTATGACACCTGAGCATTTCATAATTGTGTCACCTTCTAGTCGGGTAATGCCTGCATAGCTTGTCGCTGGCGAAATGTATGCCGAGCCCAGTAAACAAAAATTGTATCAATCATTGCGATCGCCAGCTTGAATACATACTTTGCCGCGCCGAGGGCAATTGCTGTTCTCAAGTCAACGATACCCCACCAAACGACGAGCGAATATACTGCGGTATCCAGCACCTGAGAGAGTAGTGTCGACCCGGTGTTTCGTAGCCACAGCCAGCGCTCTCCCGTTATCGTCTTGATTTTGTGAAATGCCCAAACGTCAAAACTCTGGCTAATGTAGTAGGCCAGCAGCGAGCCGAACACGAATCGTGGCGTGAAGTTCACAATGGTCACGAAAGCATTGTGAATACTGGATGCGAAGGCGGCCGTTTCCGGTTTATCGCTGGGTTGGTAGAGCAGCGCGAGACTGAGCATGAGTAGCACAATTACACTGACTGCAAAACCCATGCGCACCGCTTTGTTAGCTTCCGCACGTCCGTAGTTTTCGCTCAATACATCGGTTGCGAAAAATATGGTGGAATAAAAGATGACGCCGAGACTGGTCTGCAAGCCAAAAATGATAGTCAGTTTTGGACCTTGAATATTGGCCAGAATAATAGCCGTAGCGATCGCAACTTGAAGTCCTGCTTTGCCAAAAAGCCTATACAGCAGAACGGTGCCGCCCAGATCAACGAGCAGCGTAGTTAGCCAGAGAACCTCCTGATTGGCGGCAAAATAGACTGCGATGCTGTTGGGGATCACGCGACGTCGGGTGCTGCAAGTTGGTCCAGATGCCAGTCGGCACTGCCAAACATTAAGCCGATGGCAGTCAGGCGCTTGAAGTAGTGGGAGACGTCTAACTCCCACGTTACGCCCATGCCGCCATGAATCTGTATGGCCTCTTCTCCGACGCGCTTACCGGCGATACCGACCTGATATTTAATTGAATGTATCGCCTGCTCAGCCGCAGGGCCCCCTTTGTGCATCATCATAGCCGCCCACATTAGCAACGAACGACTTTGCTCACAGGCTGTGTACATTTCGACCATGCGGTGTTGCAGTGCCTGGAAGCTACTAATTGGTACGCCGAACTGAACCCGTCCTTTCGAGAATTCGATCGTCTTTTCGGTGAGCACTGTCATGATGCCGATTGCTTCGGCGCAAACGGCCAGCGTTGCATCCGCAACGGCTGAATTCAGGGTTTCGTAGCCTGAGTCGATCTTGCCGATAACCTGGGAGTGGTTCGCCATTACGTTATCCAGACTGATCTCGGCAGCGCGCAAGCCATCGACCGTCGGGTAGCTGCGAATTGTCATGCCGGGCGCAGTGGCAGGTATTCCGAACAGGGTAATGCCGTGTTTATCCCTGCGCTCGCCGGACGTCCTTGCAGCGACGATAATCAGTTCGGCGCTGCCACCGTTGATGACGTGGGCTTTGCTGCCGCTGAGCTGCCACGATTGGTCGTCGTCTTCGCCACTGACGGCAGTCGTTGTGATATCACTTATCTGGTAGCCGGATGATGGTTCAGTAAAGGCGAGAGTGGTTTGCAGCTCACCACTTATGGCAGCAAGCAACCATGCAGATTTCTGCGTCGCGTTCGCGTCACGTTTCAAAACCCCGCCAGCCAATACTACGTTCGCGAGAAAAGGCTCCACGACCAGTCCGCGGCCAAAGCGCTCCATTACTACTGTCAGGTCAACCGGGCCGCCACCGAAACCGCCGTCGTCTTCACTGAGAGTGACGGATGTCCAGCCAAGCTCCGCGAAAGTTTGCCAGGCGGCATCGCTGTAACCTTGCTTGCTGTCCGCATATTTCTGTCGCGTCTCGAAGTCGTAGTCGTTGCCAATAAATTTGTCGACGCTGTCGGCAAGCATCATTTGTACGTCGTTGAGTGAAAGGTCCATTTTTATCCGCCGCCTATATACCAAGCACGTGCTTGGCAATAATGTTCTTTTGAATTTCGTTGGAACCACCGAAAATAGAAACTTTGCGGTGATTAAAATACGAAAGCGCGGACTTAGTTTGCGTGCCGTTGCCGATACGCTCATCTATAGGGAAGTCGATATCGTATTGCTCGGGCACGAAAGGTAACGCGTAATATCCAGCTGCCTCGACGTACAGTGAGTCGATTTGCTGGTGTAGCTCTGTACCGGCGACTTTCAATATTGATGACTCTGGTCCCGGCGCTTTTCCGGAGCTTATCGAAGCCAGCGTGCGAAGCTCGGTGTACTCAAGCGCTTTCAATTCAACTTCAGCGGCAGCGAGCTTGCGCATGAATACTGAATTATTTGCCAACGGCGTTGCACCGCGAATTGATTCGTTTGTTTGTGCTCGAAGACGCTCCAATCGGTACTTCGAATTCGCCACCCCGGCAATGTTCGTGCGCTCGTGTTGCAGCAGGACCTTGCCGTAGGTCCAGCCTTTGCCTTCCTCGCCGACGAGATTTTCAACGGGTATCTTCACATTGTCGAAGTGGATCTCATTGACCTCACATTCGCCGTCCAGCAATTTGATTGGTTTGACGCTTACACCGGGCTGCTTCATGTCGATCAGAACGAAGCTGATGCCTTCCTGGCGTCTGGCAACGTCACTATTTGTTCGCACCAGACAGAAAATCCAATCGGCAAATTGCGCAAGCGTGGTCCAGGTCTTGGTGCCGTTGACGACGTAATGATCACCATTGAGGTCCGCCTTGGTACTTAGCGATGCAAGGTCGGAGCCGGAGCCGGGCTCCGAGTAGCCCTGGCACCACCAGGTATTGAATTCCAGGATGTCGGGTAGAAAACGCTGTTTCTGTTGTTCGGTGCCGAAGGTGTAAATGATGGGTCCGACCATGGAGACGCCGAAGGATAGATATACAGGCGCGGAGGCACGTGCTTGTTCGTCAGCAAAAATGTATTTTTGCACTGAGGTCCAGCCTGTGCCGCCGTGCTCAGTCGGCCAATTCGGCGCACCCCAGCCGCGTTTGTAGGCCACTTTGTGCCAGCGCACGACGTCTTCACGTGTTAGCGCTATAGAGAGTCTCTGCTTTTCCAGAATGTCCTGAGGAAATTCAGTTTCGAAGAATGCTCGCACCTCTGCGCGAAAAGCGATCTCTTCGTTTGAAAAAGTGACATTCATTGAGTGTTCTCTGCTATGGCTACGGAGAAAGAGCTTACCAAATGCGGCGATTAAGGTCTGAATCTATTGGGTCATGGCGGCTCTTAATGCACAATGCCTGCATGACGTCCCAAATCAATCCTAAAAGTGAGTCTGCCGGTGGCTCTGCGCCTATCGTAGATGCGCTATCTCGACCGCTGCATGATCTGCGCATCTCAGTGCTTGATCAGTGCAATTTTCGCTGCCCGTATTGCATGCCAGAAGCAAAGTACAATTCGGACTACGAATTTCTAAAGAAACAGCAACGGCTGAACTACGACGAGATCATGCGCGTCGCAGCGGCAGCCAGTGAGCTCGGCGTCAGCAAAATTCGATTGACCGGTGGCGAACCCTTGCTGGATAAAAAAATTGGCGATCTTATTCGGCGGCTGGTGAGCCTGCCCGGCGTTGAGGATCTCGCGTTGACAACGAACGGCATGTTGCTGGCACCTGCGGCTGAAAAGTTAGCGGCTGCCGGACTACATCGAGTGACAGTTAGTCTTGATAGCGTTGATGCAGATGTTTTTCGTGCCATGAGTGGTGGGAGAGGCGAATTGCAACAAGTTCTTACAGGAATCAAGGCTGCAGAGGACGCCGGCCTGGGTCCGGTTAAGATCAATGTTGTTGTGCAAAAGGGAGTCAATGATCATACGGTCATGGATTTGCTTGAGCACTTCCATGGCAGCGGCACGATCGTGCGACTCATCGAATTCATGGACGTCGGTAATCGCAATGGCTGGCGCATGAATCAAGTTGTGCCATCTAAAGACTTGCTGGCGAAAATCCAGGAACGTTGGCAGTTGCGCGCTGTTGGCAGGAATTATGCGGGCGAAGTCGCACGGCGGTATGAATATGTTGATGGCGGCGGCGAGATTGGTTTCATATCGTCCGTTACCGAACCATTTTGCGGCGATTGTAGTCGCGCACGCTTATCTGCGGACGGCATGTTGTATACCTGCTTGTTTGCCAATCAGGGAACAGATTTGAGAGCGTCGCTGCGGAACGGTGCGGCGGATGACGAAATCAGGGATATTCTGTCGAGTATCTGGCTGCAGCGAGCCGACCGATACAGTGAGCTGCGCAGCCCCGACTTGGCAGAACACCATGTTTTAAGGAAAGTTGAAATGTACAGAATGGGCGGATGAATTGAGCAAACTCAGTCACGTAGATAGCGATAACCGACCAACCATGGTCGATGTAAGCGATAAAGCAGTTACCGACCGTGAGGCTTGTGCGCAGTCCATCGTTCGCCTGCCGGATGAGGTCCTGGCAGCGGTATCCGACAAAGAAATATCCACCAAAAAAGGGCCTGTGTTTGCGACTGCAATTATTGCCGGGGTCATGGCGGCAAAGAAAACTCACGAGCTGATTCCGTTCTGCCATCCGCTGGGACTGAATAGCTGCAAGATAAAGATCGAGGTGCAAGGTAGCGACGCAATTATTGAATGTTGTTGCAAAGTGACGCACAAGACAGGCGTGGAGATGGAGGCGTTGACCGGTGCCAGTGTTGCCGCATTGACGGTCTATGACATGTTGAAAGCGCTGTCGCACGATATTGTTATCAGTGAAACGAAACTCATCTCAAAAAGTGGTGGCAAGCGGGATTTTGAACGCGATGCTTAGGCCTGTCTTTGGTTTGGTGCTCGCCGGTGGCGAAAGCCGGCGTATGGGGCGCGATAAGGCCTTGCTGGATAGGAACGGGCAATCGCAACTGGCGTTCGTTGTCGATTTACTCGGCCAATCGGTGCAGCAAGTGTTTGTCTCCACTCGTGCAGGTCAAGCGGATGATGCTGAACGCAGCCAGTTCAAGCAGATCGTCGACCGCTATGAGAATGTTGGACCCATAGCCGGAATTCTCTCCGCCCTTGAAGAACATCCCGATGTCGATTGGCTGGTCACCGCCTGCGATTTGCCAAATATCACGAAGGCGACAATCGAGCACTTGCTGGCGTCTCGTAACGGCGATCAGCCATTCACGGCTTATACGAGTACTTATGACGGCCTTCCTGAACCCTTATGCGCTGTGTACCATGTTGGCTGCAAGGCTATCGTGCAACAGTTTGTGGATGACGGTATCGTGTGTCCTCGCAAGATGCTGATTCGCTCGGATACGCGCTTACTACAACAAATTGAGCCGGGATCGCTGGACAACATCAACACGCCGGATGATCTTGAGAGCAGCGTGTTGCAGGCTAGTCAATGAAGAAAATTACAATTCGATACTTTGCGATGTTTCGCGAAAACGCTGGAGTGAGCGAAGAGGTGCTGGATATGGATGTCGCAACTGCCCTGGACGTATTTGAGCAGACTCGATCACGACACGGATCCAGCGAACCGATTGGTCATTGCAAGGTCGCCGTTAACGATGTGATGGCCGATTGGTCGGCAAGCATAAGTGATGGTGACACCGTTCTGCTTTTCCCTCCTGTGGCAGGTGGCTGAGATGTTCTCGATAGCAGAAACAGACATCGCCCCTGAAGAATTGCGTCAGCAGATGTTTGATCCGGGCGCGGGTGGGTTTTGTGTTTTCGAAGGTTGGGTACGAAACGTGAACGAGGGCAAGCAGGTTAAGCGCCTGGAATACGAAGTCTACGAGCCGTTGGCGATTGCTGAAGGCGAAAAGGTAATGGCAGAGGCGCAACAGCGATTTCCGCATCTCAAGGTTTATTGTGTGCACCGCTCCGGCCTTTTGGAGATCGGTGATTGTGCTGTTTGGGTGGCAGTCGCATCTGCGCACCGCGATGAGGCATTCAAAGCTTGCCGATATATCATTGACGAAATTAAAGTACGTCTGCCAATCTGGAAAAAAGAACACTATGTTGATGGTGACTCCGGGTGGGTCAATTGCGAACGTTGCGCGAGCGTCGCGCACCAACATTCTGCTGGCGCATAGGGGTATTGGCTTGCAAATAATTAACTCGATCGAAGATGCGAAGGCGCTTGAGGGACAGGAAGTCGGCCTTTCGGATTGGGCGGTCATTGACCAACACCGTATCGATCAGTTCGCTGAAGCAACCACCGATCATCAATGGATTCACGTTGATACCGAGCGAGCGGCGCAGGAAATGCCCGATGGAAAAACCATTGCGCACGGCTATTTGACCCTGGCTCTGATCCCCGCGTTAACGGGCAAATTCGTTGAGGTCAAAAACCTCGCCAGGGCGATTAACTTTGGTCTGAACAAAGTGCGATTCTATGCACCGGTACCAGTAGGCTCTCGACTTCGAGCTCGCGCGACGGTGTTGCAAGCGCGTAAGCGCGCAGGTGCACTGCTGTTGACCTCCGAAATCCGAATTGAAGTCGAAGGTCAGCGCAAGCCCGCGTGCGTTGCCGAAACGCTCGGAATGTATTTCTTTAACGAAGAAGAGTCGTAGAGTCTGCCGCTCCTGCGACTAGGCTCATTCCTCACTCGCCAGAATGCGAAGACACAAATCGGCTAACTATCTCGGTCATCATTTCAACGCCTCGTTCGAACGTATCAATGCCAATACGCTCGTTGTTGCCGTGGACGCCTGCGAGGTGATCTTTACGTATGACTAGCGGAGAATAACCATAGCTGGTGATCCCGATATCCCGGAAAAAGTGGCTGTCGGTGAAGCCCGTTGACACAGCCGGTATTACTTTGGTCACCGAATAATGCCGTTTTGTCACGTCTTCCAAGAGGTGAAAAAGCTCCGTATCCGCGCTCGATTCAGCCGCGCCGAAAAGCATTATTTCCTCTATACGGATATGCTCATCATTTACCCGAGACGCGATCTCTCCGAGGAATTGTTGGGCATCCTGATCCGGAAGGATCCGGCAGTCGAGCTCCGCACTGGCTACCGGCGGGACGACATTAATCTTCTCACTACCCACCAGCATGGTTATCGAACATGTGTTGCGGATTAGCGCATGAAGGTCGGGTCTATCCGCCTGGAAGCGCCGCAAGAATTCCGGGTCCTTTACAGCCTCATGGATGTTCAGAAGCTCATCCTGCCATGCAGGTCCGGCCTGCGCAGCGATGGCCTCGAACATTCTTTGAACGGGTTCGACTACGCGTGGCTCGAAGGGCGTTTCATATATCCTGTTCAGCGCCTGAATCAAGCGAGTTGGGGCGGACGTCGACTGCGGCATAGATCCATGGCCAGGCTCGTCGGTTGCGGTCAATCGCAGCCAAAAAGGGCGTTTTTGCGCCAACTCGATTTTGAACAGGATTCGTCCATCTGCTTCGAGTCCGTAGCCACCCTCGTTCAATAGGTAGCCGGCGTTTTCGAAAATTTCGGGGCGATTATCGATGAGCCAGCCGGCACCAAACAATCCGCCGGCCTCTTCGTCCGCCGTTGCCATAAATATGACATCGCGATCAGGACGTTGCCCGCTCCTATGCAGGGCCAAAAATGCCTCGAGATGCAGTATTCCCAAAGACTTCGCGTCCACAGCGCCGCGTCCGAAGACATAGCCATCCTGCGTCACTGCCGTCAGCGGATCGGTGTCCCATTCCGATGCCGTGGCAGGTACAACGTCCATGTGGTGCAGCAAGATCAGTCCTGGCTCATCGCCACCCTCTAGTCGCGCCCATATATTTCCGCGACCGGGGGCAGACTCAGCTGTTTCATAGCGTATTCCTTCCGCGTCAAGAATTTTACTGAAGAACGCAACGCCGCGTGTTTCATTACCGGGCGGATTGACAGTGTCGACCTGCAAATAGGTACGTAGCCGATCTAGCGGTGTGTCCTGTGCATGGAGACTCATCGTCTGAACAAGCAGCGTGCTAGCGATGGCAGTGAAAACGAGCTTCTTCATAAGGAACATTACCCAGGAAAATAGTTATAGGTTTAGCAATCTTTGTGAGGGCTCTCAATTCCACCGTTAGAAATAAACTCATTAAAGCGCCGCGTTGAATCGACGTTCGTTGGGTTGTCTTCAAGCAATGACTCCACAAACGACGTAAAACTACCCGTAAAGGGTATCGGTCTTGCTGCCCACCAATTCTGGACACCCGGAAAGCTTAGCCACCAAGCCACTGCCGCCGACCAGCGTCCCCATACCTCTGCCGGTATTGAATCGGTTTCCGAAGCATGAAACATAAACTCAAATGCACCAAAAGCTTCATACAAAGACCAGGTGAATCGTATTCTTTGTTGCGCAGTAAGTTTCGTAGTATCTAAGACTCCTCTTGAAAAGATCGTCGAAAACTCATCGTCCTGACTCAACAACGATTGCAACGCTGCTAAACGATCCGTAGCCCGAGAGTAATTCTCCGTTCTTTGAGCTTGTGTGCTTTGGCGTATTTGGACAGCAACATAGATTAGAGACAGGACTACGGTGATTGCACCGATGATCTCACCAATATTTGCAAGAGTTTGTAGATCCTTCATGGTTCAGTCGATGCCTGTGTAGCGCGCATATGCGTTGGTTGAGAATAAAACTTTCACTTAAGGGTCGCTCTTGGACGAACGAAACTGAGGCCTAGCGTGCATGCAGCCAGTCCGGGAGGAATGTGTACGGGTCGTGATTTTCAGACTCAGACCAGGCGACATTATTTTCCTTCAGCAACTTCGCCATCGAACCATCTTTAGCGGCATCAAAAAGCTCCGTCGCACCGCCGACATGTATGCCTCCAATATAGATTTGCGGAACAGTCTTTAATCCTGTTTGTTCCTGAATAGCTGCGCGAATCTTGCCGCCGCGATTGCCTTCCTGGTAGGCAACCGAGTCGAGATCGACAGCTCGATACGGAATGTCGTAGTGCGCTAACATTTTCCGCGCCGACCATGAGAATTCGCACCATTCCAGTGAAAACACAACAACCGGTTGCTCGTCGTCGTGAGTAATAGTGTTGAGAAATTCTCTCGCGTCTTCCTCAACCAATAGCGGTGCCTCGTCCTCGTCCTCTTGCACTGCATCCTGCGGCGGCGCAGGCGGCGGCGAGTCGAATCTATAGTTCGGCGTCGAGCGCGCGATATCATGTTCTTCTTCTGTCATGTCAGCGGGAATATCGTCAAACAATGGCGTACTCAGGTAGCGCTCACCCGTGTCCGGTAGCATGCATAACACGTTCGATCCGGGCTTCGCTTTTTCTGCAACAGCGGTGGCACCGGCGAGTGTTGCGCCGCCCGAGATGCCAACGAAGATACCTTCCTGTGTTGCAAGCTCGCGGGACAGTCTAAGGGCATCATTGCCGTTTATCGGAACAATGCTGTCTATCAACTTCGCGCTAACGACATCTTCTGCCAACTTTGGAATAAAGTCTGGACTCCAGCCTTGCATCAAGTGCGGTCGAAACAGAGGATGGCTGTCTTTTGGTGTGCCGTCATTGAGGCGGTCCTGCGGAATGCCACTGCCAAGAATAGGAGAGTTGTCCGGTTCGCAGACCACAATCATTGTATGCGGGCTTTTCTCTTTCAATACGCGTGCAACGCCCTTTAGCGTCCCACCCGTTCCGAATCCGCTAACCCAGTAGTCGAGTTTACGATCAGCGAAAGCACCGAGTATTTCTGGCGCTGTGGTTTTTGAATGAGCGTCCGCGTTGGCTTCGTTTTCAAACTGCCTGACCAGAAACCAGCCGTGTTTCTCAGCCAGTTCCGTGGCCTTCGCGAGCATGCCACTGCCTTTCAACGAGGCTGGCGTTAGTACCACCTTGGCACCCAGGAAGCGCATCATCCTGCGACGCTCAATGCTGAAGCTCTCAGCCATAACAACTACCAGCGGATAGCCCTTGGCGGCACAGACCATCGCGAGCCCAATGCCGGTGTTGCCGCTAGTCGCCTCAATGACGGTTTGGCCAGGCTTAAGTGTGCCGTCAGCCTCGGCTTGTTCGATGACGTTCTTCGCCAGTCGGTCTTTCACCGAACCCATTGGGTTAAAAGACTCGATTTTGACGTAGATATTGACGTCTTGTGGGCCGATCTTGTTGAGTTTGACGATCGGCGTATTGCCAACGGTTTCCAGAATATTCGAGTAGAGCATCGTTATCACCTGCGTATGTTTTTGATGTTGTAGCGACACGGCTTGCTTGATACAGGGTCCTGACCGCTCCCTGAGCATTCGAATTTAACGTCTATTCATCGTTGAATTCAGCAGTCGTTAGCCATTATTTCATTTGCCACCTGCAAGTCTTCTCTCTGAGCATACAGCGATTTTTGTAGCCCAGATTCAAAGTGCTGTCGGACATTGGGACCTCAAAATTCGGTCAGCAGTATTGTTGCAGCGTATCATATAGATACGCGTTAGAATCGGTCCACGGTCTTACGAATTGGAGGTCAATTTCGTGAGAGTGGGTTTCATTTGAATAGATAACAAAGAAGGAAGCTGGATGGGCGATCCCCTTAGACTCTACGGGCTTAACGCGGCGGTACTAAGTGCCGGTAGCGGCATTGGCGAGGCCTCTGCTCGTACACTGGTCAAGCACGGCGCAACGGTTTTGGCTGTTGATACGAAGAACAGTGGTGTTGAGCAACACTTTGCGGCCGTCAAGGGCATTACTGGTTTGTCGGCCAACCTTGTCGACGCCGATCAAATGCCAGCCTTGATCCAAGAGGCCGCCGATACTCTGGGCGGCATTGATATTCTGGTCAACGATTTCCCGATCGCGTTCAGTGCGCCGATGCCGGCGGCGGATGACGATCTTGAACGACTATTACAATCTCGCGCTGCACTGACGCTATCGACTTGCCGTGCGGTCCTGCCGTATCTAAAGAAAAGTCCGGCGGGGCGGATAATCAATATGGGTTTTCTGCGCAGCACCTTTGCCGCGGATGCCAATGCGGATTGTGAACAGGCAGAGCAAGACCTCCTGGATCTGACTCGTGCGCTGGCGATTGAGGTTGGCGAATTTGGCATCACCGCAAACTGCGTTCAACCAGGTGGCGTCATGACGCCCGATAGCCGTGATGTGTTCCGCAAGGACATCGCCCTTAGGGATCACTGTATAAAGCAGTCAGCCGCGAAGCGATTGGGTGAGCCTGTCGATATTGCCAAGGTCGTGTTATTTCTCGCCAGCAACGACGCGGATTTTGTTAGTGGCACGGGAATTGCCGTCGATGGTGGTCGCACAGGCGACTAAATTTTATGCACCCAGTACTTGAAGACCTGATCGGGCTGTTAGTCCTCGAACGCATCGAAGATAATATTTTTCGCGGCGACAGTCGTGATATTGGCAGCCCGCAGGTGTTCGGTGGACAGGTTATCGGCCAGGCCTTGTCGGCCGCTCAGTACACCGTTGACAATCGAGTTGCACATTCCTTGCACGCATACTTTCTGCGTCGCGGAGACGCTACATCCCCCATAATCTATGAGGTGGATCGCTCAAGAGATGGTGGCAGCTTCTCAAACCGTCGTGTCGTTGCGATTCAACATGGCCGACCGATACTAAACCTGGCTGCATCATTCCAATCGCCGGAAGACGGCCTGGAACATCAAGTGGCGATGCCTGATATTCCCGGTCCCGATGGACTCAAAGACGTGACCGACATCGCCAAGGATATGCTCGAGCACATCCCCCTGAAACTAAGGCGATATATGACGCATGACCGGCCATTCGAATTTCGCCACGTCAATCCGGTCAATTTCGAAACACCGCAAAAACTGGTGCCGCAGCGGCACGTCTGGATTCGGGCAGCAGACAAGCTGCCGGATGACCCGATTCTGCACCAGAATCTTCTGACCTATGTTTCCGACTACGAATTGCTGGGTACTGCGACGTTGCCGCACGGCCTGTCGTTCAAGCGCGACAACATGATTATGGCGAGCCTGGATCACGCGCTATGGTTTCATCGCCCGGTAAAAGTGGACGAATGGCTGTTGTACACAACCGATAGTCCGAGTTCTTCCGGCGTGCGTGGCTATGCCAGAGGTGAGTTTTTTACTCAAGATGGCCAGCTGGTTGCATCGGCTGCCCAGGAAGGCCTGATGCGTGTCATTGAGTCGGACGAATGGAAGCCGCGTTCTAAACCTGGCAGTAAGGACTAACTTCTCTTAGTGAGATTTTCCCTGAGCGGCAACGGCTGCGGCTGCTTTTGCAATTTCATCCGCATCGCCCAGGAATTCGCGAGAGATCGGTTTCAGGTCGTCGTCGAGCTCGTAGGCGAGCGGTATGCCAGTCGGAATATTAAATCCTGTAATTTCATCGTCAGAAACATCGTCCAGCATCTTCACCAATGCGCGCAGACTATTGCCGTGAGCAGCGATTAGTACGTTCTTTCCGGCGATCAAGTCCGGAGCAATGACGTCATGCCAGCACGGCAAAACTCGCTCGAGGGTAGTTGCCAATGATTCTGATGCGGGCAGTCCGTCAATGCCTTTGTAGCGTACGTCATGAGCAGGATGCCGCTCATCGTCAAGCGCAATCTCCGGAGGCGGGATGTCGTAGCTGCGGCGCCAAATATGCACTTGCTCTTCGCCGTACTTGGCTGCCGTTTCTGCTTTGTTCAAGCCCTGCAGCGAGCCATAGTGGCGTTCATTCAAGCGCCAGTCGCGAATTACCGGAATCCACATCTGATCCATCTGATCCTGCACCAGCCAAAGTGTTCGGATAGCACGTTTCAAAACTGAGGTATAGGCAATGTCGAACTCGTAGCCTAGCTCGTGCAATAGATTTCCGGCATCGATCGCCTCCTGAACGCCTTTCTCTGTCAGGTCAACGTCAGTCCAACCGGTGAAGAGGTTCTTCAGGTTCCAGTCACTTTGTCCGTGACGGCACAATACAAGTTTGCCGGCCATTAAATCTCCAATTCTTATTTGTCAGGACAACCCTGGTTTAGCGAAAAATGACTAAGCTAGGTTTCGATTAACTCGCGCAATTCCTGCGCCGCGACCGTGAGAGTAGCAAAATCGACGTCGTCGCGTAATTTCATTTCTTCAATCATGCGCTTGAACTCAGCGACAGGCACAGCATGTTTTTTCAGCCAGGCAGCAGCAATTTCACTGGGCTTCTTGGTCGTGCGCTTTGATAGCAATTCGAATGCGAGCTTGCGCCGTAAGCGGTAAAATTCGTCCCGCAAGTTGCTGCGTGCTATTGCTTGCCAGCGCCCGTCGACCTGCAAATCCTCAGCGCGGTTGTGCAGCCAATGCAATTCCAGCTCGTCGTTGAAGGTGGAATATAGTCTGGCGGCGTCCAGTACGTCTCGATCGCGTTCTGCCGCAAGATCCGCCATGTCGAGAGCCGGACGTGTCAGCAATAACAAAGCCATTTGCTGCACAAGTTTTTCCGGTACACCCAAAGAGGTGTAATGCTGCTCTGCGGCCTCATTTCGCGCACGACTTGCGCGAGACAGATAAGTCGATGAACGGGAATAAACGCGACTCATATTTTCTTTCAGGCGGTCAACGGCTTTGACGATATCCAGATCATCGTTGTACTGCTCGATAAGCCAATAGCAAACGTGGCGCAATGTACGGCTGACTTCAAACATCATCGAAACTTGTGCATTAGCCGGAATTTCGTAGTCCAACGATTCGATAGTTCGAAAGATCGGTCCGGCCCGCGAAATAATTCGAGCAACCTCGTAGGCGCGTGCCACGGTAACGATGCTGGCACCGGTATCATGTTGAACGCGTCTAACGAACGTAGGCCCCATGCGGTTGATCAGATCATTGGCGACCAATGTTGCCAGTATTTGTCGGCTTAGCCGGTGGCCGGCCAGAAAATTCGAGTAGCGACGCCGTAGAACAGTAGGGAAGTAGCGGTGCGGGTCAATGGCAAGAAAGTCTTCCAGGGTTTCTTTCGACTCAACCAGTCCGTTGTACAGATCGATTTTCGCATAGCTCAAGACAACTGCCAGCTCAGGACGAGTGAATCCCAGTTTTAGTTTACGCCGCTCATCAATCTGAGATTGATCGGGAAGGAACTCGATCTCACGGTCGAGCAAGCCAGTTCGTTCGAGATCGCTGATCAGTTGGGCGGTTTCGTCAATTCTCGCCGCCGAGATAGTTTCGCTCATACTAATCGATTGTGTTTGCAGATAATTATTTCGCACCACCAGCTTTGCGACGTCGTCGGTCATCGATTTCAACAAAACATTGCGTTTAGCACGTGACATGCGTTTTTTCGCAGCAACATCGCTTAGCAGGATCTTAATGTTGACCTCGCGGTCAGAGCTGTCGACTCCTGCCGAATTGTCGATGAAGTCGGTGTTGATACGTCCGCCAAGCAAGCTGTACTCGACACGTGCCAGCTGCGTGAGGCCCAGATTGCCGCCCTCGCCAATCACTTTGCAACGCAGCTCATTGGCATCTACCCGCACAGCATCGTTGCTCCGATCGCTGGCATCGGGATGGCCCTCATGACTGGCCTTGGCATATGTTCCTATACCAGCATTCCAAAGCAGGTCGACCGGCATCTTGAGGATTGCTCTGATCAATTCGTCCGGTTTCAGCGATGCGGCATCAACGTCGAGCAATGCCCTGACTTCCTTGCTCAGTCGAATTGTTTTCGCGTCTCGCGAATAGATGCCGCCGCCCTTTGCAATCAGGCTGTTATCGTAGTCTTCCCAACCAGTGCGCGGCGTCCTGAAGAGTCGCTGACGTTCGCGATAGCTCGCTTCCATATCCGGATCGGGATCGAGAAAAATATTTTTGTGGTTGAAGGCAGCGACTAGCTTGATCTTGCGTGACAGCAACATGCCGTTACCAAAGACGTCACCAGCCATGTCGCCGATACCAGCAACTGTGAACGGGTCCGTTTGCGTGTTCACGCCAAACTCGCGGAAATGGCGTTTGACCGCTTCCCAGGCACCGCGTGCAGTTATGCCCATTTTCTTGTGGTCGTAACCGGCCGAGCCGCCAGAGGCGAATGCATCATCGAGCCAAAAATTGTATTCGGCTGAGATGTCATTGGCGATATCGGAAAAAGTCGCTGTGCCTTTGTCAGCCGCGACCACCAGGTACGGATCATCGCCGTCGCGGCAGACGATTCCCGGCGGCGTCACAACTTTGCCGTCGATGACATTGTCAGTGATATCGAGCAGAGCACGGATGAAGGTTTTGTAACAATGAATAGCGTTCTGCAGCACCGCATCGCGGTCCCCACTGGGCGCGCGCTTAGGAAAAAAACCACCTTTCGCACCGGTTGGAACGATGATTGTATTCTTTACAATCTGAGCCTTCATCAAACCTAAAACTTCGGTGCGAAAGTCTTCTCGTCTATCCGACCATCTCAGGCCACCTCGTGCAATGTCGCCGCCGCGTAAGTGAACTCCCTCAACTTCCGGCGAGTACACGAATACTTCGAACACCGGTCTTGGCAGCGGGATTTCCGGTAACCTCGCCGGATCCAGCTTAATCGAAATATAGGATTTTGGCTGTTCGTTTTCGGTCAGAAAATAGTTGCTGCGCAAGCTTGCATTAATACCGCCGGCGAAGGCCGTCAAGATGCGGTCTTCATCGACGTTTTTTGCGCGCGCCACGCCACGATCGACGGCAGCGGAGACTCGCTTCAATTCACGATCACGCCGCGACTTGTTAATACCAGGGTCAAACTGCAGTTCGAATTTTTCGACCAGCAGGGGGACGAGCGTGGAGTGCGCTACTAACACGTCTTCCAGGTAAGTCTGGCTAAACGGTAAACCCAGCTGTTGAATGTGTTTCGCATAACACCGCAGCAATGCCGTCTGGCGCCAGTCGAGGTCGCCACTAAGGACGAGCCGGTTGAGGCCGTCGTTCTCCGCCAGGCCGTCCAGGACGGCCATGAAGCAGGATTCGAAACGTTTACCCGCCGCTGCTAAATCGACCGGCGCGGCGCCCTGATACACCAGATGAAAATCCTGTAACCAAAACGATTCGCCGGAATCCAAAACGGCCTCATAGGGGCGTTCAGAGAATACGGATACGCCCATGTTTTCAATGATCGGTAGCGCATCCGAGAGTGCGATCGGTTCGTCTTTGCTGTAGATCATAAAGTTAAGATGATCGGGCTCGGAATTCGCGGGTACATAGAGATCTACGCTTCGTAACGCACCGCTATTGCACATACTATCTATGCGGAGAATATCGGAGGACGCTTGCGAAGGCAGAGAATGTTCCTGGTAACCGACCGGAAAAATTTGACCATAAGCTTTGAACAGTCGACCTGCTTCATCGCGGTCGTACTCTGCGAACAACTGCTGCTGCAAACGGTCGGACCAGGTAACAATAAATTCGCCAATCCTTTTCTCGATTTCACTAATACTGATGCGTGCCTGCATGCCTTCTTTCGTGCGCACGATCATATGCACTCTTGCTAACGCTGAGTCGGAAATTTGCACAGAAGAATCAACCGAGATGCCGCCGAAAGACTCTTGCAGTAATTTTTCTATACGTTGTCTGATCGCCGTCGTATATCTGTCTCGAGGAACAAATACCAGGCAGGAAAAGAAGCGGCGAAATGCGTCGCGACGAAGAAAGAATTTGACTCTTTTCCGGTCTTGCAGATTCAAGATGCCGAGTGTGGTTCTGGCCAAATCCTGAACCGTGCTCTGAATTAACTCTTCACGGGGATAGGTTTCGATGATGTGAGATAAAGTTTTGCCGCGATGGCCAAATTCGTTGACCTGCGCTAGTTCGAAAATTTTGCTGATCTTGTGCCGTATCAACGGGATGTTCTTTGGACTTTCGCTATAAGCAATCGAGGTCAGGAGACCGATAAAACGTCTTTCGCCAACAGCGACGCCACTGTTGTTGAAGACCTTGACGCCTACGTAGTCGAGAAACGCCGAGCGGTGAACGGTCGAACGTGAATTTGCCTTGGTTAGAATCAACCAGTCGCGCGAACGCTGCAGGCGAAGCATTTCCGGCGTGAGTTCGATCGGATTTGGACCACGGTCGTCACGCCTTAAAACGCCGAGGCCGCTACCATCGACCGATTCGAGAAAAGACCGTTTTCCTTCGGTCTTAAGGGAGTACTCACGATAACCGAGGAAGGTAAAATGATCCTCGACCATCCAGTCAAGCAAGGCCTGACTCTCAGACTGCAGCAACGGGTCGGCATTCTTCGGTCCGTTGAGCATCGAATCCCGTGCTTCGCGCATTTTCGCGCGCATTTTTTGCCAGTCGCGTACGGCAACTCGAACGTCACGAAGTACTTTTCGAATTTCCTGTTGCAGAAGTTTCAGCTTCGCTGGATCAGTTTCCCTTTCGATCGCAAGGTGAACAAAAGATTCGCTTCTTATGCCTTTTGCGCCGGGGCTGCCGATGCCGCTTAGTCGCCCTTTGCCATCGCGTTTCACCGCAATGATCGGATGCACAGTGATGTGTACCGCCAGGTCGTGGCGGTTGATGGCGCTGCACACTGAATCAACCAAGAACGGCATGTCGTCGTTGATCATCTCAACAAACGAGTACATCGACGTATAACCATGTTCTTTTACAGTGGGATTGAAAATCCGCAGCAGTGACTGGCCTTTGCGACGCACAACGCCGAAGTCCAGATGATCGATCGCCGCCCTGGCCATCACTTCTTCAGATCTGCTCTGCAAGTCCTCGACCGGCATATCTTCAAAGTACTGGCGCAGAAACAGCTTGGCCTGGGAGTGCTTACTGAGTGTTTTTGAGCGAGATTTGCTTGATAGAATTCCGGCGACGATGGATTCTTTCGTGTCGTCGACGCGGCGATTTTCTTTGGATGGCACTGTGTTTGCTCCGAGATACGGCGCCGGCAGAGGCGCGAAGAATGATGCCATAATTACATCGTAAACTATCCCTTTAAGGCGCTTTATAGTGGTCCGATAGACTTCGCGCGAGCCAGCAGCCTTTGCATGATGTCGTTGAGATTCTCCATCTCCTCGTCGCTGAAGCCTTGCACGAGATCGCGTTCGAATTGCAACCCTATTTGCGAAATTTCAGCGTAAAGCTTTTTACCTTCCTCAGACAGATTCAAAATTGAGCGGCGTTTGTCGACGTCTGTAAACCCGCGATCAATACGGCCACCTCTCATGAGTTTGGTCACCGCGCGGCTGACGGCTACTTTATCAAGCGTTGTGCGTTCGGCCACTTCGATCGCCGACAGACCCGGAAATCGTCCCAGCGCGGTAATGACTCGCCATTCCGGGATAGATACTTTGAACCGCTGATCGTAAGCTCTTGCGATAGATGTGCTAACAGTATTGGAAAGAATGGCCAGCTGATATGGCAGAAAATTCTCTAATTTGAGTTCGTCGTCCATTAGTCAAAGTTATCATGCAAGATGCGGCAGCGCGAGATACTCCTCAGATTGCATCTCGATGAGCCGACTCGCAGTGCGGTCGAACTCAAATTCGAGCCGTTTGCCCGAATATAGTTGCTGTACTTCACACGACGCTGAAATTATCAATTTGACTCGCCGGTCGTAGAATTCGTCAACTAATGCAATAAAGCGTCGCGTCTGATCTTCGCGCATTGGGTCGAGACGTGGCACGTTTGAGACAATGACACTTGGATACCAGCGTGCGATCTCGATGTAGTCAGCCTGACTGCGTGGACCGTCGCAAATAGATTCAAAATCGAACCAGACGATTCCCTTAGCGCACTTATAGGCGTTAATCTGCCGACCGTTGATTTCGAGATCGCGATGTTCCTCAATCTGACTGGTCGCAGAGTCATTGAAAAACGCGCCCAGTCTTTTTCTTGCGACATTATCGTCAGGCGTCAGATAAGTGCCGGCTTGTTGCAACAGCCGCAGGCGATAGTCAGTACCGCTATCCATTTCTACGACCTCCGTATGCTTTTTAAGCTGCTCAATGGCGGGTAAAAATTGTGAGCGTTGCAGGCCATCTTTGTAGAGATCGTCGGGTCTGGCGTTGGAAGTTGCAATCAGCGTAACACCACGACGAAAGAGGCCTTCGAGCAGCCGGCCCAAGATCATCGCGTCAGCAATATCGCTGACAAAAAACTCATCAAAACACAGCACCCGCATGTTGCCGGCCATGTCGGCGGCGATGACATCAAGCGGATCTTCTGTGTCACCCAGCATGCCAAGCCGCATATGTACCTCATGCATCATGCGATGAAAGTGGATACGTTTTTTCTTTTCGATTTCGAGATTCTCGTAGAACAAGTCCATCAAGAACGTCTTGCCGCGGCCAACGCCTCCCCACAGGTACAGACCTCGCTCACCGCCGACAGTCGTATTCTGGCGCGACAGTCTGGCTAAGAAACTTGTCCGCAAAGGCTTGTAGGCAACAATACGATCCTGTAGATCGGCGAGCCGATCTACAACAGCCTGCTGGGCAGGGTCGCGGACATGACCCTCAAGCGAGATACTGTCCTCGTAAGCTTTTTGAATTTCCAATCTACCCAATTACCTGTATTTTGCACCTTACAGCAGCAGTGCAAGATTACATTGCGGCAATAGATGCCGCCACAGTCGCTGCTAGAATTGATATCCAGTTCAGGCAATACCGGCAATAGGGAAAACGAATAGATGGCAGATGAGATTGAACGCGAATCGATGGAATTCGATGTTGTCGTAGTGGGTGGCGGGCCGTCAGGCCTTGCAGCTGCTTGCAGATTGTTGCAGCTCGATGACAGTTTGTCTGTGGTTGTAGTGGAGAAAGGCTCGGAAATCGGCGCTCATATCTTGTCGGGCAACGTATTTGAGCCAACTGGACTCAATGAGCTGTTTCCCGACTGGCGCGACATGGGTGCGCCAGTCAAAACCGCAGTCAGCGGCGACAGGGTTCACTATCTGACCAGCGCGAGCGGCGCTTTCCCCGTGCCCGGTCCATTCTTGCCGCGGCCAATGCACAACAAGGGCAATTACATCATTAGCCTGGGTCAGTTGTGCCAATGGATGGGGGAGCAAGCCGAAAATATGGGTGTAAACGTGTTTCCAGGCTTCGCGGCATCCGAAGTTTTGTATGACGATGACGGTTGCGTAATCGGCGTGGCTACCAGCGATATGGGTATTGGCAAGGACGGTGAGAAGAAATCGTCGTACACCCCAGGTTATGAATTGCTCGGCAAGTACACAATTTTCGCCGAAGGTGTTCGCGGCAATCTGGGCGAGCAACTAATTCAGAAGTTTGATCTTCGTGCCGACGCGGATCCGCAGCACTATGGGCTTGGTCTCAAGGAAATCTGGGAGATCGACCCAGAGCTTCACGAAGAAGGGCTGGTTGTGCACACTGCCGGTTGGCCGCTGGATTCGCACACAGACGGCGGCGGTTTTCTGTACCACGCTGACAACAATCGAGTGTTTGCCGGTTTCATTGTTTCTCTGGGTTACAAGAACCCCCACTTGTCACCGTTTAATGAATTTCAACGCTGGAAAACACATCCAAAAATTCGTCGCTATCTGGATGGGGGAAAACGAATCGCCTATGGCGCCCGTGCGGTGAACAAGGGTGGACTGCAGTCGTTGCCAAAACTGACGTTTCCTGGTGGCATGCTGGTGGGTTGTACAGCAGGTTTTCTTAATGGCGCGAAAATTAAAGGAGCACATACCGCGATCAAGACCGGCATGCTGGCGGCAGAGAGTGTCCAGGCTGCGTTGCAATCAGACAGCGCAGCGAGTGTCGAGCTGACCGATTTCGAGGACAAGGTTAAATCCTCGTGGGTATACGAGGAACTCTATCGAGGTCGCAACTTCGGACCGGGATTAGCCAAGTTTGGCAATTTTTGGGGCGCGGCATTTGCGTTCATCGATCAAAATATATTTTTCGGCAAGCTGCCGTTTACCTGGCACAAGAAAGATGCGGATCACGAGGCCTTACAGCGCGCCTCCGAGGCCAAGGTCATTGACTATCCGAAACCCGACGGCAAGCTCACCTTTGATCGTTTGTCATCTGTTTTTCTTTCCAGCACCAATCACGAAGAAGACCAGCCCTCGCATCTGAAACTCAAAGATGCCGCAGTGCCCATCACCTACAACCTTCCGGAATTCGATGAGCCGGCGCAACGCTACTGTCCGGCGGGTGTTTATGAAGTGGTTGAGGAAGACGGCAGTGCAAAATTTCAGATCAATGCTCAGAATTGCGTGCACTGTAAGACCTGCGACATCAAGGATCCGCAGCAGAATATCGTCTGGACTGTTCCCGAGGGCGGCGGCGGACCGAACTACTCCAATATGTAGTGTAGTGGCCCGCGCGCAGCAAAATTCTATTTCGGTTGCATTCGGATCGCACCATCGATGCGAATCGTCTCACCATTCACAACCGGGTTGCCGTAGATGAACGCGGCGGTATCTGCGTACTCTTCGGGCCGGCCGAGGCGCGGTGGGAAAGGAATCTGCTTGCCTAGTGATGCCTGCACGTCTTCTGGCATGCCCGCCATCATCGGCGTTAAGAATATGCCAGGGGCGATGGTATTAACACGAATACCAAACTGAGCAAACTCGCGCGCCAGCGGTAACATCATGCCAACAACGCCGCCTTTGGATGCGGAATATGCTGCCTGCCCAATCTGCCCTTCAAACGCGGCAACGGACGCGGTGCTGATAACTACGCCGCGTTCGCCTTCATCGTTTGGCTCGTTGAGCTGCATTACGGCCGCGGCTTCTTTAGTCACTATGTAAGTGCCAATCAGATTAATATGAATGACACGGCTGAAATTCTCGGCAGGCCACGGTCCATCACGACCTAGCGTGCGGCCAGCGGTTGCGATGCCAGCACAGTTGACGGCCAGAGTGATACCGCCCATGAAATCATTAGCTGTTTGAATGGCCGCTTTTACGGCCGCTTCATCCGACACATCCGTGCCGACGAATTTCGCACGTTCACCCAGTTTGGCGACGCTCAACGCGCCTTGTTCCGCATTGATGTCGAGTAATACCGCTTGTCCGCCGGCTGCTATGACACGCTCTGCGGTGGCGAACCCAAGTCCGGAGGCGCCGCCGGTAATAACTGCTTTGGCAATCTTAAGATCCATGAACTTTCCTTATTAACTAACTTCAATTCCGATCGCGACGGCCTCGCCACCACCAATGCACAGCGATGCCACGCCACGCTCAAGTCCCCGATTTCTCAATGCGTGTAACAAGGTGACGATAATTCTGGCACCTGTCGCGCCAATGGGATGACCTAGTGCGCACGCGCCGCCGTTAACGTTAACCTTGGCGTGGTCCAGGCCAAGGTCGGTCATGGCCGCCATCGTAACGCAGGCGAAGGCCTCATTGATTTCGTATAGATCGACTGTATCCCGGTTCCAGCCAAGTTTTTTGTGCAAGGCCTTGATCGCGAATACCGGTGCGGTGGTAAACCATTCCGGTTCGTGGGCGAAGCTTGAGTGACTGCTGATGGTTGCCAGCGGCTTGAGCCCACGGCTTTTGGCGTCGCTCGAGCTCATTAAAAGCAATGCTGCAGCACCGTCTGAAATCGATGACGAACTCGCTGCAGTCACGGTGCCGTCTTTTGCGAAAGCAGGGCGCATTGTCGGGATTTTTTCAATGTCAGCGTTACCCGGACCATCGTCTTCGCTGATGGTCGTGTCTCCCTTACGTCCACTGATCGTTACTGCTGTTGTTTCAGCATCGAAGGCGCCGTTGGCCATGGCGGCACGGGCCCGTTGTACTGATTCAATCGCGAACGCGTCCTGACTCTCACGACTAAAGGCATATTTCTTGGCGGTTTCCTCTGCAAAGTGCCCCATCATGTTGCCGTCGTAAGGGTTTTGCAGGCCATCGAAAAACATATGGTCGAGAACTTGCTGGTGGCCCATGCGGTAGCCGCTGCGCGCGCGTGGCATCAAATATGGCGCGTTTGTCATGGATTCCATGCCGCCGGCCACGACAATGCTGGCGCTGCCAACTTTAATAAGGTCGTTCGCAAGCATGGCGGTCTTCATGCCTGACCCACAGACTTTATTCAGAGTTGTACAGCCGGCAGCCAGCGGAATGCCAGCGCTGATGGCTGCCTGACGGGCGGGGGCCTGGCCGACGCCTGCTGGCAATACACAGCCCATCAGCACTTCGCTGACATCACCTGCGGCGACGCCGCTTTCCTCAATGCAGGCGCGAATAGCTGCCGCGCCAAGGTCGGGGCTCATGGCGCCGGTGAGTGAACCTTGAAACGCGCCAAGTGGCGTACGTTTCGCGGCAACTATGACAATAGGATCAGAACTCATTCTTCATGCCTCCAGCAAGGCGATAAGACTAGATGGAGTGCCACTCTCAGGTATTTAGGAGCATGACGCAATACAAGAATGACGGTAGCTAATGGGCGCATCGATTTCAATCGATGCCGGGCTCGCCAGTTGCGACAATTATTTTCTGCCGGACAGTTTCCGCGAGCTGTCGACTATTGGTGAAGCCGTCGTCGCCCGGCGCGATAACGGGCAATATGTCGACCAATAAATGTGCTCTACGAGGTATCCAGTTGCCCGATGGCAGCATTTGGCGCGTACCCGAAATGGCGATGGGCACGGTGGGCAAACTGCCCTTTAGCGCAACCAGGAATGCGCCCGCCCGAAAATGTCTGATCCCCGGCTCCCGCCAAAACGTCCCTTCCGGGAAGAACCCCAGTGATTCGCCGCCTTGCGCAGCGCGAACCAGCTGTCGGGCATCCGTCGAGCTTTTTGCGCCTTCGTTTCGGTCAACAAATTTTGCACCTGAGCGCCGCAGTAGGAAAGACACTATAGGTATAGCCCTCATTTCACCCTTGATTACAAAGCCGAAGCGCGACGGCAGATAGGCTTTTAGCAGTACACCATCGATATAGCTAGCGTGATTGGCGACCACCACGCAGCTATCGGACGGCAGGTTGTCGATACCGCGTATCGTGACTGAAACACGTCCCAGCACGAATATCATTTTCGAGGCCCACGTTACCAGCCGGTGGCGCCGCTCCGGGCCCGGCACTAGAATCGCTACGAAGAGCGAGAAAATGCAGGCAATTGCAAAGCAAACAAGGACATACAGTCCCCATACCATCTCAGCCAGGCGTTTGAAGCCGTTCATTTTATGTAAATGCCATTGAGTTTCTGTGACAGCGATCACGCCTCGTTTGCAGTGTGGTCAGCATACTTATAAACCTTGAAATATCCGTCGCTTGGCGGTGCATCGGCAGAACAATCGCGGTGGGTTGATACAAAGATCCGGATTTCGGAACGGAGTATGCTACCAGTCTAAAGCCCGATTGGCAGGTGTATCGCAGCAAAGGATTGCGCGACCGAGAAGTTGGAGATTATGGGTAGTAGTAACAAACAAAGTACGCCTGCGGCACTGGTCATCGCCCGTTCGGGAGAGCTGGTCGATAAATTCCTCGATGCTATTTGGATGGAGCGTGGTCTTTCAAAGAATACGCTAGGTGCCTATCGCGCCGATCTTATGACTCTGTCCCGTAGTCTGGCTGAGTCCGCGAAAACTGTTGATCAAGCGGACAAGTCCGACTTGCTCGACTTCATCGCACAGCGCGTTGAGAGTGGTGCGAAACCACGATCAACCGCACGTCAGCTATCTAGTTTTCGTCGTTTCTATCGTTACACCATGCGCGAGGGTGAGCGGACAACAGATCCAACCAGCGATATCGAAATGCCACGCATCGGTCGCTCGTTGCCCAAGACACTGTCGGAAGATGAGGTCGACTCGTTATTGAGTGCGCCAAATACCGACGAGCCTCTCGGTCATCGGGATCGAGCTATGCTCGAACTCTTGTATGCAACCGGACTCCGTGTATCGGAGCTCATCAACCTGAAGCAGGAACAGGTGAATTTTAATCAGGGCGTATTGCGTATCGTCGGTAAAGGCGATCGCGAACGTTTGATTCCGCTTGGCGAAGAATCGCAACGTTGGTTGAAGGAATTTATCAACGGACCGCGTATGGAAATACTGCTCGAGCGGCAGACAGACTATCTGTTCCCGACGCGTCGCGGCGACCGCATGACACGACAGGCGTTTTGGCACATTATAAAACGCTACGCCGAGAAAGCCGGCGTGCACCAGAAGATGTCACCGCATAGCCTGAGACACGCGTTTGCAACACACCTCTTGAATCGAGGCGCGGATCTACGAGTCGTGCAGATGTTGCTTGGACACAGCGATTTGTCGACGACGCAGATCTATACTCATGTCGCCCGCGAACGGCTCAAAGACCTGCACGGCGAACATCATCCACGAGGATGATACTCTGCTAAACTGCGCGTAATTCAGGGAACCGCGGTTGTTCAGTCGGGTCCTATTAGCAGTATATAGTTCGTCAGGAATCGCCAAAATGAGACGTACCATTAGCTACACCCTTGCTATGCTCGCCGCAGTTTCGATTTTCAGCGGCTCAGCTGTTGCCGAGGACGACAAAGCCTTGGCTGAGGTGCGTGCCAAAATCGACGCTATGTTCGATGCGATCGGCCCCGAGCATGTGAATGCCAGTCCGATCGATGGTTGGTATACGGTGCAGAAAGGCTCCATCGTTGCCTATGTCTCCAGGGATGGCCGCTACCTTCTGCAGGGCGACCTTATCGATCTGGAAGAGCAAGTGAATTTGACTGAGGTCAGCCGCGCCGATGCCCGCCGCACCTTGCTTGCCGGAGTTGCAGATGATGAGGTCATCATGTTTTCACCGGCCGAGAAAAAATTCAGCGTGACGGTATTTACTGACGTCGATTGCACCTATTGTCGAAAACTACATAACCAAATAGACGAATATCTCGCGCAAGGTATTGAGATTCGCTACATGCTCTATCCGCGGAATGGCCCGGCGTCACCGTCATGGATTATTTCAGAGAACGTGTGGTGTGCGAGTAATCGAAATACGGCCTTGACGGCTGCCAAGCGGGACCGCAGTTTTGAATCGCATGGCTGCGATGCGTCGATGGTCACGAATCACTTCAGTAAGGGTCAGGACATTGGCTTGAGCGGAACGCCTGCGATCGTGCTGGACGATGGTACGCTGATCAGTGGTTATCTGGCGCCAGCGGATTTGAGCGCCAAGCTGCAACAGGCCGCGCTGAACTAAATCCCGAGAACTATTTTCCAGCGCCTTCCTTTGCGCGCCTGAGTTCGTGGAAATGGACACCGTTGTTTTCGCCGCGATCTTGAATATATTTCTTTAAAGCGAATCGACCACTATGGAACGCCAGGTCGTCCCACGGGATTTCGTTTTCTGCGAACAGTCGCGTATCGAGACTTTCTTCGCCGACGCCATAACCGCCGGTGAGTTTACCGGTGAAGAAAATATGCACCTGCCCGGCGTCAACAACATCGACTGATGCAAACTGATGACCGATTTCGATTGGAGCCAGCGCTTCCTCCAGAGTCTCCCTGGCAGCACCGCCAGCGAGAGTTTCGCCCAATTCCATGAAGCCGGCTGGCACGGTCCAGTGACCGTAACGCGGTTCAATGGCGCGTTTGCAGAGCAATATTTTCCCGTCCTGCTCCGCTACGCAGCCAACAACGATAAGTGGATTGCGATAGTGCACTTCACCGCAGGCATCACAAATAGCGCGTTCACGGTTATCGCCAGCGGGAATTTTACGGCTGACTGTTGCGCCGCAACTTGAGCAGTACTTCATTCGCTTCAACCGTCTCAAAGGATGGTGCCGAGGGGGGGAATCGAACCCCCACTTCCGAAGAAACCGGATTTTGAATCCGGCGCGTCTACCAGTTCCGCCACCCCGGCAAGGTATGGTGGGTTAAAAGTCGTTCGAGCCTGACTCGAACGGCGCACAGTATATTCGCGGACGCTCGCATCCGCAAAATAATGCGACCCTTTTCGGTCTAAGGGCATCTAAGCATCAAGATATGAGCAAATTTGCCGACATTCAGATAGACGCGGGAATTGTGAAACGCGCAGCTCGCGGAGACGCACGCGCTCACGAGATCATCTATCGGGCATTTTCGACGCCGGTTTATTCGATCTGCCTGCGATTTACCAAATCACCCGCGCATGCAGAAGATCTGCTGCAGGAGACCTTCATTGAGATCATGAGGTCGATAGCTAAGTTTAGAGGCGAGGCCGCGCTCGGTAGCTGGATTCGCCGCATAGCTGTCACCAAATCCTTGATGTTTTTGCGTTCCGCATGGACCAAGCGAAGTCAATCGTTCAGCGATAACTGGGACGATATGACGCCTGGCGAGCCGGTTAGCCATGGAATTTCCAGTCATCCAGATGATGCGATAGATCTCGATGCGGCATTGGCGAATCTGCCGGAAGTCAGTCGCGCTGTGGTTTGGCTGCACGATGTTGAGGGCTTCACGCACAAAGAAATTGCAGGCTTGATGGGCAAGACGGAGAGTTTTTCCAAGTCGCAACTATCGCGGGCCTATGCGCGTCTGCGACCCATGTTGCAGACCGACAAGGCTGCAGACATAGATGGCGCGGCCATCACTAGTTATTAGCAGGTTTACTGAAATGAGCCATAAGAAATGAGTAATGAAAAGAAGGAAGACGAAATGATCTGCGCGCTGACCGCTGACGAACATGTCTCCCTGCAGCAGGGGCTGCGAGCATTGCCTGACACAATGCCGCCGCGACAAGTATGGGCAAGAATTCGCGAGCAGGCAGAGGCGGAAGGTTTATTTACTGACCCGCAGGCGCAGTCACGCAATGGCTGGTACCTGGGTGCAGGTTTGGCGGCCGCAGCATTGCTGGCGGCGGTGCTTATGCTTGGTAGCGTGCCGGAAACCGATCCCGCGTCGGTTGTGCCGCAAAATATCCCAAGCGATATTGTCGCTCCGTCGAAATTGCGTGCACTGCAGGTGCAGTCGCAACAACTCGAACGTGATCTGCGCGCATTGCCGGAGCAACCAAGTGTCGGCCGCGCCAGTACGGTAGCGACGATGTCCGAAATCGAAGACCGCATTGCTGCGATTGATTATCAGTTAAACGATGCCACGGCTGAATGGGCCGAGGGCGACCGGGAAATTTTCTGGCGCGAACGCGTCAGGCTAATGAATTTACTGCTGCAGTTGCGCTATGCGCAGGCACAACGAGCAGCGTACTAACCAGGAGTTTTATCAAATGAAGATACATAAATCATTCTTACCTGTTGCAGCATTATTACTGTTTGTCGGTGCGGCGCATGCGCAGTCCGACAACGAAGAAATACAACGCGAACGCGAAATTGAAACGCGCGAAGTGCAAACTGCCAAGCGCTTACGTGCCGCCGAGGAGCAAATGGAGATAGCGGCACGTGAGATTGCAGAGATTACTCGCGAGCGATTGCCGCAAATGCGCCAGCTAGAGCGCCGTTTTGAGTTCGCAAGCAAACCGCGTATCGGTATCACTATTGGCGACGAGAGTCATTCGGGAGAGGTCGACGGCGTTGTCGTAGGCGGCGTCACGCCGCAGAGCGCGGCAGATGATGCGGGGCTGCGGGCCGGAGATATCATTACCGCCGTCAATGGTGAATCCATGAGTGGCGATAGCTCTAAAGCTGCAAACTCACGATTGCTGGATTTCATGCAGGGCGTGGAAGAGGGTGATGAGCTAAAGATTGACTACCGGCGAAATGACAATGCTGGATCGGTTGAGCTGGCGCCAAGGGTAATGGATACACACGCGTTCGCATGGATGCAAAATGAGGGGCAACATCAGCCACCCGGTATGGTCGGCGCAGTCGGTGCACCAGAATCAGTACGGCGCCTAGAAATGAAGTTCGGTCTGCCATTTGCGGGCGGCGCCTGGGGCAGCATGGAGCTGGTTCAGCTTAACGAAGGACTGGGTAAGTATTTCGCTGCCGATAGTGGTTTGTTGATCGTTAGGGCCCCCAGGACGGATGGCATTGATCTGCAGGACGGTGACGTTATCCAGAGCATTGACGGCCGCGAACCGAAAGATGTACGGCATGCAATGCGCATTTTGAGCTCGTACGAAAGTGGCGAATCCCTTCAATTAGGGATCATGCGTGACAAGAAGAAGCGCAATATTGAAATTGAAGTACCGGCCGATCATCGCGGTTCCTTATTCGCGCCTCCTGTTGCAAAACCAGTTAAGGCTCTGCTAGCGCTCAAAATGCCAGTTGAGACGGCGTCGACCTAAGCAACAAGATCAGGAAGGGCGCGCATGGCTTTGCTACCATGCGCGCCCATGTTGATTTCAGACTATGACTACCGGCTCCCTGATGAGCTAATCGCACGCTTCCCCGCCCCGGTCAGGCGGGACAGTCGTTTGCTTGAGCTCAGTGACGGCATTCACGATCGATCATTCAAGGACTTCGCTGCTTTGTTGCGCGCGGGCGACCTGCTGGTTTTTAACAATACCCGTGTCATCAAGGCGCGACTGGCCGCCAGGAAAGAAACCGGCGGTCGCGCCGAAATCCTGATCGAGCGTATCCAGAGTGGGCGCGCAGCGCTGGCTCATATCAAAGCCAGTAAATCGCCGCGAGCAGGTGGAAAATTATTGCTCGCTGATGACGTAGTCGCGACTGTCAGCGGTCGGCAGGGTGGATTGTATGTGCTGGAATTTAGCGTCGAAATACTGCCGTTCCTGGAGCAGCATGGTGAGGTTCCACTACCGCCTTACCTGCAACGTGACGCTGATTCGACGGATATTGAACGCTACCAGACTGTGTATGCCAAAGACCCGGGCGCGGTCGCAGCGCCAACCGCAGGATTACATTTTGATGAAGACATGCTCGCTGAAACCAGGGCGGCGGGTGTCAACCACGCATGGGTTACTTTGCATGTGGGTGCGGGGACATTTCAGTCACTGCGCGAAGAACAAATTGAACAAAATCGATTGCACAGTGAGCGCGTGCAGGTCAGCGCAGAATGTTGTGCGGCGGTGCAGAAGACACGTGCGCAAGGCGGTCGCGTTATCGCAATTGGTACAACTTCGGTTCGCGCACTGGAATGCGCTTCCGCGAGCGGTACTATTGAAGCATTCAGTGGCGATACCGACATATTTATTTTGCCGGGCTACAAGTTTCGAAGTGTCGACGCCATGATTACAAACTTTCATTTGCCGCAGTCATCGTTGTTGATGCTGGTGGCCGCGTTCGCCGGCAAAGATCGAATCCTCAATGCGTATCGTCATGCCGTACGTGAGAAGTATCGTTTCTTCAGTTACGGTGATGCGATGTTCCTTACAATGGAAAACGTTTCGTGAAATTTGAAATCCACAATGAATGCGGGGCTGCACGGCGCGGCACGCTAAATTTTCGTCGTGGTGACATTCAGACACCGGTTTTCATGCCGGTTGGTACCTACGGCACGGTGAAAAGTGTAACGCCGGAAGAGGTTGAGGCGGACGGCGCCGAGATCATCCTGGGCAATACTTTTCACCTGATGCTGCGACCCGGTACCGAGGTAATTCGCGCGCACGGCGGGCTGCATGAGTTCATGAACTGGAAGCGACCGATTCTGACCGACTCGGGCGGATTTCAGGTTTTCTCTTTGGCAGCAATGCGCAAGTTGTCCGAAAATGGTGTCTGTTTTCGATCGCCCATCAATGGTGATGAGGTTTTGCTAACGCCGGAAATTTCGATGCAGGTGCAGCATGACCTCAATGCAGATATCACAATGATATTTGACGAATGTACGCCGTATCCTGCAAGTGAACAGGAGGCTCGCGAATCGATGCAAAGGTCGTTGCGCTGGGCAGCGCGCAGTCGTCAACGCTTCGACGAGCTTAAGGCGCAGGAGCCTGATCGCGGCGAGGCGCTGTTCGCGATAGTTCAGGGTGGTATCTACGACAAGCTTCGCGAGGAATCGCGAGCCGGCCTGGTTGACATAGGCTTCGACGGTTATGCAGTCGGCGGTTTGGCAGTGGGTGAACCAGAAGAAGAGCGGCATGCAGTGCTTGATGGTCTCATGCCCAACATGCCGGTTGATGCGCCGAGGTATCTGATGGGCGTTGGAACGCCGCTTGATATCGTCGAGGCGGTCATGCGTGGAATTGATATGTTCGATTGCGTGATTCCGACACGACACGCACGCAATGGCCAGCTATTCACCTCACGGGGTACCGTCAAGTTTCGTCATGCAACCTATCGCAATGACACCTCGGCGCCGGACCCGGACTGCGATTGCTATACCTGCAGCCATTATTCGCTGGCGTATCTACGGCACTTGGTGAAGTGCGGTGAGATTCTTGGCCCGCGTCTGGCTACAATTCATAATCTTCATTACTATCAAAAGCTTATGTCGGAAATTCGCGAGGCCATCGTGGCTGGAACGTTAGCGGAGCTTGCCGCGGAATTGCGTAAAACCTACGCCAAACAGGGCGATTAACTGCCGCCCACTTGCGTTCGCGTTTGTCGCCCCCAATACCTCGGCTTGTGCCATAATACCGCGCTGTTTTTCCGGGCCTGAGCCGGCCCCTCTAACCAAAGATGTGACGACTATGGATTTCTTTATTCAAAACGCCCACGCACAGGGTGCTAATGCCGAAGGTGGTTCCACGAGCTTCATCATAATGATGGTTTTGATGTTTGCTGCTTTCTATTTCTTGCTCATTCGGCCGCAACAGAAAAAGCAAAAGGCACACGCAGAGTTGGTATCCGGATTGCAGGCCGGTGACGAAGTGCTTACAGCAGGCGGCATTCTCGGCAAAGTTTCCGGTGTGAGCGATCACTATGCAATCGTCAAGATTAGTGACAACACCGAAATTAAGATTCAAAAATCCAGCGTTTCGGTTGTCGTACCGAAGGGCACATACGACGAAGCCTAAGTGACGCGTTGCAATAAAGCGCAAGTCGAACGCCTCAACACCTCGGATAATAATGAATAAATACCCCGCCTGGCTCAACATCCTCGTTCTCGCCATAATGCTCGCTGGCTGTTTGCTTGCTTTGCCGAATATTTATGGCAGCGTGCCGGCAATTCAGATTGCTGACAATAATGGCGTTGCCTATGACGAAGCTCGTCTACAGGAATATGTAGGCGTCGCCGAAAGTGTTGGCATGAGTCCAGAGGCCGCGTACTTAAAGGACGGCAGGGTTGTACTGCGGTTTGAGAAAGATGCGGAGTTGACTGCGGTCAATGATGCCCTCAAGAAGCGCTACAGTCGCGAAGCCAGTGTTGCGCAGACCTTGGCGCCGCGCTCACCCAAATGGGTCCGCGATCTCGGCCTGAATCCTATGAGCCTGGGGCTTGATCTTCGCGGCGGCGTTTATGTGTTACTCGAAGTCGACATGGATACTGCGATCGATACTCGGATGACGCTTTATCAGCAGGGCATCGATGACAATCTGCTTGATGCCAGAATTCGCCATCTGGTTGAGCTCGAGGATCGAATTGTCAACGTGCGACTTACCAGTCCAGAAGATCGCGATGCAGCACGCTTGATCATTGAACGCTCTGATGCTGATTTGCTGGTGTCCGATGGTGGCGATGGAAAATCACTGCTGGTGCGTATGAGTGAGGCGCAGATTAAGGCGCGTCAGGACTTCGCTATCGATCAAAACATCACGACCTTGCGCAACCGTGTCAATCAATTGGGCGTCGCTGAACCGATCGTGCAGCGCCAGGGTGTTGACCGCATTGTCGTGCAGCTCCCAGGTGTGCAGGATCCCAACGAAATTAACAAAATTCTAACCGCGACCGCGACACTTGAGTTCAGGCTTGTCGATCAATCTGGAACAGAGCCGGGGTCGCGTCGTTATCAAGGACGCCCTGGTGTCGGGGACGCTGTACTAAAGCGCAAAGTTATCGTTTCGGGTGACCAGATTATCGATGCCTCGGCGGGATTTGATCAGGGCCAGCCAATTGTATCGATAACGCTCGATTCGTCTGGCGGTGAGAGCATGCTAAAGACAACCATTGAGCATGTTGGCAAACCAATGTCGGCAGTGTTCATCGAAACGCGTCGCGAGACGGTGCAGCGCGGCGCTGAGCGCGAGTACCGTACGATCAAGTCTGAAGAAATTATCAACACCGCAACTATCCAGGGAATATTCAAAAATAAGTTTCAAATCAGCGGATTGAATCCAGGTGAGGCACACGATCTTGCGTTGCTATTGCGCGCCGGCGCATTGGCGGCTCCGGTGTTCAAGATTGATGAACGCACCATTGGACCCACGCTTGGTAAAGACAACATTGAGCGCGGTTACAAAGCGATCCAGATCGGTTTTTTCGCCGTTATTCTATTCATGATTGTTTACTACAAAGCATTTGGTTTAATCGCCAACGTGGCTTTGTTCACGAACCTCATTTTCATCGCAGCTATGTTGTCGCTATTGCAGGCATCTCTGACTTTGCCGGGGATTGCCGGAATCGTCCTGACTGTCGGTATGGCGGTGGATGCAAATGTGTTGATATTTGAACGCATACGCGAAGAACTATCCGCGGGTGCGGCACCACAAGCCGCGATCAATTCGGGGTATGAAAAAGCCTTGTCATCGATTGCGGATGCGAACATTACAACCTTGATTGCGGCGATAGTATTGTTCGGCCTTGGCACTGGCCCGATCAAGGGTTTCGCTATAACACTGATGCTTGGCATCATCACGTCGATGTTCACGGCAATTATTGGCACCCGAGCAATCGTTAACTTGATATTCGGCGGGCGAAAGCTGACGTCGTTACCGGTCTAGGTGGATAAGACATGCGCTTAATCAAAGAAAAAACCAGTATCAATTTCCTTGGGGCCACGCGCCGCAAGGTTGCTTTGGTGATATCGGTTCTATTCGTAGTGGCGTCATTGGCATCGTTGGCTACTCGCGGCTTGGAGCTGGGAATCGATTTTACGGGTGGAATTCTGCTTGAAGTGGGTTACCCGCAGGCGGCTGATCTCGAGGCAATTCGCACAAGCATGGTCGACGCCGGATACAACAATGCGCAGGTACAGCTGTTCGGTGAGGATGAGGTTGTGCTGGTTAGATTGCCGCCGATGGACGGCAATATCGAAACGATTCGAACGCAGTTACAGCAGATACTGCAGGCTGGTGATCCAAATACCAGTTTGCGGCGCGTCGAGTTCGTCAGCCCTCAGGTCGGTAGCGAACTCGCCGAGCAAGGTGCATTGGCGATGATTTTCGCGCTTATGATGATCTTTCTGTACGTCATGTTCCGCTTCCAGTGGAAGTTCTCGGCGGGTGCGGTTGCAGCATTGACGCATGACGCCATCGTAACTGTCGGTTTCTTTTCGATCTTCGGTTTGCCATTCGACCTGACAGTGGTCGCCGCAGTGCTCGCGGTAATTGGCTACTCGCTTAACGATACTGTTGTCGCATTCGACAGAATCCGCGAAAATTTCTTCGCGCTTCGCGGCAAGAGCGCGGAAGAATCAATGAATATTTCGATCAACGAAATGCTCGCAAGAACATTGATCACGGGCATTACGACACTGCTGGTATTGGTCGCATTGTTAGTGCTTGGCGGCGAATCAATCGCGCCATTCTCAATCGCGCTGATCGTGGGTATTGTCGTCGGTACCTACTCGTCGATTTACACAGCGAGTGCGACAGCATTGGCACTGGATGTTAATGCACAAGATTTGATCGAGCCGATCAAAGATACTTCCTTAATCGACGATCTGCCGTAGTTGGTCTTGGGTCTCTGGCGACGCCTGAAACTTAGCGTTTGAGTACAGCCTTTATCTCGCTGGCACACAGTTTTGCCAGCCCTCTATATATCCGTGGTGTACCGGCGAGAACGTGGCCTGTCTCCAGGTGATTTTCTGCGCCATCCAGCGCGCTAACGATACCGCCTGCCTCGCGAATGATTAAAGTGCCGGCAGCCATGTCCCAGGATTTGAGTCCGGTTTCCCAAAACGCATCCAGGCGGCCACAAGCGACCGAGCAAAGATCCAGCGATGCGGCACCGGGTCGTCGGACGCCGGACGTGTTCTTGATCACCTTGGCAAGCATGGATAAGTATGGCCCAAGTTCTTCATCCGTTTGTTGATAGGGAAAACCTGTGCCGATAAGCGAGCGCTCAAGGTCCTTGTTGCCACTGACTCGAATCTTGTGGCCGTCCAATTGCGCACCTTCACCACGAGAGGCTGTAAACAGTTCCTCGCGCATCGGTTCGTATACCACCGCGTGTTCGAGGCGACCTGCAATTTGCAACGCGATTGAAATGCCAAAAACCGGAAATCCGTGCAGGTAGTTGGTCGTGCCATCCAGTGGATCGATAATCCAGACGTGATCTGAGTCGCCCTGAACACCAGACTCCTCTGCCAGAATGGCGTGATCCGGATAGTGCTTATGAATGACGTCAATAATGGCTTTCTCAGCGGCAAGATCCGCTGAGCTGACGAAATCGTTATGGCCCTTTTTTTCAACCGTGAGCTTATCGCGCTTGTTGAAATTTCTGCCCAATACGGCGCCGGCGCGACGTGCTGCCATTACCGCTACGTTGAGTAGTGCGTGCATTAAACGATTCCATCAATGTAAAAGAACTTGGGCCAATTGCTGACAAAGCTGTCAGCTGGCGCCATCGGGGCGGTAGAATACCGGACTTTTAGCGAACTGTCCCAATAACATGTCCATTCGAATTGTTCTCGTCGGCACCACGCACCCCGGAAATATCGGCGCTGTAGCGCGTGCGATGAAAAATATGGGGCTTAGTGACCTTGTGCTGGTCAAGCCCCGCTATTTTCCGCATGAAGACGCTACCGTGCGAGCTTCTGGGGCGACGGACATCCTCGAATCCACCCGAGTGGTATCGACCCTGGCAGAAGCACTCACAGATTGTGTCTATGTTGCGGGAGCGAGTGCTAGAGCGCGGACCATTAACTGGCCCACCATGGGCCCCCGGGATTGCGCGGAACGCCTGCTGCTGGAGAGCAAACAAGGTAACGTGGCGGCCGTCTTTGGGCCTGAGAAAAGTGGCCTGCACAATGACGATCTTGATCTTTGCCATACGCTGTTGACGATTCCGACCGATCCGGATTTTAGCTCGCTGAATCTGGGTATGGCGGTACAGGTCCTGACTTACGAATTACGCGTCGCAAGCACAATCGATAGGGGCCCAGGTTTTGAAAGTGAAGCGCCGCCCGCAAGCGGTGAGGAGATGGAGCATTTCTATACCCACCTCGAACAAGTGTTGCAGGACATTCGGTTCCTTGACCCTGAAAATCCACGCTTCCTGATGCGGCGTTTGCGACGCTTGTATATTCGCGCCAGACCAGACAAGAATGACATTAATATTCTGCGCGGCATTTTGACAGCGATCGACAGAAGCCGTGATTCAAGTTAATGAGCGCCGATAAACAACTCATCTATCTGGACTATGCTGCGACTACGCCGCTGGACGCGCGTGTCGCGGAACGTATGCGCGAGGTGCAAGACACGGCGTACTTCAATCCGTCATCGAATCATCTCGCCGGTCGCTTGAGCGCGCAAATTGTTGCGCATGCAGCTACTCAATTGGCGGCGCTGATAAAGGCCGATGCAGCGAGTATCTTATGGACCTCTGGCGCGACAGAATCCAATAATCTGGCGATTCTGGGAGCAGCCGGGCAGCGGCAACATCGCGGCAAGCACCTGCTCACGATGCGAACAGAACACAAGGCGGTTGTCGACGTGTTTCGAACGCTTGAAAAACGCGGCTTTGAGGTGACCTGGCTGGATCCCGATGCGGATGGCCGTTTGCCGCCAGAGCGACTGCAAGCCGCGATTCGCGACGACACGCAGCTCGTTTCGATTATGCACATCAACAACGAAACGGGTGTTGTGCAGGACATCGCTGGCATCGGCGCGATTTGTCGAGAGCACAAAGTCTTGTTTCATGTTGACGGTGCGCAATCAGTAGGCAAAGTTTCGGTGGATCTGTCGACACTGCCAGTGGACTTGATGTCCATTACTGCGCACAAATTTTATGGCCCTAAAGGCATCGGCGCACTCTATGTTGCCAACGGTGTTGCGCTCGAAGCGCAGATGTTTGGCGGCGGTCAGCAGCGACGCTTACGCCCCGGTACGCTGCCGGTCGATTTGATCGCTGGTCTTGGTGAAGCGGCAACGATTGCAGCTGCGCGGTATGCCGGTGACTTACGGCACCTCAGTCAATTGCGGCAGCGATTGTGGGACGGCATTGCCGAAGTCGCGGGCATCAAACTGAATGGCCAGGAGCAGGGAGGCTACCCGGGCATACTGAATGTCAGCGTTGATGACATTGAGGGTGAAAGCTTGCTGCTGGCTTTGGAACCGCTTTGTGTCGCCACTGGATCTGCCTGTAATTCGCAGTCTAAGGAACCATCTTATGTATTACGGGCGCTTGGCCGTAGCGACAAAGATGCGCAATCTGCGATTCGCTTTAGCATGGGACGTGCGACGAGCAACGATGAGATTGATGTGGCGATAGAGAGCTACATCACGGCGGTCGCGGCTTTGCGTGAGCTTGCCCCGGGAATCACGGCATGAGTCTTGAGCCTTACAATTCGACAGTTCGTGAATATTTCGCGCAGCCAGATCACGCCGGTATTGTTGAGAATGGTGCTATTGGCTACTTTGAAGACCAGGGCATGCGTATTCGGCTGTCGGTCGAGGTTGCGCACGACAGGCTTCTAAGACTCCGATTCCAGACCTGGGGCTGCCCACACGTGATCGCCGCCTGCGAAGCTTTCTGTCGTCAATTTGAGGGCCGTCCCGTAGCGGACCTTAAGCAATTCAAAAGTGCCCCGATAATGCGGGATCTGGCTGTACCTGTAGAGAAAACCGGACGTATACTAGTGCTTGAAGACACGGTCCGATCGCTTGGGCAAGCTATCCAGGACCAAACGTTCCAGAACTAGGTTCTCCAGAATCAGGTTCTCCAGAACCACGCAACGAACTCAAAACAGGATTGAAATGGCAATATCCCTCACCGATTCTGCGGCCGATCGAGTCCGCAGCTACCTTGAGAAGCGCAACGATAGCGTGGGTCTGAGGCTGGGCGTTACCCAGACCGGCTGTTCCGGCTACTCCTATGTAATCAACTATGCGGAAGAAATTGAGGCCACGGACGTGGTATTCGAAGACAAGGGCGTCAAGGTAGTTGTGCAGACTGATGCATTGGAGCTCATCGATGGCACTGAGGTCGATTTCGTCAAGAATGGCCTGAACGAGGCGTTCAGCTTCCGAAATCCCAATATTTCCGGCGAATGTGGCTGCGGCGAAAGCTTCAACGTCTGAAAGTACCGTAGTAGAATCCATGGTTTGCATCGAATGTCCGGCTCGACCGTCGGATTTAAAAATCACCTCAATAATCGAAAAAAAGGATTAGCACATGGCCGTTGAGCAAACGCTCTCCATCATTAAACCTGATGGCGTACAAAAGAACCTGATCGGAGAAATCTACAGCCGTTTTGAAAAAGCCGGCTTGGACATTGTTGCCGCACGCATGATGCATCTGACGCAAGAACAAGCCGGCGGTTTTTACGCCGTGCACAAAGAACGACCTTTTTATAACGATCTCGTCGCCTACATGACGTCGGGACCAGTTATTGTCCAGGCGTTGAGTGGTGAAGATGCGATTGCTAAAAATCGCGACATCATGGGCGCGACCAATCCTGCGGACGCTGCTCCGGGAACGATCCGTAAGGATTTCGCAGAGAGTATTGAGGAAAATATCGTGCACGGCTCTGATGCGGCGGAAACGGCAGCCGATGAAATCGCCTACTTTTTTGGCGATGACGGCGTTTGCCCGAGGACCCGTTAGCGGGAAATTGCAGTGACTGCCAACACAGACAAGATAAATCTGCTCGGATTGTCGCAAGACGATCTCGAGCAGTTTCTTGTTGCACGAAACGAAAAGCCATTTCGTGCGCGGCAGATTCTGCAGTGGATTTACCAACGTGGAGTCAACGACTTCGAAGCGATGACAGACTTGTCAAAAGCGCTACGAGCAGAGCTGTACGCGAACGCTGAAATAGTTGCTCCCATCGTGCGCTCGCGTCATGACGCGAATGACGGATGCGTAAAGTGGTTGTTCGCCAGCGGTTCCGGGCAATCAGTCGAAACTGTCTTCATACCCGAGGAAGATCGCGGCACCCTGTGCATATCTTCGCAGGTTGGCTGTGCGCTCGACTGTTCGTTTTGTGCTACGGGTGCGCAAGGGTTTAATCGCAATCTCAGTAGCGCGGAAATTATTGGCCAGGTACGGCATGCAATCGCGGAGCTGCCGCGACGCAGCAATGGTGAAGCGGCTGTAAGCAATGTGGTCTTCATGGGAATGGGCGAGCCATTGGCAAACTATCGCAATCTGGTTCCTGTCCTAGAACTATTGGTGTCGGACTGGTCTTACGGCTTGTCGAGGCGGCGAGTTACAGTCAGTACATCCGGGATCGTGCCGCATATCAATAAGCTGGCCGACGATTGCAACGTGGCGCTGGCTGTTTCGCTGCATGCACCGAATGACGAATTGCGAAATCAGATTGTGCCAATTAATAAACTGCATCCGATCAGCACGCTGCTGGATGCTTGCTGGGATTACGCGAAGAAGCGCTCAAATCGGTTCATTACGTTCGAGTACGTCATGCTGCGCGATGTTAATGATTCGCTTGCGCATGCGAATGAATTGGCGGAATTGCTAAAGAACAAACCGGCGAAAGTGAATCTCATCCCGTTTAACCCGTTTCCAGGTTCAGATTTCAGGCGCTCCTCAGCAGAGACAATTCGCCATTTCCAGTCCAGACTAAGAGACCGCGGGCTGGTGGCGACCACTCGCAGAACGCGCGGCGACGATATCAACGCAGCATGCGGTCAACTAGCTGGTAAAGTTAGTGACCGGGTAAAAGTACGGCTAGGCGAAAAAAGAATTGGCCAAAGGATGTCATCAGCATGAACACGCATAAATTGATTGCCACGGCGATGTTAAGCCTTTTTCTCAGCTCGGCCTGTGTGTCAACGACGACCGGCTCGGTTACCGAACATGAACGCGACGACGATGACGCTGCGGAGCTCAATTATCAGCTCGGCGCCAGATATTACCGGGCCGGCAACTACGAGCTGGCTCGCGATCGGCTGCAACTGGCGGTTGAGATAAAGCCAAAGATGGCAGTTGCTTATACGACTCTGGCCTTAACCTATGAAGCTCTGGACAATGAGCGACTTGCAAGGGAAGCTTACGAAAAAGCTGTCAGCGTCGCGCCAAAGGATTTTGAAGTGCAGAATGCCTACGCCGTTTTCTTATGCCAGCATCAGGACTTTGACGGCGCGCACACGTATTTTGCTAAGGCGGCCGAACACCCCGAGAATGATGCCAGCGAAAACACCTTGACCAACGCGGGTGTGTGCATGATGCAGAAGCCGAATTTTGAGGCGGCGGAAGAATTCTTTCGCGCCGCACTCGATCGCAAACCGGCATTCGGCGAGGCACTGTTGCAGCTTTGCCTGCTCAAATTTCAGCAGCAGGACTACCTCAGTGCGCGCGCTTTTCTGCAACGCTTTATGTCAGTCAGTGCCACAACTGCCGGAGTCTTGTATCTGGCATCAAGAATCGAGGACATGCTCGATAATGATCGCGGTCGTACAGAGTTCGAGGATCGCTTGATTCGCGAATTCCCGACGTCACCTGAAGCGCGCAAGGTGCTGGGCGCCAGTTAGTGAGTGACAAGAACGACAAGCAGGAGCAAGAGTCAGAGGATGAGACTCAGGCTCCGTTTGCGGGTGAGCGACTTGCTCACGCGCGTCGTGAGCAGCAGATAACAGTGCTCGCAATTGCTAAAGAACTGCACCTTGATGAATACAAAGTGAGGGCGTTGGAAAGCAATGATTTCGAGGTCATCGGGGCACCGGTGTTTGCGAAAGGACATCTGAAGAACTACGCACAGATTCTCAAAGTCGACGACACCACTTTGATGGGCGAATACTACGAACTAACGCGTGCGCAAGCTGGGCAGCCGCCGCTGTCGGTGCGGGCGAAGCAACGCCGGGCTATTGCTCCCGGCCCGTGGTTGGCGGTGATCGCGGCGGTGATCATTATCGCGACTGCCTACTGGTGGTTGGCAGTGCGAGAACCAGTTGCCGAACCAGCTGCCGATGCAATTGTAGTCGGGCAAATCAGGCCGCTGCCAAAGGAGCCGCCAACGACTGGGCCTGATGAGTCTGCTACTGCGAGTTCTTCTGCGATGCCTTCTGCGACAATTGAAGAAGAGCCCACGGCAGAAGTAACAGCCGAAGTTGAGACACCAGAGGCAGAGCCAGAGCCAGAGCCGGTCATCGCTGCCGCTGCGGATATAACGGATACGCGTTTGAGTATTACGTATTCCGGTGACTCCTGGACAGAGATCAGTGATGCAAAGGGAAGGCGATTGTTTTTTGATCTCGGCAAGGCGGGACGTACCGTCAACCTTAGCGGTGAGGCGCCGTTCAATGTCTTGTTTGGCGATGCGGCAAACGTCAGTTTGCAGCTCAATGACGCAGCGTTTGAACTGCCGAGGGCGGATCGACGTGGCACGGTACGGCTGACAATCCCAAGCCCATGACCGACAAGTCCAAAAGCGCTAAGCCCGCGAGTATTAAACCCAGGGCAGTTCGGGGTATGAACGATATTCTGCCCGAGGTCTCAACAACCTGGCGATATCTGGAAACTGCGGTGCAGGAAATCGTAGAGTCATATGGCTATGCCGAGATTCGTTTGCCTTTGCTTGAGCATACTGAGCTGTTCACACGCTCGATTGGCGAAGTGACGGATATCGTCGAGAAGGAAATGTATACGTTCGCTGATCGCAATGGCGAAAGTCTGACCTTACGTCCGGAAGCCACGGCGAGCATGGTGCGAGCGGGCATGACGAACGGCCTGTTCCATAATCAGAAACAGAAGCTTTGGACAACCGGGCCAATGTTTCGTTACGAAAAGCCACAGAAAGGCCGATATCGGCAGTTTTACCAGTTCGATGTTGAAGCCATGGGCTACGATGGACCGGATGTCGACGCCGAATTGATCATAATGAGCGCGCGCATGTGGCAGCGCCTCGGAATATCCAAAATCAATCTGCAAATTAACTCGCTTGGCACACCCGCGGCTCGCGCCGACTACCGTGCGGCCCTGGTCGAGTACTTTTCTGGCGTGAAAAATCAGCTGGATGAGGATAGTATTCGCCGGCTCGAGCAAAACCCGCTCAGGATCCTGGACAGCAAAAACCCGGAGATGCGCGAGATTGTCGAGGCAGCGCCGGTAATGCTGGATTACCTCGATGAAGACTCAGCAGAGCATTTTCGGGGGTTGAAGTCCTTGCTGGACGCGGCAGGAGTTGCTTACAGCGTAAATCCGCGTCTGGTACGCGGGCTTGATTATTACTCACGCACGGTTTTCGAGTGGGTGACCGATGCGCTGGGATCGCAGGGCGCGGTCTGTTCGGGAGGCCGTTACGATGGTTTGGTCGAAAAGCTCGGTGGTCGCACTACGCCTGCTGTTGGCTGGGCTATGGGGATTGAACGCTTTGTGGCCTTGTATGAAGCCTGCGGCGGCGAGACTCCGGCGGCAAATGCCGATGTGTATCTTGCGGCGCTGGGCGAGGGAACAGTGCGGCGGGCATTTGCGTTGGCAGAAGAGTTACGCGATGAGCTTGCAGGGATTCGGATCGAAATGAATCTCGGTGGAGGTAGTTTTAAATCGCAAATGAAGCGCGCAGATAAAAGCGGCGCAGAGTTTGCGTTGATCCTTGGCGAGCAGGAGCTTGCCGAGGGTCGGATAGGGATCAAACCAATGCGCAACGCGGATGAACAAACGACCGTGGCGTTGGACGAGTTGGCGGCAACGCTTAAAAGACAACTAAGTTAAGGGCAGTTTTGTGGACGATCTACTTTCAGAAAAAGAACAAATTGATCAATTTCGAAGCTGGTGGTCGGAATATGGTGCCTATGTCATCGGCGGAATCGTTATCGGCGCCGGGCTGCTGTTCGGTGCCAACCGATATCAGGCCAACCAGTTGCAAGCGCAACTCGAAGCTTCTGTCGCGTATGAGACGCTCGTAGTTCAGGTTGTTGATGGCGATCTTGACGCCGCAGAAGCAACGGCCTACGAGTTGCAGAACAGCTACGCCAAAACGAGCTATGCCGGTCAGTCTGGTTTGGCGATGGCGCGACTCTATATGGACAAGAATCGGGATCAGGATGCGGCGGATGCCTTGTCGGCTGTCGTTGACAGTGACGCTGACGAAGAATTGCGCCATGTAGCCCGTCTTCGTCTGGCTCGAATCTTGTTATATCAGGACAAAGCACAGGAGGTCGTTGATCTCCTCGCAGCTCAGGATGTAGACGCCTTCGCAGCAGCATACGGCGAGGTGCTCGGGGATGCCTACACGGCGCTTGGCCAGATCGCCGAAGCTCAGGATGCGTACCAAAAAATTCTGCTAGACCCATTGTCGCAGGGCACCGTTGACCAGCAGTTGGTGCAATGGAAAGCGCTGGATTTGCCGCAAATTGAGGCGCAGCCAGAGTCGGCTGAAGGCATGACGGCTGAACCTGAGTTGTCGCCTGCTGTCGAACTCATTGATGCGGCCGATGAGGAGTCCGCGGTCGAGGACGTTGAGTGAATAATGCCCTACGCATGATCGGCCTGCTAGCAGCTATGTTGCTGTCGTCGTCCTGTGGGATTTTTGGCGACGAGGAAGAAAAACTTGAGCCTAAAGAGTTGCTCAAGCTCACTAACACTCTAAATATAAAGAAGCTGTGGAGCTCCAAAGTTGGTGGTAGTGCCGAATTTTTGCTGGTCGGCTTACGACCGGCAACTGACGGCAGTAATATTTACGCCGCTAGCCAGGATGGCAATGTTATTGCCGTAGATGCCGTTTCCGGCAAGCAACGTTGGAAAATCAAACTCGAGATCGAGTTATCGGCTGGACCGGGGGTCGGTGAAGGCGCCGTGGCTGTGGCGTCCAAGAATGGCAATGTTATCTTGCTTGATGCCAAGACTGGCGTTGAGACATGGCGTGTATTTGTTGGTGGCGAAACGCTCGCGCAGCCGTTAATCAGCGAAGGCGTTGTCATTGCGCAAACCATCGATAATCGACTGCGGGCTTTATCGCTGTTTGACGGTAAACAAAAGTGGGAGTTGGAGCAGAGCGTGCCGGCGTTGACGATGCGTGGTGCTTCGTCACCAGTACTGGTTGGCGGCAACGTCATCGCAGGTTTCGATAACGGGCGTTTGCTCGCGGTTGACTTGGAATCTGGTGATATTGAATGGGATTCAATGCTGTCAATGCCAACAGGTCGTTCGGATCTGGATCGCCTCGCTGACGTGGATGGTTCAATTGCGTCGGTTGGTCAGGATATCTATGCGGCGGGTTATCAAGGCCGAGTTACTTCGCTTGCAGCTGAGTCGGGCCAGGTACTTTGGGCGCGTGAAATTTCGACTCAGGTCGGCGTCTCTGCAGACTGGAACAGCGTGTATACAACGCGCGAAGATGGAGAGCTAGTCGCGATGAGCCGCAATAATGGCGCGGAGATCTGGCGTAATGATGATTTGTTGCGTCGCGATCCGACCTTGCCAATGCCATTTCATACTGCGGTTGTAGTCGGTGATTTTGAGGGCTATCTGCACTTTTTCAGTAGCATCGACGGCACTGCGGTCGCGCGTATGCGCCTGGGTAGAAAAGCCATAAGTAACTACCCGTTGGTAGTTGCAAACACACTGTACGTGCAAAGTGATGATGGAACACTGGCAGCATTCACTGTTGTCCAGGATCGCTCTAAACGCAGTGCCCCCGACGTTTCTGACGAAGCCGATGAAACCTGATTCTGTCGCGAGCAGATAAGTTTCGGTAATGGTGTTTAAACATGCTTCCTGTCATCGCATTAATCGGACGGCCAAATGTTGGCAAGTCCACACTATTTAATCGCCTGACGCGCTCACGCGACGCACTGGTCGCGGACTATCCTGGACTGACCCGAGATCGCAAATACGGTTTCGGTAAACTGGGCCCAATTCCCTATCTTGTAATCGATACTGGCGGCGTCGCTGGCGGTGAAGAAGGCATTGAAGAAGCGATGGTCGAGCAAACGATTGTTGCGCTTCAGGAAGCCGACATAGCAATCATTATGGTCGACGGCCGCAGTGGTCTGACGGCTGCTGACGAGCATGTAGCGGAACTCGCACGCAAGCACGCGAAAAAGACCTGGCTTGCTGTGAATAAGGCTGAGGGTCTGGACGAAGCGATTGCGAACGGCGAGTTTCACAAACTCGGAATGGGTGATCCGATAGCGGTATCGGCGGCGCACGGCGATCGTATTAGCGCAATGATGGACGCGATTCTGGAACCCTTTGATGACCGCGAGGCAAAGGAAGCGGATGCGGCCGAAGAACAAGTTGACGACGAAGACCGCGAGCTGCGTATAGCAGTCATCGGACGTCCGAACGTCGGCAAGTCGACATTGGCCAATCGCATGCTTGGTGAGGATCGCCTGGTGGTGTTCGATCAGCCAGGAACGACCCGCGATAGCGTGTCAGTGCCGTTCGAGCGCAACGACCGCAAATACATCCTGATTGATACAGCCGGCATACGGCGCAAGGCTCGTGTGCACGAGGCCATCGAGAAATTCAGTATTGTTAAAGCGCTGCAGGCGATTGAGCAGGCAGAGGTCGTTATCGCAGTGCTCGATGCTCAGGAAGGCGTCACCGAGCAGGACGTCAGTTTGCTTGGCCTGGTTATGGAACGTGGCCGCGCACTCGTGGTGGTAACAAATAAGTGGGATGGCCTGTCGTCGGATCAGCGCAAGAAGGTGCGCGATGATCTCGAACGGCGCTTGCCATTTCTCGACTTCGCAGAACGCATTACCATCTCTGCATTGCATGGCACAGCCGTCGGTGATTTGTTGCCGGCTGTGGAAAGAGCATTTAACGCCGCGATGCGAGATATGTCGACTACTGAGCTTACTCGCGAATTGGAAGCGGCGGTTATAGCGCACCCGCCACCGCTGATCCGCGGTCGACGCATTAAACTGCGCTATGCGCATCAGGGCGGGCGCAATCCGCCGGTGATTGTCATTCACGGCAATCAAACAGAAAAAGTGCCCGAATCTTTTCGACGCTATTTGATTAATCGTTTCAGAAAAGCGTTTAAACTGAAGGGAACGCCGGTGCGACTGGCGTTTAGAACGGGCAAGAACCCGTTCGAAGGTCGTCGCAATGTGCTGACGCCGAGACAGGAGCGAAAGCGCAAACGCCTAATGAAAAAGGTCAAGAAATGAGTTCTGCGACAAAGACCTACACACTCGACGGGTCCTTTAAAATGCACCGCGGTGGTTCATTACAGTCGCCGACGCTTGCCTATGAAACGCTGGGAAGTTTGAATGCTGCGAAGGATAACGCGGTACTGATTTTTAGCGGATTGTCGCCGTCAGCACACGTGGCCTCGTCGGACGTTGACCGTTCGCCGGGCTGGTGGGAGGATATGATCGGATCCGGTCTGCCGATCGATACTGACAAATACTTTGTGGTTAGCGTCAATTCGCTCGGTAGTTGCTTTGGATCAACGGGACCGGCTTCTATAGATCCAGTGACCGGCGAGCGATATCGTTTGTCGTTTCCGCTGCTAACACTCGAAGATATTGCCGAGTCGGCAATGTTGGTAGTGCGCCACTTGGGAATTGATTGTCTGCACACGGTGGTCGGCTGCTCGATGGGTGGCATGAGTGGCCTCGCGTTTTGTTTGCGGCATCCGCGCGCGGTCAGTCGCTTTGTTTCGGTGTCGTCAGCCACGCGAGCGCTACCGTTTTCTATTGCGGTGCGCTCCTTGCAGCGCGAAATGATCCGCTCCGACAGGTTGTGGCAGGGCGGCAACTACGACATTAGCGAACCACCAATTACCGGACAACGTCTTGCTCGCAAGTTGGGGATGATCACTTATCGATCAGCGGAGGAGTGGACACAGCGGTTTGGCCGTGAACGGGCAACCGACCCGGTGCAGCCTGGTGTCCAGTTTGCTACTGAATTTTCGGTGGAGTCGTATCTCGAGAATCACGCTAATAAATTCAGCGGTGCATTCGATGCCAATTGTTATCTTTATTTGTCGCACGCCTCGGACATGTTCGATCTTGCGGAGTACGGTGGTTCGCTGGCGTCCGGATTTAAGAAACTTGATCTTGAGAAAGCGCTGGTCATCGGTGTGCGCACCGACATCTTGTTTCCACCTCAGCAACAACAGGAACTGGCAGCGGGCATTGCTACAGTTTGCGAGGATTCCAAGCTGGTAGAGCTTGATTGTGTCCGCGGGCACGACTCATTCTTGGTCGAGATGGATGCTTTTCGCCCAGTTATTTGTGAGTACTTCGATAGCTGCGCGCCGTAAACTTTGCGCTCAATTTACTTGGTGCTCAATCTAGAAGTATAGCCGGGTCGACGGCCGTGCCATTCAAATAGGTGCCAAAGTGCAGATGCGGGCCAGTGACTCGACCCGTAGCGCCGACGGCGCCGATAATATCGCCGACGCTAATGGCCTGTCCTTCCACCACATCGATTTCACTCATGTGGCAATACATCGTTACGAAACCTTGTCCATGGTCAACTAAAACGGTGTTGCCATTGAAGAAGAAATCGCCGCTTGCCGCAATGACTCCGCCTCGTGCCGCGGCGATAGGCTCACCATTAGCAGCGGATATATCCATGCCTTTGTGCGGTGAACGTGGCTGGTCGTTAAAGAATCGCCGATAGCCAAAGCTCGAGCTCTGCGCGCCCTTAAGCGGGGCTTGCAATGACACTCCGTCGACCGGCACCGCGGTGAAGCTATTCAGAACGGCGTCGATAATCTTGCGCTCACTCCAAATGCGGTCCAGCTGTTCCTGGTTTTGCTCGACGAAACTTTTATTCTCAACGGTCAGTCGCTGCTCGCGGTAGGCATGCTCGGCGATAGTGATTTTTACTTCGTAGTCTGCAACATCTATCGTCAGTTCGCCTGCTTTCGCATCCAGAGGGATTCCAACAACTGCAATCCAGCGATCGTCCGCAAGCATCACCAACACAGGCTTTCCAGCATGAGTCACCGCGGGTGCTGGATCACTGGCGGCTCCAAGATCGATCATCGCGATTCCGCCCGGTCGCAGTGACTGCTCCGTGGCTTCAGCTATCGCCGTCAGGCCCAGTAGTAAAAGTAGTATCAATGCCTTAGTCATCGACAAGCACCTCTTTTACGGTGGCGACTAGTTCACCCTGCGATAAGCGCGCGCGGATGTCCTGACCAGGCTGCGCATCATGCGCGTCGGTCAGGATTTCGCCGCCCTCGGCACTCCTGACGATCGCATAGCCGCGATCGAGTGTTGCTAATGGACTCACCGCATTCAGCGCGCGCCCGAGCAGAGCGATCTTGTGTCTTGAGTTCGCCAATGTTGTGTCTGTTGAGCTAGCGAGTCGTTGTTGCAGGCCAGCGAGTCTTGAAATTGAGCGTTGCACGGATAGTGCTGGTGACTGTTGCATCAGCGCGGCGTTGGTCTGTTGCAGATTGTTCTTATGCTGCAGCAGTTGCTGCGATATCGCCGCGGTCAGTCGGCCTCGGAGTTCACGCAGTCCGTCGTTCTGCCGGCGCAAGGTCGCTGCGGGACTGCTCGCAAGCAGGCGTCGGGCTAGCCAGTCCAGCTCCTGTGCCCGATCATCGAGCGCACGTTGACCGACACGCGCTACTCTGGAGGCAAGCGTGGCGATTCGGCGCAGCCATTCCTGCTGTTCCGGGACGACAATCTCGGCGGCCCCGGAGGGCGTCGGTGCTCGTACGTCAGCGACGAAATCAGCAATCGTGAAATCCACTTCATGGCCGACGGCGCTAATGATCGGTAATGGACAGTCGGCAATTGCGCGCGCCAGTCGTTCATCGTTAAAGGCCCACAGGTCCTCCAGCGAGCCGCCGCCGCGTCCGATGATCAACACATCGCATTCGTTTCGTTCAACGGCGGTTTGCAAGGCGCTGATAAGTTCGCCGGGCGCGGCATCGCCCTGTACCGCTGCCGGGTAAATGCTAACGGGTATCGCCGGAAAGCGACGTTTGAGTACGCTGACTATGTCGCGAATTGCTGCGCCGCTTGGCGAGGTAATAACGCCGATGCCGCGCGGCAGACCGGGGAGGCTCTGTTTCCTCTCCTCGTCGAACAAGCCCTCGTTTGCGAGCTTTAGCTTGAGAGCGTCGAAGCGCCGCTTCAGCACACCTTCGCCGGCGGGCTCCATTTCCTCGATGATGAGTTGGTAGTTGCCGCGGGTCTCGTAAATGCTGACGCGGCCATAGGCCAGAACACGATCGCCATTCTTGAAGCCGATTGCCGGCCCGCGTTGCCGCTGGCGAAACCAGGCGGCACTCACCTGTGCGTTGTCGTCTTTCAATGTCAGGTAGATGTGCCCGGAGCCCGGGCGTGACAGGTTCGAAATCTCGCCTTCAATCCACAGCCGGGCGATTCCCTGCTCCAGCAAGGTTTTCACACGCCGGTTGAGCTGGCTGACGGTTATTGCGGTGCTTGTTGGGTCACTTGCTGGCATGTTTGCAGTATATCGAACCGCTTGCCGTTTACCCGCAATTCTGAGCCGCGTACAATTAATCGTTTCACCCCATCGAATTGAAGGCCACGTAATGAGAATCGCCAAGGAAGCCCTGACATTCGACGATGTTTTGCTGCAACCCGGATATTCCGAAGTTTTGCCGCGCGAAGTCGATCTGAGCACCTCACTGACCCGTGAAATCCGGCTCAATATCCCGCTGTTGTCTGCCGCGATGGATACAGTGACCGAGGCAAGACTGGCGATCGCGTTGGCTCAGGAAGGCGGTATTGGCATTGTCCACAAGAATATGTCCATCGAGGAGCAGGCGCGGCAAGTCCAGAAAGTGAAGAAGTTTGAGTCGGGTATGGTGCGCAATCCGATCACTGTCAATCCGGAAATGACGGTCCAGGAGGTGATTGATCTCACACGTTCGATGGGGATCTCGGGAGTACCGGTTGTCGACGGAAAAAATACTCTCGGTATCGTGACTCACCGCGATCTGCGATTCGAAACGCGCTTGGACGCGCCAGTATCGACCGTCATGACGCCGAAAGACCGCTTGGTCACGGTCAAAGAAGGCGCGGCAGAAGAAGAAGTGCTGTCACTGCTGCATCAGCATCGCATCGAAAAGGTGCTTGTCATCGACGACGATTTCCAACTGCGCGGCATGATCACGGCAAAGGATTTCCAGAAAGCTATGGACTTCCCGAATGCCTGTAAGGATGCAAGCGGTGCGTTGCGCGTCGGCGCTGCTGTCGGTACAGGGCACGATACGGATGATCGCGTTGACGCACTGGTTGCGGCCGGAGTTGATGTACTGATTGTGGACACTTCGCATGGCTTTTCTAAAGGTGTCCTCGAACGAGTAAGCCGGGTGAAAAAGTCACATCCGGATGTGCAGGTTATCGGCGGCAATATTGTGACCGGTGATGCCGCGCTCGCATTGGTCAAAGCCGGCGCCGACGGCGTTAAAGTGGGCATTGGTCCTGGCTCAATTTGCACAACTCGCGTTGTCGCAGGTGTTGGCGTGCCGCAAATATCAGCGGTTGCCGAAATTGCGGAGGCGCTGAAGAACTCCGGCGTACCGCTAATCGCAGACGGCGGAATTCGCTATTCCGGGGATATCGCAAAGGCACTGGTTGCCGGGGCTCACTCGGTAATGATCGGTGGTTTGCTCGCCGGCACCGAGGAATCGCCGGGCGAAGTAGAGTTTTATCAGGGGCGCGCGTACAAGGCATACCGCGGCATGGGTTCAGTCGGCGCTATGGGAGCCATGCACGGCTCCTCCGATCGCTACTTCCAGGATGCAACCGAAGAGCTCGAAAAGCTGGTGCCGGAAGGCATTGAGGGTCGCGTTGCCTACAAAGGGAGTCTGGTCGCCATCGTGCACCAGTTACTCGGCGGCATTCGAGCTGCGATGGGCTACACAGGCAGCGCGGACATGCACGAGATGCGCACTAAGCCACAATTCGTTCGTATCACTGGCGCCGGAATGGTGGAAAGTCATGTGCACGATGTGACGATTACGAAAGAAGCTCCGAACTATCGATCCAAGACATAAGTTCCGCCATGCAAACTGATATTCATGCCCACCGACTGCTGATTCTTGATTTCGGCAGTCAATACACGCAATTGATCGCGCGTCGTGTGCGCGAGTGGGGCGTGTATTGCGAAATTCACCCTTGGGATATGTCCGACAAGGACATCGCGACGTTTGCTCCGCAAGGGGTCATATTATCCGGTAGTCCCGAATCCGTGCATTTTGAAGCGGGCCCGCGAGTTTCTCCGAGTGTTTTTAAGCTTGGCGTGCCGGTGCTGGGTATTTGCTACGGTATGCAAACCATGGCAGCGGAACTGGGCGGCAAAGTCGAGTCATCGTCGCACCGTGAGTTTGGCTATGCCGAGATCACATCTCACGAATCCAGTTTGTTCGGTGATCTAACAGATGCCGACGGTGAGTCTCTGCTGAAGGTATGGATGAGCCATGGCGACCGCGTCGCAGAGATTCCCCCCGGGTTTACAGCAACAGCGAGTAGTCCAAATTCCCCCCTGGCGGCGATGGAAGATGTATCGCGCCAATTCTACGGCGTGCAATTTCACCCCGAAGTAACGCATACATTGCAGGGCAGTGAAATTATTCGCCGCTTTGTGCGCGACATTTGTCATTGCCCGGGAGACTGGACGCCCGGCAATATTGTATCCGATGCCATCGCCACGGTGCAGAAGCAAGTCGGCGACGGCAAAGTGCTACTGGGACTTTCTGGAGGCGTTGATTCTTCCGTTGTAGCGGCATTGCTACAGCGCGCGATTGGCGAGCAACTGATTTGTGTCTTCGTTGACCACGGCCTGTTGCGCCACAACGAAGGCGATCAGGTCATGGACTTGTTTGCCGAAAATCTTGGTGTAAATGTCATTCGAGTGAATGCGAAAGAACGCTTTTTCGCGGCGCTGAAGGGTGTCTCTGATCCCGAAGAAAAGAGAAAAGTCATCGGTGGTCAATTCATCGAAGTTTTCGAAGAAGAGGCAGGCAAGATCGAAAATGTTGATTGGTTAGCGCAGGGCACAATCTACCCCGACGTCATTGAATCCGCTGGAGCAAAGACTGGCAAGGCGCATGTAATCAAGTCGCACCATAATGTCGGCGGTCTCCCAGATCACATGCGCATGTCGCTGGTCGAGCCATTACGCGAATTGTTCAAAGACGAAGTACGGCGCATTGGAATTGAGCTCGGCTTACCAGTCAAAATGGTTATGCGGCACCCATTTCCAGGGCCAGGCCTGGGCGTTCGCGTCCTGGGTGAGGTCAGGCCGGAATTTGTCGCCAAGTTGCAGCTCGCCGACGATATTTTCATCGACGAACTGCATAAACAAGATTTGTATGACCAGACCAGCCAGGCATTCGCCGTTTTCTTGCCGGTTAAATCTGTGGGCGTAATGGGCGATGGTCGAAAATACGACTATGTTATTGCTTTGCGTGCCGTCGAGACGATCGACTTCATGACTGCGCGCTGGGCGCGCCTGCCTTACGATTTTCTAGAACATGTTTCGCTGCGTATCATTAACGAGGTGGATGGTATCTCGCGAGTTACCTACGATATCAGTGGCAAACCACCAGCAACGATTGAGTGGGAATAGGTCTTAATCTTTAAGCCATTGATTTTTTTCTGTTAGTTAGTTACACAAAACTTTCACACAAAATCTAACCGACTACGTTAACTGAAAAATCTCTCTTACAGTTACACAGAATGTTGCATAAACGTGTGACTACTGAAAGTCATATTAGCTTTGCGAGCAAACTTGGCGTTAAAGAAACAACACTTTGCTGAAGGCGAAATAACAATATTTGACGAAGCTTGTGTTTACAAGCGAAGCAAGTAATGGCAGTTTCGCTTGTGGTTATCTAAAGAGAACAAGTACGCACGTAAAAGCCTACATACACGTAGCGAAAGCACTGCTGTAGAACGTGGCAAAGCAGCATATTGAGAGATTTACGGCAACTTATGTTGAAGCAATAGTTGCTCTAATAAATGTTTGAAAAAGGGTTTGATGTTAGACAAGCGTTATAAAGAAGATTCACTCACGGCTCTGTTGTTCGACGGTTATGAAGAGTCCAAACTCCTTTCCGCTATACGGATCGAAGAGGAGGATATGACCTATGAAGAACTTTATTGCAAGGCTCTTAAAATTGCTTCAATTCTAAAAGAGAGTGATGCTCACAATGAGACTGTTGCCATAGTAGGGCATAGAAAGTTTTCGACTTATGTTGGCATACTAGGGGTTCTCTTTGCAGGTTGTAATTACACACCGATCAATCCAAAAGGTGCTAAATCGAAAATATTGGAGATTTTGTCGGACTCCAAAGTAAAGCATCTTGTTGGGGATTATGCGAGCATTTCAAAGCTTCAATACCAGCTTGAAAATAATGATTTAGTTGGGAAGTTGATCATTACACCTTTGTGCTGCATTAAAGATAAAGAAGCGCAAAGCTGGAAGGATAAGACGGAAGTAGATAAAAAAGATCCCTTATTAAATCCTGTGGATTCTGATGATTCTCATTTGGCTTATACTCTTTATACTTCCGGATCAACCGGAAAACCAAAGGGAGTTCAAGTAACTAGAAGAAATTTATTTTCTTATCTAAAAGCACTCGATCAGCTTTGGGATATCCCCGATGGATTTAGAATGTCACAGTTCCATGATCTAAGCTTTGACCCTTCAGTTTCAGATATTTTTTACACTTTTTGCAATAAAGGAACACTTTGTGTTGTTCCCGAAGATGAATTGATGGTTCCGTCTGATTTTATAATAAGGGAAAAATTGGATATTTGGAGTTCTGTTCCGACTATAGGTTTGTTTATGTCAAGGATGGGTGCATTGTCTGATGGAAAATATCCCGATTTAAAAATTGTTAGGCACGCTGGAGAACCCTTTTCCGTAGCACTTGCAAAGTCATGGCAGGGTGCTGCACCTAATGCGTCTATTGAAAATCATTATGGTCCTACCGAAACTACGATTGATGTGTCTAGGTATATATATGATCCAGATAGCAAATTTTCCAACTTCAACAATAACATCATGCCTATTGGAAAATCTTTTCCAAATATGAAAATCGCTATTGTTAGTGATGAGCTTGAAGAAATTGTTGATAAAAATCAGCGAGGTGAAATAGTATTTTGTGGGCCACAAGTATCCAATGGATACTTAAATGATCAATCTAAAACAGACGAATATTTTGTAAGATTTTCTTGGGATAACTCTAATGAACTTTGGTATAAGTCTGGTGATTTGGGCTTCATCAACAACAACGGTGATATCGAGTGTGCTGGCCGAAAAGATAGCCAAATCAAAATTGGCGGAAGACGCGTAGAGATAGGGGAAATAGAAGCGGCTTTGTCGCATTTTGACATCACTAGAGGAGCCGTGGTAGTTCCCATCCGGAATGAGTTGGAAATAGTCGTTGCGTGCGCCGCTTTTGTTGTAAGTGACTTATCAAATGCAGATGTTGGAGAAATAAGAAAACAGAGTGCTAGATTTTTGGATGATATTTTTTTTCCGAAGAAGGTATTTTTTATTAAGGATTTTCCTCGATCCCAGAGCGGTAAGATTGATCGAAAGGCCTTAGAGAAACTAGCAGAACAGGTTATGAGTACATAGTGCGAATAGGAAGTATAAGCCACCTTTATTGAGCAGCGGATTCGGTCGAACTGGTAGAGGCGTGTTGCGATCGGGGTGTTGATGGCAGGTTGAGCGCTGCGATGCAGGCGTAGCCGCGCCCGGGCCGCGTCGTTGGGTCCGTGAATCTTCCCCTATTACCTGGAAATGCCAACGGGCAAAGCTGCCGGTCGGCACGTCCTCCCGGCCAAGGTGCTTGAGAATCCTCTGGATCACCGGCAAGATGGTCACGCTTACCCTACGATTTCCTGGAACACGTATCGCTGCGTATCATCAATGAAGTTGACGGCATGTCGCGAGTCACCTACGACATTTCCGACAAACCGCCTGCGACCATTGAGTGGGAGTAAGTTTTTAAAGGATCTTCAATTTGAAATATCGCGCTGAAATTGACGGCTTGCGAGCGCTTGCTGTTGTCCCCGTAATTTTTTTCCATGCTGGATTTGAACTATTTAGTGGGGGCTTTGTTGGCGTTGATGTGTTCTTTGTGATCAGTGGTTACTTGATTACGACAATCCTTATTGAAGACATAGAGAACAAGCGTTTTAGCATTGCTAACTTCTACGAAAGACGTGCGCGACGAATACTTCCAGCACTTTTCTTTGTGATGCTTGTTTGCATTCCGTTTGCTTGGATGTGGATGCAGCCTAGTCAAATGAAAGACTTTTCACAAAGTCTTGTAGCAGTCAGTCTATTTGCCTCAAACATACTGTTTTGGCGAGAAAGCGGTTACTTTGATGCCGCAGCTGAAGAAAAGCCATTGTTACATACATGGAGCTTAGCTGTTGAAGAGCAGTACTATGTGCTGTTCCCTGTTTTCTTAATCATAGCTTGGCGCTTTGGAAAGAATAGAGTGTTTTGGATGATTGTTGTTATGGCAGCAATCAGCTTACTGCTTAGTGAATGGGGATGGCGTAATAAAGCAACTGCTAACTTTTACCTAGCACCAACACGTATATGGGAATTATTTGCTGGTTCGATTGCTGCGTTTATCGTGCAGAAGAAGGGGGTGCAGAAAAGCAATACGTTAGCAT
>CAJQPL010000030.1 GCA_905480215.1 uncultured Woeseiaceae bacterium | reverse complement strand
GTAAGCCGACACCGCACCACCGTGCAGCTCAGCCATGCACTTCGTCAGTGCCGCTGTCAGCGTCGTCTTACCGTGATCAACGTGACCAATCGTGCCGACATTTACGTGCGGCTTGTTTCTTTCAAATTTCTCTTTAGACATATCCCTAGCCTTCGAAGGTTAGCGTTTCTTAATAACTGTATCGGCCACATTCTGTGGTACTTCCGAATACTTCTCAAACTCCATCGAGTAAACAGCACGTCCCTGGCTCATAGAGCGCACGTCCGTGGCATACCCAAACATCTCTGCGAGCGGTACCTCCGCCCTGATCGACTTGCCCGAAGGCGTGTCTTCCATTCCCTGTGGCAAACCGCGACGACGATTCAAATCGCCCATCACGTCTCCCATATACTCTTCTGGCGTTACCACTTCGACCTTCATGATGGGTTCAAGTAGCACTGGGTTCGCAGCTGCCGCTCCGTCCCTGAAAGCCATCGAGCCCGCGATTTTAAACGCCATCTCGCTTGAATCAACATCATGATAGGAGCCGTCGTATAAAGTCACCTTGCAATCCTGCATCGGATAACCCGCGACCACTCCGTTTTCCATCTGTTCCTGCACGCCTCTGTCGACGGCCGGAATATACTCTTTCGGCACGACGCCGCCAACGATTCCGTTGACAAATTCGTAGCCTTCTCCTGCCGGCTTGGGCTCGATCTTTAGATAAACATGCCCATATTGGCCACGACCACCCGATTGCCGCACAAATTTCCCTTCCTGCTCCACCGTCTCTCGTATCGTCTCACGATACGCGACCTGCGGCTTACCAACATTCGCCTCAACGTTGAATTCGCGCTTCATGCGGTCAACGATGATATCGAGGTGCAGCTCACCCATTCCCGAAATAATCGTTTGCCCGGACTCCTCGTCCGTATGTATACGAAATGAAGGGTCTTCCTTCGCGAGCTTCAGCATCGCAATGCCCATCTTTTCCTGGTCTGGCTTCGTTTTAGGCTCAACTGCAACGGAGATTACCGGTTCCGGAAACACCATGCGCTCAAGCGTAATCTTGTTCTTGACATCACACAGCGTATCGCCTGTCGTTACGTCCTTCAGGCCAACAGCAGCGGCAATATCGCCAGCATGTACTTCTTTGATCTCTTTTCTATCATTGGAGTGCATCTGCAATATTCTGCCTATGCGCTCCTTCTTTCCCTTTACCGGGTTATATATTGTGTCGCCGGAATTCAAAACTCCGGAGTAGACTCGGAAGAAAGTTAAATTACCGACGAACGAATCCGTCGCTATCTTGAAAGCCAATGCCGCGAACGGTTCCTTGTCGTCAGCATGCCGTTCATCTTCAGAGTCGTCGTCTTTAATGCCCTGAATTGCAGGCACATCCAACGGCGATGGCATGAAATCAACAACGGCATCGAGCATTGCCTGAACGCCTTTGTTCTTAAATGCCGAGCCACACAAGACCGGAACAATATCGCCGCTCAATGTGCGAGCTCGCAAGCCCTTCTTAATCTCGTCTTCGTTCAGTCCGTCGTCGCCAAGAAACTTGTCCAGAAGTTCCTCGTCAGCTTCGGCGGCTGCCTCAACCATCTTCTCGCGCCAGTCTTCTGCTTGCGCTTGCAATTCTTCGGGGATTTCCCGAGCCTCATAGGTCGTCCCTAAGTTGCTCTCATCCCAGTACAGCGCTTTCATTCTGATCAGGTCGACGACGCCAACAAAATCCTCTTCGGCACCAATCGGTAGTTGCACCGCAACCGGATTCGCACCCAGTCGTTCAATCAGTTGATCAATGACGCGCAAAAAATCGGCGCCTGTTCGATCCATTTTGTTTACAAATACCAAACGCGGAACGCCGTACTTGTTGCCTTGTCGCCATACGGTTTCAGTTTGTGGCTCTACGCCGCCGACTGCGCATAAAACGGTTACAGCGCCGTCAAGAACTCGTAGTGAGCGCTCGACTTCAATCGTGAAATCGACGTGCCCCGGTGTATCGATGATATTAATCCGGTGCTCGTCGTACTGCTTGTCCATGCCAGACCAGAAACACGTGGTCGCAGCAGAGGTAATCGTTATGCCGCGTTCCTGCTCCTGCTCCATCCAGTCCATGACAGCCGCACCGTGATGAACTTCACCGATCTTGTGCGAAACGCCTGTGTAAAACAGAACCCGTTCCGTCGTGGTCGTCTTGCCCGCATCAATATGGGCCATGATGCCGATATTGCGGTAGCGCTCGATAGGTGTTGTGCGAGCCACAGCAAAGCCTTCTCTACCAGCGGTAGTGCGAGAATGCCTTGTTAGCTTCCGCCATACGGTGCGTGTCTTCTTTCTTCTTCACGGCCGTACCTCGATTTTCGGCAGCGTCGAGCAACTCATGTGCGAGACGGTGCGCCATCGATTTTTCACTGCGCTTGCGCGCGGCTTCAATTACCCAACGCATAGCAAGCGTCTGGCGACGAACTGGCCGAACTTCGATCGGCACCTGGTAAGTAGCACCACCAACGCGACGTGATTTAACTTCGACAACGGGCTTGACGTTCTCAAGCGCTGTTTCGAGGAGCTCAAGCGCCTTTTCACCCGTTTGCGTTTCGCGATCCGAAATACGATCAAGCGCGCCATAAATGATGCGCTCTGCGACAGATTTCTTGCCGTCATTCATGATCATATTCATGAACTTTGCAAGCAGGTCACTACCGTACTTGGGGTCGGGCAGAATCGTGCGTTTTGGAGCCTGTGTTCTTCTGGACATTATCTAAATACTCAACTTTATGACTTCGGCCGCTTAGTTCCGTATTTGGAACGACCTTGTCTACGATCAGGAACGCCAGCGCAATCAAGCGTGCCGCGTACTGTGTGGTAACGAACACCAGGCAAATCCTTTACTCGACCACCGCGAATAAGCACAACACTGTGCTCTTGCAGATTGTGGCCTTCACCACCAATATAACTGGTGACTTCAAAACCGTTTGTCAGGCGCACACGAGCCACTTTCCGCATTGCCGAGTTCGGCTTTTTCGGTGTGGTCGTGTAAACACGCGTGCAAACGCCGCGCTTTTGGGGACTCGCACCCAGCGCTGGAACGGTACTTTTTGCGCGCTTCACGGAGCGCGCTCCACGTACTAACTGATTCACTGTGGCCATGGGCCTTCACTCTTTTTGTTTGACTAAATTAACCAGAAATCGCCTTGGCGAACTCTGAAAAAATTGGGGCTCGCCAATTGGCGAGCCCCGGTATAAAGGGCGGGCATTTTAGTGATGCGGCTTGCGCAGTGTCAAGCAAGCATCTCCTCCGGCCCACCAGGGCCTATAAGTTATTGATTTTATTAGGCCGTTGTTTTTTCTTCACCACCTTCTTCTATATCGTCCGATGCAGCTGCCGCAACTCCTTCACCCTCTGTGAGTTCCGCAGCTCCAGCTTCGGCTGCCGCTTCAGCTGCCGCAGCACCTTCTGCGGAAGCTTCGATATCAGCAATCAGAGCGTCTTCCATAGAGGCTGCCTCGTCATCCGCAAGCTTCGCGTCTTCGAGTTTCTTCAGCTCATCGGAAAGGTCCTGCTCTCGCGTGCGTCGACGATCGGCGTGATGCGCAAAACCGGTGCCGGCAGGAATCAGGCGCCCAACAATAACGTTCTCTTTCAGGCCGCGCAGATCGTCACGCAGTCCACGTACCGATGCTTCGGTGAGAACACGAGTCGTTTCCTGGAATGATGCAGCAGAAATAAACGATTCTGTCGCCAGTGATGCTTTGGTAATACCAAGCAAAATAGGATCAATCGTTAGCGGGTCCTTTCCTTGTGCCAGCAACTGTTCTTCAACTTCAAAGAAACGTGCCTTGTCGATTTGCTCGCCACGCAGATAGTTACTATCACCAGGTGTGGCAACAATGACCTTACGCAACATCTGGCGAATAATTACCTCGATATGCTTGTCATTAATTTTCACACCCTGCAAGCGGTAAACATCCTGAATCTCTTTAACGAGATAGTTCGCCAGGTTCTCAACACCGCGCAAGCGCAAGATATCGTGTGGGTTAGGCTCGCCGTCAGCGATGATTTCGCCTCGTGCAACCTGCTCACCCTCAAACACGTTGAGGTGACGCCACTTCGGAATCAGCTCTTCGTATCCGTCCAACTCACCAGTAATGACCAGACGTCGCTTGCCCTTGGTTTCCTTACCGAAGCTAACCGTACCGGTATGTTCCGCCATGATTGCAGGCTCTTTTGGCTTACGCGCTTCAAAGAGATCTGCAACACGTGGCAAACCACCCGTGATGTCACGAGTCTTGGAAGATTCCTGCGGAATACGAGCGATAATGTCACCCACCGAAACCGCCGCACCGTCAGCCAGAGAAATAATGGCACCAACTGGTAATGCGTAAACCGCCGGGATCTCGGTGTTGGCAAAGCAAATTTCCTTGCCATCTCCGCCAATCAGTTTGGCAACCGGACGAAGATCTTTACCGGATCCTGCACGACTCTTCGGATCAAGAACGACAATGCTGGTCAGGCCTGTAAATTCGTCAACTTGCTCGGTGACAGTAATGCCGTCGATAAAGTCTTCAAACTTAATATTACCTTCAACCTCGGTAACAACCGGGTGAGTATGCGGATCCCAGTTAGCCAGTATTTGGCCCTGCTTAACGTTCGCCCCATCTTCAATCGTAATCGTTGCACCGTAAGGCACTTTGTAACGCTCACGTTCCTGACCTTGATCATTGATGACAATAATCTCACCTGAGCGAGATACAGCAACGAGATAGCCTTTGTGGTGGGCTACAGTCTTGATATTGCGAAGCTGCGCGATGCCGCTGGACTTGATCTCAATGTTGTTGATCGCAGCAGAACGAGATGCCGCACCACCAATATGGAAGGTACGCATCGTCAGCTGTGTGCCTGGCTCACCGATCGACTGCGCTGCAATAACGCCAACCGCTTCGCCGATGTTAATACGAGTTCCGCGGGCCAGATCGCGACCGTAACACTGCGAACAAACGCCGTAGCGAATCTCACAGGTGATTGGAGAACGAACCATCAAGTGATCGATCGACATTTCATCGAGATGCTGAACTGTCGCCTCATCCAACATGGTGCCTGCGTCGTATGCAACCTTGTCGGTACCCGGAATCAATACTGGCTCTGCCAAAACTCGCCCGAGCACACGCTCGCGAAGCGGCTCTACAATATCGCCACCTTCAACGATTGGCGCCATCGATACACCATTGCGGGTTTCGCAATCCACTTCGGTGACTACCAGATCCTGGGCGATATCGACGAGACGACGTGTCAGATAACCGGAGTTAGCTGTCTTCAACGCGGTATCAGCGAGACCCTTACGAGCACCGTGAGTCGAGATGAAGTATTGCAATACGTCGAGGCCTTCACGGAAGTTAGCCGTAATTGGCGTTTCGATAATCGAACCATCCGGTTTCGCCATCAGGCCGCGCATTCCAGCAAGCTGACGAATCTGGGCAGCGGAACCACGAGCGCCTGAATCGGCCATCATGTAAATGGAGTTGAAAGACTCTTGCTCAACCATCTTGCCGCTTGCGTCTTTGACCATTTCCGTACCGAGTTTATCCATCATCGCTTTCGCGACCTGATCGTTGGTGCGCGACCAGATATCAACAACCTTGTTGTAGCGCTCGCCGTCGGTTACCAGACCTGAGCCGTATTGATCCTGAATCTCTTTAACTTCGGCTTCGGCAACCGCAAGAATCGCTTCTTTGGTTTCCGGAACGACCATGTCGTTAACACCAATCGAAATACCGGCAAGCGTCGCATGACGGAATCCCGTGTACATCAACCGATCAGCAAAGACGACCGTCTTCTTCAGACCTAACTGGCGATAGCACGCGTTAATGACATTCGAAATCGCTTTCTTGGTCATCGTCTGATTAATGTGGGTGAATGCCATGCCTTTTGGCAAGATGCCGGACAGCAAGGCACGACCAACGGTTGTGTCGAGGATTTTTGTAACTTCGATCAGCTCGCCGTCTTCATTCGCTTCGTGAATCGTTACGCGAACCTTAACGTGAGCCTGCAAGTCCGCAGCGCCTGCCTCGAAAGCACGTCGTGCCTCGTCGAGACTGGCAAGTATCATACCCTCGCCCTTGGCGTTAACTTTGGTGCGCGTCATGTAGTACAGACCAAGCACCACATCTTGCGACGGTACGATGATCGGATCACCGTTAGCAGGAGAGAGAATGTTGTTCGATGACATCATCAAGGCTCGCGCCTCGAGTTGTGCCTCGATTGACAGCGGTACGTGCACAGCCATTTGGTCACCGTCGAAGTCAGCGTTGAATGCTGTACATACGAGCGGATGCAATTGGATAGCCTTGCCTTCAATCAGCACCGGCTCAAACGCCTGAATACCCAGTCGATGCAACGTTGGCGCACGGTTCAGCATGACCGGATGTTCGCGAATAACTTCCTCGAGAATATCCCAGACTTCTGGTCCTTCGCGCTCAACCAGTCGCTTCGCGGCTTTAATCGTTGTTGCCTCACCGCGCAGTTGCAGCTTCGAGAAAATAAACGGCTTGAAGAGCTCAAGCGCCATCTTCTTCGGCAAACCACACTGGTGAAGCTTTAGTGTTGGTCCGACAACAATCACCGAACGACCCGAGTAATCGACGCGCTTACCCAGAAGATTCTGGCGGAAGCGGCCTTGCTTACCCTTAATCATGTCAGCAAGCGATTTCAAGGGACGTTTGTTGGTGCCCGTGATAGCACGGCCACGTCGACCATTGTCGAGCAGCGCGTCAACAGACTCCTGCAACATACGTTTTTCGTTACGAACAATAATATCCGGAGCATTGAGCTCCAACAATCGACGTAAACGATTGTTGCGGTTGATTACGCGGCGATAAAGATCGTTTAGATCCGAGGTTGCGAATCGGCCACCGTCCAGCGGTACCAGCGGACGCAAGTCCGGCGGCAATACCGGCAAAACGGTCAGCACCATCCACTCGGGCTTATTGCCCGATTGCACGAAACCTTCAATGAGCTTCAGACGTTTCGACAGTCGTTTGAGCTTCGTTTCGGAGCGCGTTGCACCCATGTCGTCCCGAACTTTCAGGATTTCACGCTGCAGATCGAGCGTCATGAGCATTTCACGAACGGCTTCGGCACCAATACGCGCGTCGAATTCGTCGCCATACAGCTCAAGAGCGTCGAGGTACATTTCGTCTGTCATCAGCTGACCACGTTCGAGATCGGTCATGCCTGGCTCGACAACCACAAATGCCTCGAAGTACAGAACACGCTCGATTTCACGCAGCGTCATGTCGAGCATGAGACCGATGCGTGATGGCAATGATTTCAAGAACCAAATGTGTGCGACCGGGCTCGCCAGATCGATATGCGCCATGCGCTCACGACGAACTTTTGTCTGCGTAACTTCAACGCCACATTTCTCGCAGACAACACCGCGATGCTTCAGGCGCTTGTACTTACCACACAGGCACTCATAGTCTTTGATCGGGCCAAAAATCTTGGCGCAGAACAGACCATCACGCTCTGGCTTGAAGGTACGGTAGTTAATGGTTTCCGGCTTCTTAACTTCACCGAATGACCAGGAACGGACCATGTCCGGAGAAGCAAGTCCGATACGAATCGCATCGAAATCGTCAACTGGATTTTGGTACTTGAAAAGCTTAAGCAGATCTTTCATTAGTCTGTCTCCAGCTCAATGTTGATGCCCAAGGATCTGATTTCCTTGACCAAGACGTTAAATGACTCTGGCATGCCAGCATCCATGTAGTGTTCGCCATCGACGATGTTTTTGTACATCTTGGTTCGACCCTGCACATCGTCCGACTTAACCGTCAGCATTTCCTGCAAGGTATAGGCGGCACCGTACGCTTCGAGCGCCCAGACCTCCATCTCACCGAATCGCTGACCACCGAACTGCGCCTTACCACCCAGCGGCTGCTGCGTAACAAGACTGTAAGGTCCGGTTGATCGAGCATGCATCTTGTCGTCAACCAGATGATTGAGTTTCAACATGTACATGTAGCCAACCGTGACATCGCGATCAAACTGTTCACCCGTGCGACCATCCCAAAGCGTCGATTGACCCGACGCATCGAGATCTGCCAACTCAAGAAGACCTTTGATCTCTGCCTCTGAGGCACCGTCAAATACAGGTGTCGCCGTTGGCACCCCATTGGTCAGGTTGCCGGCGAGCTCCTTGATCTCTTCGTCACTGAATGACTTCAAGTCTTCGATACGGCCACCGGTTTTGTTGTAAACCGCGTGCAGGAACTGGCGCAGCTTGGCGACCGATTCTTGTGCTTTAAGCATTCGATCGATCTTCTTTCCGACGCCCATTGCGGCCCAACCGAGGTGTGTTTCCAGCACCTGCCCGACGTTCATTCGAGACGGTACACCGAGCGGATTCAATACGATGTCGACCGGATTGCCATCTTCAAGATACGGCATATCTTCAACCGGAACGATTGTCGAAATAACGCCCTTGTTACCATGGCGGCCAGCCATCTTGTCACCCGGCTGAATACGACGTTTAACAGCAAGGTAAACCTTGACCATTTTCAGTACGCCCGGAGCCAGATCATCGCCCGCAGTGATCTTGTTCTTCTTCACATCGAAACGACGATCGAATTCTTCACGTTGCAACTTCAGACGTTCAAACGCCTTCTGCAACTGCTCGTTCGATGCATCATTCTTTAGGCGAATTTCGAACCACTGTTCGCGTGGCGTTTCATCAAGGTACGCCGCTGTAATTTTGCTACCCGATTTCAAATTGTTCGGGCCGCCCTGCGCCATGCTGTTCAACAACATGCGCTGAACACGTTCGTAGATGTCTTCTTCGAGGATGCGCAATGTATCGTCAAGATCCTTGCGAACACTTTCAAGCTCAGATCGCTCGATTGACAGCGCGCGATGATCTTTCTCGACGCCATCACGTGTAAAGACGCGAACATCAATTACGGTGCCGTCCATACCGGGCGGTACACGCAAACTGGTGTCTTTAACGTCGGACGCTTTCTCGCCGAAAATTGCACGCAGAAGTTTCTCTTCCGGTGTCAGTTGTGTTTCACCCTTAGGTGTCACTTTGCCGACCAGAATATCGCCAGACTTAACTTCGGCACCAATAAAAGCGATACCAGATTCGTCAAGCTTGGCAAGCGCAGAATCACCCACATTTGGAATATCAGACGTAATGTCTTCTGCACCCAGCTTCGTATCGCGAGCAACACATTGCAGCTCTTCGATATGAATGGTTGTGAAACGATCTTCTTTAACAACTCGCTCTGAGATCAGAATCGAGTCCTCGAAGTTGTAGCCATTCCAGGGCATGAACGCGACTTTGAGGTTTTGGCCTAGAGCCAGCTCACCCATATCGGTCGACGGTCCATCCGCCATCACATCACCCGCAGCAATAGAATCGC
>CAJQPL010000029.1 GCA_905480215.1 uncultured Woeseiaceae bacterium | reverse complement strand
GCGAAACAAATTTGGAATGGCATGTTCGACAGCAAGCAGCCTGCAATGGTCATTCAATGCCTGTCGCCGGACGATGTTGTAAACGCCGTCAATTTCGGGCGCGAGCGTGATCTGCTTTTGTCTGTTAAGTGTGGCGGTCATAGCCTTCCGGGAAAATCAACGTCCGATGGCGGCATGATGATCGACCTTTCACAAATGCACTCAGTTGATGTCGACCCTGAAGCGATGCGTATGCGCGTGGACGGCGGGTCGTTGCTCGGTCATATGGATAATGCATCCACCGCGCACAACCTGATGACGACAACCGGTATTGTTTCGCACACCGGCACGGGCGGATTTACGCTCGGCGGGGGTGTTGGCCGTACCGACCGAAAGATGGGCCTGGCTATCGACAACCTGCTTGCAGCTACTGTCGTAACGGCCAGTGGCGATGTCGTTCGTGCCAGCGCCGAAGAGAATAGCGACCTGTTCTGGGGCTTACGAGGTGGCGGCGGCAATTTTGGCATAGCGACCGAATTCGTATACCGGCTACACCCCTTTAATCCGATGGTGTATGGCGGTGAGCTGACTTACGCGGTCGACAAGGACTTTCTGGAATTCTATGCGGAGTTGCATGAAACGCTCCCCGTTGAGGCGAATGTCGAGCCGCAGTTTGCACCGGGTGCCGGCGAAAACGGTGAAACCCTCGCTCTTGTAGGGGTCACTTGGTGCGGCGATCACGCTGCAGGTGAGAAGGCGCTCGCTCCGATGCTGGCGTTTCCGGGTCTTATACGTGGCGAGTTGGCACCGTTTGCCTATCACGATGTTCAAACCGGCGCCGATGGATTACTCGGTCCGGGCAAGCAGTACTATCTTAAGTCCGGTTTTCTCAACGAGCTCACGCCAGCCGTCATCGATGTCATCGTCGAATTCGCAAACCGGGGTGCGGTCGGCTCATGGTTTCAGCATATGGGCGGCGTCACAGGGACAATTGCAGCCGACGCAACCGCTTTCACACATCGAAGCGCTGCGTTTAACTTCGGCGTCATGTATGTCGGTGACGATCCGGCTCAAAACGAGGCCAAGATCGCAGCCGTCCGTGAGTACTACAAGGAAATGGAGCCGCACATGGCGGGCTTCTATACGAACCTCAACGAGGAATCAGAGCAAAAAACCTGGGGCAACTACGGTGCAAACTTTCCACGGCTCGTAGCGCTTAAGAATAAGTACGATCCAGGTAATTTGTTCAGGCTGAACGCGAATATCAAACCGAGCTAAGAGACAACGAGCAAATGCTGGCGGCGGGGCATCAGCGCAAATGGGCACTGGCACAGAATAGAGGCGGCTCTAATCCCTCTGTTATTGAATAATCATTTCAGCATCAATGTTTATTGTTGACAGGCCCTTTGTCGCCCAGTGCCAGGAAGTTTCAGTTGACCATTGGCCAGTGGGTTCTGTTGTTGTAACAAAGTCACGATATACATTAGAAAACCAAACAATTTCTGCTTCAGTATGCGGTCGGTCACTGATATTCAACACCCCCATCTGAAGTCGCGTTGGATCTATTAGGGATGGCACTGATCGCGTTCCGTAGCGTGAAACAAAATCAGCCACGGTAAAAGGGATTACTTCGTCTGCGACGACCAGGTCACTACTGCAAAATGTATGAGCTTCCTCCGTTACACAGTTATCCAAACTCGGATTGAGCAGTTTAAAATAAGTTTCGGTAACCTCTTCAGGAGGTAGCAGACCCATCATATAAAGAAAGATGTCATCCCAGATACGACGGTTGTCATCAAACTCCTTCAGCCGAAATACGCCATTATCATCAACGCTCAAATAGGTTTCGAAGCGTTCGCCTTGTGCGTTTTCCATCTGCACCGAATACGGCCAACCACGAACAGGGTCCCAGAAAGGACCTGACAATTCTCCAGTGGCAGTGATGTCACTATCGAAGTGTATGAGATCACCTGAATTCCATGCTCCAGCTCCTGCAGCAGGAAAATCTCTCGTTTCTGTACCGAGAAATCCATGACCTAACTCATGATTCAATCCTCCGATCCCAGGCCACATCATGGTGATTATGCCTGTCAGTTTCTGGTGCTCCTGACCATCTATTAGATCGTAGCAATAAGAACGTGGATCACACGGAGGATTAAAACCTGTGCCCAACATATTGTCATGCACTCGGGTATAGCCGGCTCCCCCAATAGGATCTCTGGTACTCAGAACAAAAAAATCAAAACTATCGCCAGCCAATTGCCAGGCTTTTGCACAAGCCTGACATCCTCCAGGCCAGGATATATTCGAAAAATTAGTTAGCCTGGTTTGGTATGTATCGCCCAACTCAATAAAGAATCCGGCATCATTTACTCTGATACCTTCGGCAACATAATTTGCCGTCTCAGAGTTACGCAGAGATGCATCTAACATCCAGAGGTTACTAACCTCAACAAATTGATTTCCACCTAAGGTATCAACAGGTACAAAGACACAGGCGCGCGTAAATATTCCATCTCCGGCAACACTATCTCCATGAGTAGCGTCATCAAACACCAGTGATTTATCATCACCATCTACAACATCGTATCCACCAAGCTGTAACAAATTCGAAGTTATTGATGCAGGGCCCGGCTCGTTTCGCTCAAACCAGGTAAAGGCCTGATCAGAAAATATGATCGAGGGTTCATACATTCTGCGACCCACTTCAGTAAGTGTGGTCGCAATTGAATCTGCTGCTGGTGAGACATTTTGATCAGCGATACATTCGGATATTAATGAAGGTTCCCAAATGTCGCCGACCGGAGCCGGATTAGAAATAACGACTATGTCGACGGTATCAGTTGCTGTCGCTCCAGCATTATCAGTGACGGCGAGTTGAAAGGTCAGAACAATTTGTGTTGCCGCTGCCGGTCCATCAAAACTGATATCTGCAGTATCGGAAGAATGTATTTTGACTGCGGCACCAGCTGTTTGAGTCCATTTATAAGCTGCAATTGTCCCATCGGAATCTGCACCGCTGCCGTTCAGATGAACCAATACTTGTTCATTGACAGTCTGATCACTTCCAGCACTCGCCGTTGGAGCCAGATTTGTGGGCAGTGTTGGCGTAGTGGTAGCAGTGTCGCCATTTCCGCCGCCCCCACCACAAGCAGAAGTAGTTGCGACAAGCGTAAATGCGAAGAATAGGCGTAATTTACAAAATGGCTTCTTGGATGAATTGATCAGATGCATAGCCGCTACTCATACTCTTAAGTAATCGTCCTTATACCACAGCCAAAAAGGGTGGTAGGAGAGGCAGTGCTCAAAAACGAGACATAGGAAGAGATGGAGCCGCTAATGGCGGGCTTCTATACGAACCTCAACGAGGAATGGGAGCAAAAGACCTGGGACAACTACGGTGCAAACTTTCCACGGCTCGTAGCGCTTAAGAATAAGTACGATCCAGGTAACTTGTTCAGGCTGAACGCGAATATTAAACCGAGCTAAGAGATAGCTCGGGACTTAACGCCCGAATCACGTTGATGTTGGACTGAGAGGCAGAGCTGACACTCATGTAACGCTACAGCTGCTTGGCAATTCGCTTAAATCCTGCCTTGATTTCCTGTCCCAAAAGTTCGGCTGCCGCGCGTACGTCGCCAGTGGACTCGGCCGCCGCATCACCCATTTGCTGCACCTTGGCCTCTAGTTTCGACCACTTGCGTTCGAGTTCTTGCCATTCTTCGCTAGCTTCCATTTTGGCAAGATGCAACTTGACGCCTAGCTCGTCACGTTCCTGTTTGAGCTTCTCGACCATCTCCTCAATGTCATCAGTGAGTTCTTCGAAGTTCTTTTTGATATCGTTCATACCATGCTCCAGTCTTATCAATATGCCAACGCGGTACGGCGGCATCTGATTACCATTTCACAATTTTAGTTCGTAACCGATGGGGCTGAAAAGTCGGTAATGTACCTACGAAAGCGGGAACGAAAGCAGCCGCTTAAAGCAGACAATTTAGGCGACAGCTATCACTTGCCTACAGCTTGCGATAGGCGAATACCCAATGCCTTAAATGGGCTTCTTTTGCCGAGAACGGGTAGGTACGGAA
>CAJQPL010000028.1 GCA_905480215.1 uncultured Woeseiaceae bacterium | reverse complement strand
ATTCGAAATGGTCGTTGAGACGGATAAACCGGCCATTAACGAAGATCTCGAACCACAGGCTATTGAAGAAGCCGGTCTATACCTGTTACAGGCTGGTTCTTTCTCTACTCACAACGATGCGGATCGGCGTCGCGCGGAACTCGCTTTGCATGGCATTGAATCACGAGTGCAGCGTGCCAGAGTCAATAACCGCGACTTCTATCGGGTCTACATAGGACCTATCGACGATCTCAACGAACTAAACATCACCCGCAGTCGCCTGCGCGCCGCCAAGATTGACGTCATGCGAATCCGATTAGGTGACTAGGCTCGCAAAGCTAGTGTTTCTCGCAGCGCTCGTGCAGATCGCGGCCTGTGTAAGCGCACCACCGGAAAGCAAGCCTGCCGCCGCACCAGCACCTGAGGAAAAGCCCTTGCCACCCGTTGTGGCGCCACGGCCCATACCGCCCAAACCTACGGAGGACAAAACAAGCTTTCGCTTAAGCGTCGCCGCCGTTGGCGACATGATGCTGGGTACTGACTATCCAGAGAATCACCTTCCCGATGATGATGGCATCGGTTTCCTGGCCGACGTCACCGATGTTATATCCGCAGCGGATATAAGCGTTGGGAATCTTGAGGGCGTTCTGCTCGATGGCGGACAGCCCGGCAAGAAGTGCAGCAATCCGGCGGCGTGTTATTTGTTCCGCTCACCAACTCGTTACGCGGATCACTACAAAGCCGCTGGCTTCGACGTCTTAAGCCTGGCCAACAATCACGCCCGCGACTTCCGGGAAGAGGGCCGTACCAGCAGCATGCAGGCATTGGCGGCCCGCGGCATACACCACAGCGGCCGCGAGGGTGATTTCGCAAGCCTTGCAGTAAATGGTCTGAATGTGGCGGTTCTCGCTTACGCGGTCACCCAGGAGTCAAACCTGGCACTGGACTACGATCTCGCCTTCGCAACGGTTGAGCAATACGCCCGCAGCCATGACATCGTCATCGTTACATTTCACGCTGGCGCAGAAGGCGCTGATGTCACCCATATCCCATTCGCTGAAGAGGAATATTACGGCGAACCGCGCGGTGACGTTGTTTGGTTTGCCCGCGGTGTGGTCGACGCCGGCGCCGATCTTGTAATCGGCCACGGCCCACACGTGGTACGTGGCATGGAACGCTACAAAAACCGCCTGATCGCTTACAGTCTTGGCAATTTCGCTACCTACTACGGTATCAGTGTCGCCGGCATCAAGGGCATTGCGCCTATTTTGACTGCCACACTGGACGGCGCCGGAAACTTCCTTAGCGGAGAAATAGTATCAACTGTACAGCTGCGGCCCGCCGGCCCCAGCATCGACAAAGAACAACGCGCATTGAATCTGCTCCGCGACTTGAGCATTGCTGACTTCGGCACACCAGGGCTGCACTTCCAGCCCGATGGCCAACTACTTCCCGCCGCACGCGACGAGTTCAAACAACACCAGCTAGTCGTCGACGGCGACTGATTTAAGGTCTACACCGAGCGAACGCAGTTTGCGATAAAGATGCGTTCTTTCCATACCAACTCGCTTCGCCAATTGTCCAACTTTGCCATCGCACAACACCAACTGTTGTTGCAGGTAGGAACGTTCGAAATGTTCTCTAGCTTCGCGCAATGGCAGCGCCAGTAAATCCTGCTTTACCAGCGGTTCATCAATAGGTGTCATGGCAGATACTTCAGCTTCAACTTCTTCAAGCTCTATGTCCGCGTCGCTGCCTGACAACAATAAGCGCCTGACAAGATGCTTTAGTTCGCGGACGTTGTCCGGCCAGGGATAGTTTCTTAGCCGGTTTTGCGCCGCAAAACTAAATCGCCTGAAGGTTAAGCCTTCTGCATCAACCAGCTTGTCGACATAGTAGGTCAGCAACTCCGGTACATCTTCTGAGTACTCACGCAGAGGTGGCACATACAGTTTCAGGACCCCCAGCTCCGCGACCAGATCGTCACGCAACTTGCCGCTCTCAACCTTCGCTTCATAGTCGGGACGGACCGTAGCCACTATTCTTGCCGTCAGCTTGACCGGTGCACTTCCGCCAACTCGCGTAAAGCGACCATCCTCGATCACCCCGAGTAAGATCTTCTGGGCAGCGCTGCTAAGGTCCGACAATTCATCAATGACCAGCGTGCCCCCCGCGGCACGCTCGAATGCTCCGACCGTCACTTCGCCACTACTTTCACTGCCAAGCAATTGTTCTTCGGCATTGCTATCGGTGATCGACGCAGCAATGAGGCTGCTCAGGGGCTCATTAGCGCGCCGGCTTAGTCCATGCATGTAACGGGCAAACGCACCACGCCCCGAGCCTGCCTCACCGCTGAGCAATACATAACCATCATGGCGGGCGTATTGCTGTACGCGCTCACGCAGCGCCTTCATTAATGCGCTGCGCCCAACCGGTGCCAGCAGAGATGGCAAGAGTTTTCGCGCTGCACGAGACTGCTTGCCCGCCGATTCCAGCGCTGTCTCTACTGTGCGCAACAATTTTGCAAGAGACAAAGGTTTTTCGACGAAATCCAAAGCACCCAGGCGAGTTGCCTCAACAGCTGTATCGACCGTGCCATGCCCGGACATGATGACGACCGGGCAGCTCAGGTCGCCTGCATCCGACCACTCACGCAATAACGTAATGCCGTCAGTGTCCGGCATCCATATATCCAGCAGGATCAGATCAAAAGTACGCTCTGCACGTGCCGTGCGGGCCTCGCTGGCATTCGCGGCAACTGTTACACCGTAGCCCTCATCCGACAATATGTCTTGAATTAACGCACGATTATCCTCTTCATCGTCAACAACTAATATCTTGGGACTACTCATGCTTGTTCCCTCCGTTTTTCGGCGCGTCCGGGCACTTTGGCAATTATTAGTTCTCGAGCCGCTTCATTCAGCGGCAGGCGGATGCTTATCACCGCCCCGCCATCACTGCGGTTTTCGGCGCGAATAGATCCAACGTGTTCTTCCACCAGTTTCTTGACAATCGCGAGTCCGAGCCCGGTTCCCTTTGGTTTGGTCGTGACATAAGGATCAAAAACTTGATCAACCGAGCCGGTTTCAAAACCTGGACCATTGTCCTCAACGCGAATCTGTACCATTTTGACCAGATCAATTTCAGCGGCTCCTATCTGCACATCAATGCGCCCATCGTTCGACCCCTCAAGCGCCTCGACCGCATTTCGAATCAGATTGTGCAAAATCTGTCTAACCCGTCCCTGATCGCCTTCGACCAGCGGCATCGTCGGATCAGAGGTCAGAACAATTTTTACACTGCTTTCCTGCGTCCTATAGAGGTCAACAATCTCATGCGCCAGCTTGTCAAGATCGAAGCGGCTAATATCCATATCCGGCGCACGCGCGTAGTCACTAAATGCGTTGACCATTTCTTTCATGGCCTCAACCTGCTGAACAATAGTGTGTGTCGCTCGATCCAGTATCCGCGCCTCCTCTTCATCCATGGTGTTCAAATACTTGCGGCGCATGCGTTCTGCCGACAGTTGAATTGGCGTCAGGGGATTCTTGATTTCGTGTGCCAGACGACGAGCCACCTCGCCCCATGCTGCATCTCGTTGCGCCTGCAACAACGCGGTTATGTCGTCAAAAACAATAACGAAACCAGCAGCATTGTCATCATCGCCCGGCAATGTCGTGCAAGCGCAGGTTAGAACGCGCCGGCCAACTTCGTCGCGCAAGACGATTTGCTCGCGCCACTCCGTTTCACCGGCGTCGAGATGCACACAAGCAACGTCAACGAATTGCTCTAGCAGGGGAATCCCTCGCGCTACATCACGGAGCGCCTCGCCCGAGCGGTTCTCAAGTCTGACGCCAAGAATTGAACCCGCTGCCTGATTTGCAGTGCGAATCTTTAGGTCAGACTCGAGGGCAAGGACGCCGGTTGAAAGGCGTGCCAAGATAACTTCCAAATTAGTGCGCTCCGCCTCGACCAGTGCCTGGCTCAGCGTCGCCTCACGACGGGCTGTCGCCAATCGCTGCGTCATGTCATTAAAGGAAGTCACAAGAAATCCGATCTCATCGCGCGTTGGTGTCGGCAAACGCGTATCGAAATCACCCATTGCCACCGCGCGTGTACCTGCGACCAGGTCCTGAATCGGCGCAACCAGACGGCGCGATAGTACGAATGCACCGTAAATAGCTGCCAACAAGCTAAGCAGCAATACGAATGCCAGCGTCAGTGTTAGCAGGTCCTTCAGGTCTTCACGGAAAAATACCAGCTGCTGATACTCGGAATAGGATGTTTCAACGCTGTTAATCATGTTGCCCAGCCGCTCTTCGACCGGAAAGTGTGCCAACAAGATACGCGATTGACGTGAGCGGTTACCACGATAGACATACGAAACGGCGGTACGAATGGCGGCGCTTCCAGTGCTTAATGGTTCCAGGCTGACGTACGGCCGATCCTGTTGCATCTGCAGCGTAACTTCTTCCGTCAGAGCTCTAGGTAGAATTGCGACCGCGCTGTCGGTACTGCTCGCAAGTACGCGATTGTTATCGCCGTAAACTGTCATTTCATTGGCGCCACTGTCGCGCCGCAGCAACCTCAGCTCAAACACCAACTGACGATCGGGGACACTTGCCAGTCGTTGCGCAACTTGATTGGTTGCAAGCAGATTTTCGCGTTTGCGAAACTCAATCGCAGCGCGACTTAGCGCCAGTGCGTTATCAAGGCCCTCCTCAACCTGCACATTGAACCAACTATCAATGCCACGATTAATAAATTGGGTCGAGAAATAAAACACCACCAGCAACGGCAGCACGGCAAGCCCAACGAACATGCTGACCATACGCGCCTTAAGTTTTGCACCAGGAATATTTTGCCGATAGTCGCGAAAGAGGCGCCAAAGATTGCCGATCAGTATTAGAAAAAGAATCACGCCGCCGACAAGATTGATCGCCAAAATAATATCTTGAAGCCGATCAAAGTCGTCGGATCGTTGTACGGTATTTGTCAGTAAGAAAAGCGCGGCGAGACCGAGCGTGACACCAGCCACGGCCAATAGAGTAAGTAATACGCGCTTTATCGTTCTAACAACCATTCATACCATTCACTTTGTAACTGCCACTGTCCACGCCAGAAGAACAGCAGGCGCAGTGGTGCCGGGTATTGCTGTGTATTAAGCATGGCTCTCAAGCGCAGTCGATATTCACGATCCGGCTCGAGCAATTCATCATCAATTACGGGTAATCCCTGAACCCGCCCCAGGCTATTCAACGCGGAGTAGAGTGTTGCGAAGGAATCCTGATCTCCACTATTTAGATTCTTAACGATGTAGCGCTGGCTCAAAGGACGAAATTCGAGCTCGTGACGAATGGTGAGTTCAGCATCGACGCTATCAACCAGGAAGCGTTTGACGCGTATGACCTGCATTTGCATTTCGATGGTCAAAGTCACGCCGCTTTCCAGTGCGGCCAGTCCCTCACTGCTGAGCACCAACTGTAAGCGGGCATCCAGCGTATGCACGCCGCTGACCGACTCTGTCGATGCCGAGCGAACCTCGAAATAGCCCTCGCGCTCAACACCTTCCTGCGCCAGGCTGGTGCCGAGAGTGAGTAAAGCAATCAGCAACAACGCAATGCGTGGCAACGGCTTGAGGTGTGCAATGGGGATGGGGCAGAACATCAGTATCTTCAGGAAACCTTCTTCTTATCTAATGCAGCGTAGAAAAAACCGTCAATTCCGGCCGTTCCCGGCAAGACCTGATAGCCATACGCCTTTCTCCGCATTAGATCGTGGATGTTGTTATTTGGCAACAACTCGTTCTCAACAGCATCCTTCTGCTCTTCAAGAAAGCGCCCGATCACTTCGTCATTTTCTGCCGCAAGCACCGAACAGGTTGCGTAAAGCAGGCTGCCCCCAGGTAAAAGCAGCGCCCAAAGCGCCTTCAAAAGCGACAGCTGCAGGTTCTTGAGCCGGCCGATATCACTCTCTCGTCGCAGCAACTTGATGTCCGGATGGCGCCTGATCACGCCCGACGCCGAACAAGGCGCATCCAGCAGGATGCGATCTAAGGGCTTTCCATCCCACCATTCCTGTGGATTCGATGCATCACCGCTGATAACGGTCGCACTGCGCCCGATTCTGTCGAGATTTTCATCGATACTGGCAAGGCGGGACTCGTCCTTGTCCAGCGCCAGCAACGACATCCTATCGCCGCCAATTTCAAGCAAATGCCCGGCTTTACCGCCCGGGGCCGCACATGCATCGAGGACTCGCAAATTACCCTCAATAGAATCGATATCCCGCAACAACCACCGCGCTGCAATTTGCGCGGCCGCATCCTGCACCGACGCATCACCGTCTGCAAAGCCAGGCAGCTCGGCCACCGGCTGCGGTTCGTGCAATCGAATCGCATCTGGAATGGCCTCGATCCCCTCTGCCTGCAACCCCGCCTCGCGCAGTCTTAGTAGATAGCCGTCGCGGCTGGCTCGCAATGAATTGACACGAAGCCACATTGGCGCGCGCTCGTCATTAGCACTCAGAATTTTCTGCCAGTCATCAGGCCAGTCTGTTCGAATCGTATCGATCAACCAGGATGGATGGTTCCATTGCGCCTCGATATCTGCTGCTTCGCTCGCCGCTAAATTGTCGCGAGTGAAGCGACGCAAACACGCATTCACCAAGCCAGCCATTTTCGGGCGCTTTAGTGTGCGTGTGGCCTGAACCGTCTCTGACACAACCGCGTGATCTGGAATTCGCATCTCAGCGATCTGATACAAGCCGATAGCCAATAGCGAATTAATTACGCTATCTCGTTTGCGCAGCGGCTTGCTGACGAGCTGCGCGATCCAGCTCTGCAGTCTCCAGTGCTGACGCAAAGTGCCGAAGCAAAGCATGCGCAATAGTGCGCGCTCGCTAACCGGCAGGCGAGTTTCGTTGTCCCGAATCACAGCGTCCAGTGACCGACCGCCATTGACAACGGCGTCGACAATCTCGGCAGCGACTGCCCTGACTTTAGCGCCCGTTGACTTCATCAGCGAAGATCAATCTGCGAAACAAACTCATGCGCCAGCGCACGACGCTTGCCGGCCAATTGCAGTTCCTTGAGGCGCAGACCATCGCGGCCGCAGGCGACAACGATGCCGTCTTTGTCGTACTTCACAAACGTGCCCACGGCTGCATTCACGCCGGCAACATATTCTGCCCGCCAGACCTTTACACGCTCGGAATTTTTAGAAAAGAAATAAGCGCCTGGAGCCGGATTGTATGCCCTGATATGGCGTTGCAACGCGTCGGCAGGTTTCGCCCAATCAATTTCAGCATCCTGTTTCTTAATTTTATGCGCGTAACTTGCCGCGTTATCATCCTGATCAACCGGCTGCAGCGAACCATCAATAATGCGGCCCAAATCACTGACCAGTAGCTCACCACCCAGCTCCGCAAGCCGATCATGTAACTCTCCTGCACTCTCGGTCATGGAGATAGCAACACTGCGAGTTGAATACACCGGACCACAATCAAGACCGGCGTTCATTCGCATGAGGCTCACACCGGTGCTTGCATCGTTCGCCAGGATCGCCGCTTGTATTGGCGCTGCTCCACGCCAGCGCGGCAACACCGATGCATGAACGTTCAGGCAACCGTGAGTCGGAACATCAAGAATATTTTGCGGCAGGATCAAACCGTAAGCGGCCACGATCATTATGTCTGGCTTAAGCGATGCAAATTCCCTGACTACCTCCGCGCTCTGCAATGTCTGCGGTTGCAGAACCGGGATGCCTGCTTCGCAGGCGAATTTTTTGACGACGCTCGCGGTCATTTGACGCCCACGACCGGCAGGTCGATCCGGTTGTGTATAGACGGCAATCGGCACGAGTCCCGCCTCCACCAATGCCCGCAGTGACGCAAGCGCAAACGCCGGCGTTCCGGAAAAAATAATGCGTGGGTCACTCACGGTTAAATGCCTAGGTGGCTTCCGCGGTCAGCTGGCGTTGTTCTTTGAGCAATTTCTTGCGAATACGCTGCCGCTTTGCCTCCGAAATGTAGTCAACAAAAAGTTTGCCATCGAGATGGTCGATTTCATGTTGAATGCAAACAGCCTGCAAACCCTCTGCTTCCAGCTCCACTTCAACGCCATCTCGATCGAGGAATCGCACCTTTATTTGCTCCGCACGCTCGACTTCTTCATAGAAGCCCGGCACAGACAAGCAACCCTCGTCGGTAGCAACGAGACCGTCTTTTTCGAGAATAACCGGATTGATCAATGCCAACGGCGCGTCACTGTTCGCAGATATGTCCGTCACCAGCAGCCGTTTATGCACATCGACTTGTGTCGCCGCGAGGCCAATGCCGGGGGCCGCGTACATGGTTTCGAACATATCGGCAATTAGCGCGCGCAAGTCATCGTCAACAACCTCAACCGGGCTTGCCTTGGTCCGGAGCCGTGGATCCGGGAATTCGAGTATCTTCAGTTTTGCCATCGTTTAAACATAAGCCAATCGGCTCTCAATTGGGTCATAATCAACCCGGTGAAACATAATGAATCAAGCAATATTTCGCGTGAAACACCCAGTAAGCGACCTAAACGTTTGACTTTATTGAATAAGATGTCAGACAATGCCGCGTTAAACAGGCCCTTTCGGACACTTTTGGGGCCGGAAATGTGACGTACAGCAGCCTCGGCAGCCCCGGAACGACATAGTATAGCAATGCCTCGCTAATTGAGGCCCAAACCTATTTGTATGGAGCAACCGCAAATCATGTCTCTCAGCAAGAATTGCCTGAATACTAGCCTCCGGCTGACTGCGGTCACGTTAGCTGCCACCCTGATCGGATGCGGATCCAATCCATCCGCTAACAGCTACGATCCTGATAGCTCCGTTTCCACTACATCGACCACTCAGTCGCAAACCGACTACGGTTCAAATGATACCGCTGCTCCATATGAGCCGGTACTCGAACGCGTAAGCGATCCTGTGCCGCTGGCAGATGGACACCCAAACGAATATGTCGTTCAGGTCGGTGACACTTTGTGGGACATATCCGCAATGTTCCTAAAGGATCCTTGGTATTGGCCGGAGATCTGGTATGTCAATCCTGAAATTGAGAACCCACACCTTATATACCCGGGTGACGTTCTTGGCTTGGTATACATCGATGGTCAAGCGCGCATTACGAACGTGCGGGCTTCAACCTATCGCATGTCACCGCAAGCGCGCGTCACACCGCTATCGCAGGCAGTGACCAGCATTTCTTATGAATCCGTCGCTTCATTCTTGAGCTCCGGTGTGGTGCTTGAGAAGAGCCAGGCCGATTCACTACCGTACTTACTAGACACCCGTGGCGATCATTTGATTGCGTCAGCGGGCAATGAAGTCTACGTGCGCGGTGTCGGGGGTGACCAGCCGAGCACACGCTATAACGTTGTTCACGTCGGTGATCCTCTGGTAGACCCGGACGATAATCGCATGATCGGCTATCACGGCATCCTGATTGGGGAAGCCAGCCTGCGCCGCACTGGCGATCCAGCAACCATAGCGCTGACGAAATCAACGCAGGAAGCCGTTATGGGCGATCGTCTGCTGCCAGCTGCAGTTGACGTCCCTCTGAACTTTTTCCCACGAACGCCTAGCAACAATATTAATGGTCGTATTATTTCAGTCGTTGGCGGCGTAACGCAGATCGGCCAGTATCAGGTCGTGGTAATGAACCGTGGATCGAGCAACGGTTTGTCGGTCGGTGATGTTCTCTCTGTTTTCCAGTCAGGTGAGGAAATTGAAGATCGCTTCCGCGGCGGTAAGGTTCGACTTCCGGATGAAGAAGCCGGTACGATTATGGTGTTCAAAACCTATGATCGCATCAGCTATGGATTGGTAATGGAAGCAACACATGCGATCCACATTCACGATACGGTTCGCAACCCAATCTAATCCGCCTGGATAACGTTAAACAAAGACGGCGCCTTTCGGCGCCGTTTTTTTTGACGCATCGCAGACAAATCGAGCATTCGCTCGCTCGCGGTTGGCGTTACTATTAGATTCCCGATCACCCTTGGCTATGGCAATGCAACATCGCGAATGGCTGCTTCTCGCACATGCTTATATAAGCATTGCCGAACTCGCCGCCCTCATCGAAGAATTTGGCAGTATCGATTCAATCGTTAGCCAGAGCGAAAGCCGCCTGCGAACTGCCGGGCTTTCGGAGAAGAAAGCCGCAGCACTCGCCGCACCCAATGAGCAGGCTATTTCCGCCGCATTGGAGTGGCTGCAGTCGGATACTCACTCAATTGTCACGTATGGCAACGACGACTACCCGGAACTTTTCTCACAGATCAAGGGCGCGCCTTTGTTGTTGTTCGTCAACGGCAGTGTTGATGCTTTGCATTTGCCTTCGCTGGCAATCGTCGGCAGCCGCAATCCTAGCCGCGGCGGTACTCAGAATGCGTTCGAGTTCTCGCGTCACCTGGCACGCGGCGGCTATGCCATCGTCAGCGGACTTGCTCAGGGAATTGATACCGCGGCACATCGTGGTGCGCTGGACGCTGGCGGCACGACGGTTGCCTTTCTAGGTCACGGCATCGACCGGGTCTATCCTGCTGCGAATCACGAACTGGCCCATCAGATCGCATCGACAGGCGCGTTGGTCAGCGAATATCCATTGGGGGCGGCCCCCGAAAAACACCACTTCCCGGAGCGCAATCGTCTTATTAGCGGTCTTAGCATGGGCACCCTGGTAGTCGAGGCTGCGCGCCGCAGCGGCTCCCTAATCACCGCAAGGCTGGCAGCAGAACAAGGGCGAGAAGTATTCGCCATACCCGGCTCTATCCATAATGCGCTCGCACGAGGTTGTCATGAATTAATTCGGCAGGGCGCAAAGTTGGTGGAATCTGCCGCCGACATCCATTCGGAACTGGCCCCTTTAGCTGACCATCTGCAAAAAAATGTAATAGATTCAATGCCTGACAAGGCCCCGCTATCCGATGGCGACGAGGATTACGTAAAGCTCAAAAACGCTCTAGGCTTCGACCCGGCGACGATGGACGAGATAGGGGCGCAATCTGGTTTGACGATTGACCAGCTTTCCTCCATGCTTCTCATCCTGGAGCTTCAAGGAGAAATTGAGGCTCACTCTGGCGGACGCTATTCCCTAATTGCTTGAAGATAAGGAGCCGCTCCAAGCATGAAAGAAAATGTTCTCGACGTACTGATGTACTTGTTTGAATCCTACGTCGACACCGAAGAAGTCCCCGAACCCGATCAGAATGAATTGCGCATGGAATTATCGCGCGCGGGTTTTGGTGACAGCGAAATCGAACGCGCACTAATCTGGCTTGATGGTCTGACGGATCATCAGGAAAGTCTTAATTACGGCAACTTGTCGGCGCACGGCACTCGCATTTACAACGACTTTGAGCACGAGCGGCTCGATGCGTCTTGTCGTGGCTACATTACTTACCTTGAGCACACAGGAATATTGTCGCCGCCGCAGCGCGAGTTACTGGTCGATCGGCTGCTAGCCCTTGAGTCCGCCGACATTGACGTCGAACAAATCAAGTGGGTGGTTTTGATGGTGCTCTTTAGCCAACCGGGTCAAGAGCTTGCCTACGCTCGTATGGAAGACCTGGTTTTCGAGGAAAACTCGGGCGCGGTTCACTGACTCAACCGCAATTTTCTTGACACACCGTCATGAAGCCTGTAATTCAACCGCGGCATAGTCCGCGGTTTTGCGTTCAGGGACTAACAATTACATTAAGGGTCGCACCTGGAAAATGTCCAAAAATCTCGTAATTGTCGAATCACCCGCTAAAGCGAGCACCATTAGCAAGTATCTAGGCAAGGACTTCGACGTTCTCGCCTCGTATGGCCATGTCCGCGACTTGATCCCAAAAGAAGGTGCGGTTGAGACGGATAAAGGCTTTTCGATGAAGTATCAGATCATCGAGCGTAACGAAAAACACGTCAATGCAATCATTAGGGCGCTAAAGAAAGCCGACGCCTTGTACCTCGCGACTGATCCGGATCGCGAAGGCGAAGCCATTTCCTGGCATCTGGTTGAGCTGTTAAAAGAAAAAGGCATTCTTAAGGATAAGGAAGTTCATCGCGTCATCTTCCATGAAATCACCAAGCAAGCTGTTCGTGACGCGGTCGCTAATCCTCGCGAAATATCAGGTGACCTGGTTGGCGCACAGCAAGCGCGACGAGCCCTGGACTACCTGGTTGGCTTCAACCTGTCGCCGCTACTTTGGAAGAAAGTGCAGCGCGGTCTTTCGGCTGGTCGGGTCCAGAGTCCCGCGTTGCGCATGATCGTCGAGCGAGAGCTCGAAATTGAAGCGTTCAAAGCACGCGAGTACTGGTCGATTGAGGCAGATGTCAGCAAGAACGCCCAGCCCTTCACTTCGCGCCTGGTTAGTTATAAGGGCGAGAAAGTCGAACAATTCAGCTTTGAGAACGAAACTGCCGCGCGCGAAGTAGAGAAAACCCTGCTTGATGCTGCCGCTGGCGAACTCACAGTAATGAGCGTCACCAAGAAGCAGCGCCGTCGCAACCCCACCGCGCCGTTCACAACATCGACGCTACAACAGGAAGCATCTCGAAAACTCGGCTTTAATACGCAACGCACCATGCGCGTAGCGCAGAAACTTTACGAAGGAATTGCACTGCCAGGCGAGGATCAGGTTGGTCTGATCACCTATATGCGTACGGACTCCGTCACGCTCGCGGCAGTTGCCCTTGCCGAAATTCGTGAAGTCATTGCCGAACGCTATGGCGCTAAGAACGTCCCCGATGAGCCACGCGTATTCAAAACCAAAGCAAAAAATGCGCAAGAAGCTCACGAAGCAGTCCGCCCCACGTCAGTCGCGCGTACGCCGGACGACCTGAAGGCAGTACTCGACGAAGATCAGTTCAAACTGTATTCACTAATCTGGAAGCGCACCATGGCCAGCCAGATGGTGCCCGCAGTCTTCGACACGGTCGCCATTGAAATGGCCGCTGGCACCGCCGATGCGGGTCACCACATGCGAGCCAACGGTTCAATCCTGGTCGAGCCGGGCTTCATGGCCGTTTATCAGGAAGGCAAAGACGATTCCAAAGACGATGACGGCGATCGCTTGCTTCCTGATATTGAGAAAGGTGACACCATCAAACTCGATGAGCTACGTCCGGAACAGCACTTTACCGAGCCGCCACCGCGCTTTACGGAAGCGAGTATTGTAAAAACGCTGGAAGAGCATGGCATTGGTCGTCCCTCAACCTATGCAAGCATCATCGCGACGCTAAAGAATCGCGAGTACGTCGAAGTTGAAGCCAAACGATTCACCCCGACCGATATCGGGCGCATCGTCATCGGATTTTTAACCGAGCACTTCACACAATATGTGGATTACGATTTCACAGCGAAGCTGGAAGACGATCTCGATCTTGTTTCCTTGGGCGAAAAAGACTGGGTGCCTTTGCTTGAACAGTTCTGGGCACCCTTCCATGCGCTGTGCGAAGACAAAGAAGTCTCGGTAAGCCGCGAACAGGTTGCCCAGGCCCGCGAACTCGGCACCGACCCGAAAAGCGGCAAACCGGTTACCGTACGCATGGGCCGTTATGGACCGTTCGTGCAAATAGGCACCAAGGACGACGAAGAAAAGCCGAAATTTGCCGGCCTGCGTCCGGGCCAGAAGATGAACGACATCGATATGGCGGCGGCAATGGAACTGTTCAAATTACCGCGCAAACTCGGTGAAACTGAAGACGGCTTGCCAGTGACGGCTAGCGTTGGCCGTTTCGGCCCCTACGTTCGCTACGGCGATAAGTACGTGTCGATGAAAGAAGATGATCCGTACACGGTCGAGCTGCCGCGTGCGCTGGAACTGATCGCCGCGAAAATGCTCGAGGATGCGAACCGCCTCATTCAGGATTTTGATGAGCAAGGTATTCAAGTATTGAACGGACGTTACGGACCGTACATTACCGACAAAGCGAAGAACGCTCGCGTGCCAAAAGATCGTGATCCAAAGTCACTGACACTCGAAGAGTGTGTTGAGCTCCTGGCGGCCGCACCAGAACGCGGACGGCGTGGCAAAAAGAAAAAGGTAAATAAAAAGACCACCAAGAAAAAAACTGCGAAGAAAAAAGCCGCCAAAAAAACCGCCAAGCCTAAGCGTCCAGCCACGAACACGAAAGACCAGGACTGAAGCATGAGCATCGCCGACAAAGTCGCTGCAGTTCTGCATGGCGGCGGAGTCATTGCTTATCCGACTGAGGGTGTTTTCGGTCTGGGATGCCTTCCCGATCACCTCGACGCGGTTCAGCGTGTCCTCCAAATCAAGCAACGCGATGCTTCAAAGGGATTGATATTAATCGCCGCGAACTCAGCGCAGCTGGATGGCTGGATTAAGTTACCAACGGATACGGAGCTGCCAGAACCGGACCCTGCAAAACCGATAACCTGGATAGTGCCGACCGCCAGTAAAGTGAAGGCAATCGTTCGTGGCGACAACGTCGGCATCGCCGTTCGTTTGACCACCAACCCGGTCGCACGGGAAATCTGTACCGCCGTGAATTCACCGATCGTTTCCACCAGCGCCAATCTCAGTGGGGAAGCCGTCGCCAGCGATCAACTAAGTCTGCGTCGGCAGTTTCGGAGTCTAGTAGACTATATTGTTCCCGGTGACTGCGGTCCGGCTACAGGACCGTCGGAAATTCGCCATTTAGCAACCGGCGCTGTCTTGCGGCCCCGTTAAAAAGAGCACTCAAATTTGAGCAACATTGATCTGGTAAAGGATTATCTCAAGTCTCTGCAGAATCACATCTGCACAACGCTTGAAGATTTAGACGGCCAAGCAGAATTCCTGGCCGAAAATTGGCAACGGCCGGGAGGCGGTGGTGGCGAAAGCAGGGTGCTGTCAGGCGGCAAGTTATTCGAGCAGGCGGGGGTTAGCTTTTCCCACGTGTTCGGTGAGCAAATGCCACCATCCGCAACCAAGCATCGACCAGAATTGGCGGGAAAGCAGTTTCAGGCTCTGGGTGTCTCTCTCGTACTGCATCCGGAAAACCCCTACGTACCTACCACGCACGCAAATTTTCGCTTTTTCTCCGCTGGCGAATCGGATCCTGTGTGGTGGTTTGGCGGCGGCTTTGACCTGACTCCCTACTACGCTTTTCGCGAAGATGTTTTGCATTGGCATGAAACTGCCAAATCTTCGTGCGCTCCGTTCGGCGATGACCTCTATGCGAAATACAAAAAATCCTGCGACGAGTACTTCTATCTCAAACACCGTGACGAGACTCGCGGCGTTGGCGGTTTATTTTTTGATGACGTCAATGAGGCTGGTTTTGATGACAGTTTTGCTTTCTTACGATCAGTTGGAGATAACTTCCTCGCCGCCTATGTACCAATAATTGAACGTCGCCGTGACCACACATACGGCGAGCAGCAAAAGCAGTTTCAACTGTATCGTCGCGGCCGCTATGTAGAATTCAATCTTCTATACGATCGCGGCACACTGTTCGGTCTGCAATCCGGCGGTCGCACCGAATCAATTTTGATGTCGCTGCCGCCTCAGGTCAGATGGCAGTATAACTGGAGCCCCGAGCCCGGCTCGGCTGAAGACGATCTGTATCAAAACTACCTCAAGGCTCAGGACTGGTTATAAGTTCGGCGAGCAGCGTCTACTTAATAACAGCTTAAGAGGACGCTTTCTTTTGACGAACTTAGCAATCTAGTCGCGGTATAATGAGCGATTGCTACACCGTGATGAACCAGCGTGAAACTGAAATACGGACTCCTCATAGTTGGCCTGCTCCTGACCTCGGTCAGCGTGAGTGCCGAGAATAACGCGGCGACAGGCGGTTCGGCTGGTGCGCTGCTTGGCGGCGATGAAAATCTGATCGCATCGAAAGTGTATATCGTACAGCTCACGTCGCCATCTGCCGGAGAGCATTACGCAAAATTCCCGAAATCGCTCGCCGTAAGCAGCTTGAAAAATGCCAAAACGCGACCTCGCTTTGAAAAGAACAGTTCCGCGATTCGCGCTTACACCGCCAAACTTGATAGCGAACAACAAGAAGTATTGAAAAAAGTCGGTCCGGGCACGGAAGCAATTTACAGTTACAAGTATGGACTAAACGGTTTTGCTGTTCGCTTGGGACCCGCCCAAGCTCAGAAGCTGCGAGAACTTGATGAGGTACTGAATGTGTGGGAGGACGAGATTCGTCCACTTGCAACTACCGATAGTCGTTCCTTTCTTGGTCTGTTCGACAGCGATGGCGGACTGCGGACCGAGCGTGGCCTGGATGGCAACGGCGTTATTATTGGGATTATCGACAGTGGTATCGCACCCGGCCATCCATCTTTAAGCGACTCGATTGAAGCCCCTCGTCCGAGTCGTTGCCGCAGCAATTGGGGAAAGACGTCGGTTCTTGGTCTATGGCTTTGTAAGCGTTACAACAAATTACCAGACACACTTGATTTCGAACCACCAGAAAACTGGAACGGAACATGTGAGAGTGGCGATCAGTTCGAAGCAAGCGATTGCAACAACAAGTTGATCGGTGCCCGGTGGTTTGTCGAAGGCGCCGATCAGGCGGGAGCCATTGACGTCAATGATTTTCGTTCGCCACGTGATGCGGACGGCCACGGAACGCACACAGCAACGACGGCTGCCGGCATATATACGAGTGCGTCGATATTTGGAACACTCATCGGTGATATCGAAGGCATGGCGCCACGCGCGCGAGTTGCTGCTTACAAAGCCTGCTGGCTGCGACCCTTCGAGTCGCGCGCGAGTTGTAACTCCTCTGATTTGGTACGAGCAATTGATGCTGCGGTCGCCGACGGCGTCGATATCATTAGTTATTCGGTGGGAAACTCCAGGCGCGAAACCATTGCACCGGATGACGTTGCACTAATGGTAGCAACGAAGGCCGGTGTGCTGGCCGTCGTTGCGGCCGGCAACGAGGGGCCGGCCCTCGCCACCGTAGGCTCGCCAGCCGGCGCACCATGGGTCATCACCGCCGCTGCCTCCAGTCGCGCGGGCGAGTCGTCGGTTGAATCAATGGAGATAACCTCACCTGCGTCAATTGCAGGCCGCTACGCGACCCGCGAAGCGCTGTTCTCACCACCACTGTCAGATCGTGATCCTATTGAGGGCAAGTTGGTCCTCGTCGATGACGGCGACAATACCTTGCCGTCAGGCTCGGCTGGCGTTTCGTCCGACGGTTGTCAGGCTTTGGTCAACAGCTCCGAGGTCTCCGGCAATATTGCCTTGATGCAGCGCTCCGGCTGTCTGTTCACTGAGATGGTGAAGAATGCCGAGGATGCAGGTGCCATTGCTGTCCTCGTTTACAACATCGCAGGCGATCCTATCGTCATGTTCGGGGAGAGTGGTCTCGTCGATATTCCAGCGCTGATGATCGGTCAGGAGGCTGGTAATCTAATTCTCGCCGAACTTGATGAAAACATCGAAGTGAATGTCACGCTGGAAAAGAGTCTACTGATTCAATCCACGAACACCGGCAATGTCATGGCCAACTTTTCCGCGCGCGGCCCCGGACCAAATGCCGATGTATTGAAACCAGACGTAAGTGCTCCCGGCGTCAACATCATTGCAGGCTTCACTGCAGATCCGGCCAATGCAACGCAAGGCGAGAATTTCGCCTATTTGAGTGGAACGTCGATGTCGACACCACATGTGGCCGGCGTCGCTGCGTTGTTGCTGGAGGCGCACCCGGAGTGGACTCCTGCAGCGGTAAAATCGGCGTTGATGACGACTGCGCGGCAGGATTTGAGGCTACCCGACGATAGTGGCACAACCAATCCTTTCGACTATGGTGCCGGCCACATCGTCCCGAATGATGCATTCGACCCCGGGCTGGTCTACGACGTCAGCGATGATGAATATGACGCCTATGCCTGCGGCATTGAATCGCCCGCAGTGACGCAAGAGCGTTGCGATGAACTCGCCGCTGCGGGACTTTCTTTCTTGTCCAGAGATCTTAATCAACCATCGATAGCGGTATCGCGACTCATCAATGAAACGACAGTAACGCGTCGCGTTACCAATCCCGGTGACGAGGCACAGTCCTTTAACGTCGCTGTGTCCGCGCCGCCAGGGATAAGCATTGACGTTGTCCCTGCCAGCATCAGCGTCGGGCCGGGGCAGTCGGCCAGCTTTGACGTTACGATTCGCTACGTGTCCGGCCCACTGTACTTATGGCAGTTCGGCTCACTGACCTGGGTGGGCGACGATCATGATGTACGAAGCTCAATAGCTGTCAGGCCCGCGGCGGTCACGGCGCCAAGAGAGGTCGTCTATATCGGCGGCAGTGGCAGCGAATCTTTCCCGGTTACGTTTGGCTACAACGGCAGCTACGCTGTTGGGGTACACGGATTGAACCTGCCCATCATCCGGCAAGAGCCGAATGAACCCAGAGGATTTGTCGACAACGATCCTACCCAGACTTTTACTCGTCGCATCTCGAATGGCGTAACCCAACACATTCGTGTGGTTCCGCCAAGTCAACTTTATCTGCGGTTTTCTTTGTTTGATGCGCTGACCGATGGTGACGATGATCTGGACTTGTACGTTTACTACTGTGGACCGGATGGCAGCAATTGCAGCCGCATCGGCGTGAGTGGCTCACAGACGTCGCAGGAGCAGGTCAACATTTACCAGCCGGCAGCCGGCGTTTACGGCGTGTACGTGCACGGCTTCGAGACCGATCAGAGCGAACCTGGTGGTCCGGGCGCAAACTATGATTTGCTAACCTGGTCTATTGGTGAGGTAGATGACGTTGGCAACATGACGGCCTCCGGCCCCGCGCTCGTCGGTACCGGCACCACAGCTGAAGTCACTGTCAACTGGAGCGGATTGCTATCCAATACACTCTATCTCGGCGGCATCTCGCACATCTCGCAACAGGCGCTAGCAGAGCTAACGATAGTAACGATTGGCAACTAGGCGCGAATACCAGACGAGTGCCATAGCGATTAGTAGTACCGCTGTCTGCATAAAAATAGGGGATGTGCCGAATTGGGCGATTGAATCGGACAAGACGAATAGATAGATATCCTGCACAACGATTGCGACAAGCGAAATAACGAATATCCATGTCGCCGCTGATTTTCTCAGCAGCAAGATTACGCAGCCCAACAAACCAAAATGGGTTGCAATCGCGGTTGCCGAAGTTGCCCAGGCCGGCACTGCCATCAGCAATGCTACTTGTTCAGGTGTATAGGCTTCAGCCAGCGCCTCAGGTGTTGCCATTACCTGCATCACGTAGGCCATGACACCCATGGCATTCCAGATCAAGGCAGCAACTGCAACAAGGTAGTACCAGGTCGGAGGCTGTCCGTTGCTGTTATCAGACATTTGGCTTCCCTCTTATTATTAGTATTTCGGGATGCTCGCAATTCTCCACTTCGACGAAAATGAAAGCAAGCGCCCTCAGTTCGCTTTTCTCGCAAGATTTTTGCATTCTTTGTAACGAAAACAAGCGCTCACGTGATCGTTAACCATGCCGGTCGCCTGCATATGCGCATACATTATGGTGCTGCCCACAAATTTGAATCCACGCTTTTTGAGATCGAGGGAAAGTGCGTCCGATTCGTCTGAGGTCGCTGGGACGTCCGCATCATGTTTGAATTTTGACTGGATCGGCTTGCCGCCAACGAAACCCCAAATGTAGTCGCAAAAACTTCCAAACTCTTTTTGTACGGCGAGAAATGCTTTTGCGTTACCGACAGCCGACTTCACCTTGAGGCGGTTTCTAACAATAGACGGGTCCAACAAAAGTTTTTCGATGCGCTTGTCAGTGAAGCGTGCAACCTTGATTGGATCAAAGTCGGCAAACGCTTTGCGGTAGCCTTCACGCTTGTTAAGAATAGTCGACCAGCTCAGACCGGCCTGTGCACCTTCGAGAATAAGAAATTCAAACTGCACCCGGTCGTCCCATACCGGCACGCCCCACTCTTTGTCATGATACTCAATGTAAGCAAGGCTAACGCCCTCCGCCCATCCGCATCTTGTTACTGTTTTCGCCATTGATCTGCCTTAATGCTTCTATCAAGCCAATGTAGCAATCGTTCACTAAGATCGCAGCATGGATTACTGGACAAGAGACACAAAAAAGCCCGCGCAATGGCGGGCTTCTCTTGATACTTACAAGGTGTACTGCTTAAGCAGAACCGCCGCAAGAACCTTCGCCGCAAGAACCTTCTGCGTCGTCTTTCTCTTCGCCGTCAGCGCCGCAAGAACCTTCACCGCAGCTACCTTCACCTTCTTTCTCGCCGCCTTCACCGCAAGAACCTTCACCCTCTTTCTCGCCATCTGCGCCACATGAACCTTCACCGCAGCTGCCTTCGCCTTCAGACTTATCGCCGCCGCAAGAGCCTTCGCCTTCGCCCAGCATGTAGCCGACGGTCAGGTTAGACATTGCAAACGGGTTATCGATAACTTCAGCGTTTACTGTGCCACTGATTGCAAACGTTCCAGCAAGTGCTGCGCCTACTGCCAATGCGATTGGCTTGATAACTTTCTTCTCTGACATTTCTTTATCTCCTACAGGTAGTAAGTGCCCAAGACCGGGCGCGTCAATTTCAGGAACCGGGCGATTAAATATCCCAAGCCACTGAACTCAATAAATTCTGTTTAACTTCTTCTAGCTCTTCGTCACGTTCACCGATGATCGCGATGCTGCCGCTGCCAACTTGCAGCAGATAACCGAAAACATTGTCTCCTTCAAGGGTCTCGTTCGCGCTGATCTCCTCGTCGGGCATCAGTATAATCGTTATAGGACCGCGCTTCCCCTGAATAACCAAATGCGGCGCCAGCTTGCCATTGATGGGACAGGTCTCTGCGTAAGTAATCAGACCCGAATCGTGATTCAGCGTTGCAATATTTTGCGGCACCACCTTCCCCAGCTGGCCGTCGTCAACAGCAACATTCGTTGGCACTAGTGACTCCGGTTCATGATCTAAGTGCGCTAACACCTGGTCTGCCAGCGACACTGCCGGCAGTTGTGGATCATCGCTTCGCACGCCTATAAAGACGGCCAACGCAACACTCGCTGCTATGGCGAACCATACAGGCGCCGACGGCGTCCGACGTGACGACAGGGCAACTACATTTTCTGTATCAAGGTCTGGCAATTCCGGCATCAGCAACGCCGGCACATTGATCTGCATCGCAGCGGCAATGCTCTTATCCAGCGCCAACATTTCGCTGCGGTAAAGCTGACAATCGGCACAGTTGCTCGCGTGCCCGGACTCATCATTGAAATCCGGGTCAGCTGCCAGTGCTATTTTGTAGTCTTCACAATTCATAATGTCTGTTGTCTGGCTCATGAGATTTCCTCATTCGCCGATTCTTCCTTGAGCTTCAAACGGGCTCGATGCAATCGTGTCAGTACCGCACCTTGTTTCAAGCCCATATGTTCTGCTATTTCCTTGGTACTAAAGCCCATCAGGACCTGCAGCACTAACGGTTCGCGATAATCATCTTCGAGCCCGAATATCGCTTCTCGCAACTCATCCAGCTCTTCGGTTGGTGCCTCAGCCAGCAATGCTGACTGCGACGCCGTCAAATTGTCTATGTCGACCGTTTCCAGCCGGCGGCGCTCAAAGTAACGAGCGTTTTCACGGCGTACGATCGTCAGTAACCACTGCTTTGCTGCTGCGTCGTCGCGTAAGGCGTCCAGGGACTTCCAGGCGCGCAACAGCGCCTCTTGCACCACATCCTCAGCAATTGCCTTGTCTCGACACAGCCACGCCGCATAACGGTACATATCGGTGTGAAATACGCCCACAACGCGATCAAACCTGTGCTTTCTAGCGACTACAGAGTTACTGCTATTCATACGAGATGACCCGCCCTATATTGCTTTTATTACTGCCATGGCCCAAAACTATGATTAAGACGTGGCAACCGCCGCTAAATATAGGGAAAATAAGAAATTCTCGTCAATTTCCGAATTTTCCCTTATTCTAATCAGCTATGAAAATATCCAAGCCCGGACAATTTCCCGCTATTCGCCTTCGCCGCAGCCGGCGTACTGCAGCCCTCAGACGAATGGTCGCCGAAACTCAACTATCTGCCAGTGATCTTATATACCCCGTTTTTGTCCTCGAGGGAAAAGAACGGCAGGAATCTATCGAGTCCTTGCCGGGCGTTAGTCGCTATAGCATCGACAAATTACTTACCCATCTCGAGCAAGCTCGAGATCTAGGGGTCCCGGCGGTCGCATTGTTTCCCGTCATAGATAGTGAGCAAAAGAGTCTTGATGGCAGTGAATGTGCTAATCCTGACGGCCTTGTGCAACGCGCAGTCACAGCAATCAAGACTGCATTACCGGAACTGGTCATCATTACGGACGTTGCTCTCGACCCTTACACCACGCACGGCCAGGACGGCATCATTGACGATGAAGGCTACGTCCTGAACGACGTAACAACCCGGATGCTCGTCAAACAAGCACTGTCGCACGTCGACGCCGGCGCGGACATGGTCGCACCATCCGACATGATGGATGGGCGTATTGGCGCTATTCGAGAAGCATTTGAAGACAACGGCCACCACAACGCACTGATCATGGCTTATGCCGCCAAGTTTGCGTCTGCCTTCTACGGTCCGTTTCGCGATGCTGTCGGCTCGAGCGCCAATCTTGCCGGCGGTGACAAGTTCAGCTATCAGGTTGCTCCGTCAAATAGTGACGAAGCCATTCGTGAAGTCGGGCTCGATATCGATGAAGGTGCCGACTTTGTCATGGTAAAGCCGGCAATGCCGTATCTCGATATCGTAAGACGCGTCAAGGACACATATCATGTGCCGACGTTTGCGTATCAGGTCAGCGGCGAATATGCGATGCTCAAGGCTGCTGCCCAAAATGGTTGGCTTGACGAAAAGAAAACGGTGTTGGAAGCCTTGCTCGGAATGAAGCGCGCAGGTGCAAACGGCATCCTGACTTATTTCGCCATTGACGTTGCGGGATGGCTAGCGGAGTAATATTTTGACGGCTAAACTCGCTCGATATGGTGTCATGGGTTACCCGGTTTCACACAGCCGCTCGCCTATTATTCACCGTCTGTTTGCCTTGCAGACCGGGCAAAAAATTCAGTACGAGTTATTGCAAGTTTCACCGGAAAAACTTGAGGCCGCAATTCGTCAGTTTCAACGTACCGGTGGCATGGGGCTCAACATTACTGTTCCCCACAAATCCGAAGTTTGTAAACTCGTCGATTACACTAGTGAACGCGCGGCAACCGCGGGAGCGGTCAATACTCTGTCCTTCAAGAGCGGTCAAATTTACGGCGACAATACCGACGGCGTAGGCTTGTTGCGCGATCTCGCTGTCAATCTTGGCATCGCTATTGAAGGCGCCAATATTCTAATACTCGGTGCCGGTGGAGCCACGCGCGGAATCGTCGGACCTCTGCTCGAAATGCAGCCAGCCTCGTTGCTAATTGCTAACCGCTCACTTAGCAAAGCACAAGCGTTGGCCGACCACTTCTCGCACTCGGGTCCGGTTTCGGCCTGTGGCTTCAATGTGGTTCCTGTTTCAACCACATATGATTTGGTCATCAACGCTACCTCGGCGGGTCTTAAAGGCGATTCGCCACCGTATCCTGCGGCTGCCATTTCCGATGCAACGATTTGCTACGACTTATCCTACGGTCTTAGCCCAACACCCTTCAGTATTTGGGCACGCGAGGCCGGCGCCGCCAGATCCATCATGGGCTGGGGCATGTTAGTCGAGCAGGCTGCAGAGTCGTTTAATATCTGGCGCGGTGTGCGGCCGGATACCGCGCCGGTTCTCAAGCAGATGTCTATCTCGGCATAAGAGTGAGGCTTACGACAATGCTCAACGCATCGTCACGACTTCCTCGGCATTGGTAGGATGAATGGCAACGGTATCGTCAAAATCCTTCTTCGTCGCGCCCATGCGCATCGCCACAGCAAAGCCCTGCAATAACTCGTCGGCGCCATCACCAATGGCATGCAAACCAACCACAAGCTCGTCATCACCGGCCGTTATCAGCTTCATGACTGAACGTTGTTTGTCCTCGCCAAGAGCATAAAACATCGGCGTAAAGCCGGACGAGTAAACCTTAACAGCATCGCCATATTCGCTCGTCGCCTCTGCTTCTGTCATACCCACGGTGCCAATGGTGGGATGACTAAATATCACGGTCGGAATCAAGCGATAATCGAGGTGCCGGCCATCCATGCCGCCATACAGGCGATCTGCAAGCCGTCGCCCAGCAGCAATAGCTACGGGTGTTAGCGCTGCGCGGCCGGTTACGTCGCCGAGTGCGAAAATGTTCTCAACGTTCGTTTGCTGCAATAAATCTGTTGGCACAAAGCCCCGCTTATCGAGCTCAACGCCTGCTTTCTCTGCAGCCAGCGACTCTGTATTCGGTGCCCGCCCGATAGCCCACAGGACAGCGTCGACCGGACCGAACTCTCTTCCATCCTCCGCACTAAGCACAAGACCCGCATCGGTGCGCCGCAATGACTTCGGTATCACGCCTGTTTCAAGCTCAATGCCGCTGTTCACCATTGCTGCTGTGAGCTCTGTACTCAGCATCTTGTCGAAGTCACGCAGCACACCGTCTTTGCGCACTACAATTTTTGTTTTGCTGCCGAGTCCGTTGAAGACTCCTGCGAGTTCGACTGCGACATAGCCACTGCCTGCGATTAGTACTCGTTCTGGCCGCTCTTCGAGTTCGAAAAAATCATCCGACGTAATACCGTGCTCTGCTCCAGGAATGTTCGGCGTAATTGGCCGCCCCCCGGACGCAATCACAATTCGATCGGCGGCATACAATTTTCCGTCGATGGACACGGTATCTGCATCGACAAACGATGCTTCACCAAAAATATGAGTGACTTCTCGCTTTTTGAGGTTTGCCTCATAAATCCCGTTCAAACGACGAATGTAGGCGTCGCGATTGGATTTCAAGGCACGCCAATCGTGCCCATTGACTGCGACGTCATAACCGTAATCTTTGGCATGATGCATTTGATGCGCATGATGTGCTGCATACCACATGACTTTCTTCGGCACGCAGCCCACATTAACGCATGTGCCGCCGAGCGGTTTGTACTCAACCACTGCTGCCTTAACGCCATACTCAGCTGCCCGCTGTGCGTGCGCAAGCCCGCCGCTGCCGCCACCAATCACCAATAAATCAAATCGTTGTGTCACAAAAAAATACTCCTGAAATCTGAATCTCTCACAGTGCTCAATACCACTGTTGCTGTGCTAAAGTACGGCGCTTGAATCCTCTGCTCGACACCTCATCACTACCGCGCTTCGGCGACATCCGGCCGCACCACGTGCTCCCGGCCGTCGAGCAGTTAATTCGTGATCACCGCCAAAAACTCAATACTCTGCTTGATGACCAAAGCGACCTGAATTTTGAATCACTCGTAGTTCCAGTCGAATTAATGGAGCACGAACTTGGCCGCGTCTGGTCACCGGTTACTCACCTGCAAAGTGTACTCGGATCACGAGACTGGCGTGATGCCTACAATCAAGCGCTTCCTCTATTGACCGAGCATGGCACCGAAATATCACAGAATGCCAAATTACAAAGCGCTTATGCCGGTGTAGAGGCATCTCTCGGCGAAGCAGCCGGTGAGGCGCGACGCAGCGCAGTCGAACATGCCCTGCGCGAGTTTCACCTTGCTGGAGTCGATTTGCCGGAGGCTGATAAGGACCGCTTTAAGGAAATCATGCAGTCCCTGGCAGCAGCGCAGGCAAGTTTTGAGCACAACATACAGGATGCGACGGACGCGTGGTCGCTTCATATCCAGGACATTGAGGAACTCTCGGGCATACCGAAACAGGCTATGGAACGCGCCGCTGAGCATGCGCAAGAGAAACAGCTCGAGGGCTGGTTGTGGGCACTCGACTATCCCAGCTATGACTCGATAATGACGCACGCACACAACCGTCAATTGCGCGAGATTTTCTATCGAGCCTGGTCAACTCGCGGCTCGGACCAGGGCGATAGTGCTGCGTGGGACAACAGCGAGAACATCATATCGATTCTTGCGCTGCGTCACGAAGCCGCAAATTTAGTCGGCTTCGAGAGCTACGCAGATTATTCACTCGCGACAAAAATGGCAGGATCGAGTGATGAAGTGCTGAATTTTCTGCGCGAACTATCAGCGCGTTCTCGAAATGCAGCTGAGCGCGAACTTGCCGACCTGCAAGATTTCGCGGGTATGCAACTACAGCCCTGGGACCTGACGTTTTGGCTGGAGAAATACAAGCAATCTCGTTTCTCGGTTTCCAATGAAGAGCTGCGACAATATTTCCCGGCACGCACGGTTATCAATGGTCTATTTGCGCTTGCAGGACGTCTATATGGCGTTGAGTTAATCGAACTTAACGATGTTGCGATGTGGCACGAAGACGCACGATATTTCGCAGTCCGAAATGATGTCGACGAAGTCATCGGTGGCTTTTACATCGATATCTATGCCCGCAATGGCAAGCGCAATGGCGCCTGGGTAGACGAGTGCGTTAGCCGTCAGAATCTCGACGGTAAAGCGGAGTTACCGGTTGGTTATCTGGTTTGCAATTTCCCGCCATTGGATGACGCCGGCTTGTCGTTACTTACTCATGATGATGTCGTTACCTTGTTTCATGAGTTCGGCCACATGATGCATCACCTGCTCACACGCATCGACCTGCCCAGCATTTCCGGCATCAATGGGGTGCCATGGGACGCGGTCGAGCTGCCGAGCCAGTTCATGGAAAATTTCGCCTGGAATTACGATGTCCTGCGAAAGTGTTCGGCGCACCCTGAATCGGGTGCGCCTTTGCCACGGGACTTGTTCGACAAACTCGAGCAAAGTCGCAATGCCGGCGCGGGCCTCGCGATGTTGCGGCAACTGGAACTTGCAATGTTCGATTTTCGCTTGCATGCCGAGTATGAACCGGACAAATCAATTGATGTACTTGAAATGTTACAGTCCGTTCGTGATGAAGTTTCCCTGCTCGAACATCCGCCATACAATCGCCTGCCACATGCTTTCTCGCACATATTTGCCGGCGGCTATGCGGCCGGATATTACAGCTACAAGTGGGCGGAGGTGCTTGCCGCCGATGCATTCGCGGCATTTGAGGAAGCCGGAATTTTTGATCCAGCAACGGCACAGCGATTCCGCAGAGAAATTCTCGAGATCGGAGGCAGTCGAGACATCATGCAAGCCTATATTGCGTTTCGCGGTCGCAAGCCGTCGATCGATGCCCTCCTGAGGCAAGACGGCATTAACGACGCATGAAAATCGCGACATGGAATGTCAATTCAATGAATGTGCGTGAGCCGCACGTTATTGAATGGCTGCAAACCCACCAGGCTGATGTACTGGTTCTGCAGGAGATTAAGCAGCTCACCGAAAAGTTTCCGGGCGACGCATTGCAGGCGATCGGCTACCACTCAATAGCCAGCGGACAGAAGACCTACAACGGTGTTGCAGTCATCAGTAAACAGCCTGCCCATGACCCGGTCACAGACTTTCCCGATTTGGAAGACCCGCAACGCCGTGTTATGGCGAGTACCGTCGGCGACGTGCGCGTCATCGATCTGTATATACCTAACGGCTCCGAAGTTGGTTCAGAAAAATACGCCTACAAACTTAAGTGGCTCAAAGCCTTGCATGGCTTCATTGTGGCTGAGATGAAACAGCATGAGAAAGTAGTTGTGCTCGGCGATTTTAATATCGCCCCTGCCGATGAGGACGTGCATGACCCAGAGGCATGGGGTGAAGCCATTCTTTGCAGTCCCGCAGAACGCGCGGCGCTGCAGGGCTTATTAGGCCTCGGACTCACTGACGTGTTTCGGAAGTTTGAACACCCTGAAAAAACCTTCAGCTGGTGGGATTATCGCGCCGCCGGATTTCGTCGCAACGCCGGCTTGCGTATTGACCTTATTCTTTGCAGCGATGCGATGACCGAGCACTGCACAGCCTGCTATGTCGACAAGGAACCGCGTGCCTGGGAGCGTCCTTCAGATCACGCTCCGGTTGTCGCCGAATTCACGTTCTAGATGTCGGAAAACATTACATCAAGATATGACATATTCCCCGGATTGGTTCAGAAAGCCGATCATTGGCGCGGTATCATTGCGCGGAAATGTTGGAAATCATGTCTCAAGATAGACGCAACGATTACGATGTAACAAACACGGTGCAGGTCAGTCACCCTGCCTCCGTGCGTAATGCTGCGCACGAACTGTTTGCTGAGACTTTTCCCGGAATGTCGTTCGATAAATTGTGGCTCGCTTTTTACGATTTCGACCGATTGTTCACTGGTCGCTTTCCCGGCTACAAAGGTTGCGACACTACTTACCATGATATGCAGCATTCGCTGGATATGACTTTGGCGGTGGCGCGCCTGGTCGCCGGCTATGAACGCAGTGTCGAGCCTAAAGATCGTCTAGGATCCCGTCGCGCTCAAATGGCGATCGTGACCTCACTGTTTCACGACTCCGGTTATATTCGGCACGAAGAACGCGACAAGGATTTCTCTAACGGCGCAGAGTTTACGCTCTATCACGTCTCTCGCAGCGCCGATTTCCTGCGCAGGTACTTACCCGAGCTCGGCATGGCTAACGACGTTGGCGTCAGCAGTATGATTGTTCATTTCACCGGCTACGAACTGGATCTAGACAAGATTGAGCTCGACGATCCCCGCGACATCATTTGCGGCCACTTAATCGGCACGGCGGACTTGATCGCGCAGATGGCGGACCGTTGCTACCTGGAAAAGTGTCGCGACCGTCTTTACAGCGAGTTCGTTGTTGGTGGCGTAGCCGTAGAGAACGCCAACCCCGGCGAATATATGGTGCGCTACAAATCCGGCAAGGATTTGTTGGCAAAAACACCGGGCTTTTATCAACAGGTCACGCGTGATCGTCTCAATTCAAAATTCAACCGCGCCTATCGCTATGCAGAAGTCCTGTACGGCGGCAAAAATCCCTACATCGACGCTATCAAGAACAACATCACGCACCTCGTGAAAATACTCTCGACCAATGACTGGTCATTACTGCGGCGGGAACCTGCCTACTTCTTGGGTATGGCCGACGCGGTTCAGGAAATTGAGCAATTAGTCGCCCGACAACTTGCTGCACTTACCGGTAGAGGCCTGCAAGACAACGGTGCGCTAGTGATGCCCGCCTGAGGACAGGCTAGTTTTGCTATCGAGCTCCGCGCAGGCAAGCTGCAACTTGTAGCAGTTGTCTGCAATGGAATCGTCGTACAAACCGATAAGTTTAGTCATTTCGCTCCTGACGCCATAATCGCAGTGCGTAATATTGCGGTCGCGTTAGCTTACGATTGGCGTAGAACGCGGCCAACGCCGCGGCTACCACCGCATAAAAGGCATCGGCAACCGATAACTGTTCATCAAAGAATATCGGCCAGGTCAGTACGGTCACAGACTGCAATATATCTAGCGTGCTGGTGCCATCTCTATCGGCAGTTACTGAAGCTGCAACAACAATGTTTGAGCACAGTGAACCGGCCATCGCGAGAACTGCGGCAATTGTTGGAAATCGCCAGTCGAGCCCGCGTCCCGTTAGCCTGACCGCATAGCCGAGCATTATCCCCAATATGAGCGTGAACCAGGGGAAATGCTTGTTCCACAGCGCTGTAACAGATACCCAAAAAATACTGAATAAAATAATGGTGATCAGTCCGGCCACGATAGCGTTGCGCAACGATTGCGCATCGACCAGTCGTTGACCATCGGCAGCACTGGCAGCGACAGGCTTGCCGTCTCCATGGCGTTTTCGAAGCCTGAGGGGGCTGTTGTTGGGCGCGTTGCTCATTGAGCAATGCTAGACTGCGTGGCCATGAAAACACCAGCTAAAAATAATCGCGTCGTCCTGATTACCGGTGCGGCATCGGGTATCGGTCGCAGAACCGCCGAACGATTTCTCGAAATCGGCATGGCGGTGCATATTTGCGATGCGTCGCAAGAGAATGTCGCAGAATTTATCGCCGCCAATCCAGCTGCAACAGCAACGGTCGCTGATATCAGTAGTCGCGACGATGTTGAGCAGATTTTTTCGGATCTCACCAATCACTACGGCCGCCTTGATGTTCTCGTCAACAATGCCGGTGTCGCGGGTCCATCCGCAGCAATTCAGGATTGCGACGAGGACGAATTTGATCGCTGCATACAAATAAACCTTTCGGGCACATTTTACGTGACCAAGCGCGCTGTGCCGCTGTTACGTGCGGCCGAGAAGGGTTCGATTATCAATATTGCTTCAACCGCGGCGTTGTTCGGTTATCCACTGCGCTCCCCCTACGTCGCCAGCAAGTGGGCACAGATCGGCCTCACCAAGACCTGGGCAATGGAGCTTGGGCCTGAAGGTATTCGCGTAAACGCCGTTTGCCCTACAAGTGTAAGTGGACCCAGAATCGACGGAGTCATCGAACGCGAGGCAGAGCAACGCGGAATTTCAGCGGACGAAGTACGAGAAATCTATCAACGCCAGACATCGATGCGAACATTTGTATCGCCTGACGAGGTCGCGGATACCATCTTGTTCCTCGCCTCGGATCAGGCCGCTAAGATTTCAGGTCAATCGCTTTCGGTGGACGGTCATACAGAAGGTCTTTCGAACACTTAGCCCCACCCTCAATCAAGGAGAAGAAAAGAATGCGCGCAGCATGGTTTGATTCATTTGGCTCAGCAAAAGATGTCTTACAGATTGGCGAGCTTGATACGCCGACGCCGAGTGCGGGTGAGGTTCTTGTCCGATTAAAGACTAGCGGAGTGAATCCTTCAGACGTCAAAAAGCGTGCTGGCTCATTCCCCAATCTCCTCGACGGCGGTCATGTCATTCCTAATAGCGACGGCGCAGGCGTCATTGAGGCAGTCGGCGACGGCGTCGACGACGCTCGCATCGGTGAACGTGTTTGGGTCTATCAGGCACAGTATGGGCGTCGCTTCGGCACGGCAGCCCAATATGTTGCGCTCGATTCGAGTCGCGCAGCGACGCTTCCCGACAACGCGAGTTTCGAGGTCGGCGCTTGCCTGGGAATCCCGGCAATGACAGCACATCGAGCGGTCTTCGCGGATGGCGAAGTGGCCGGACAGACAATCCTGATAACCGGTGGCGCTGGCCGTGTTGGCTACTACGCCATTCAGTGGGCCAGTCAGGCGGGCGCGACAGTCATTGCCAGTGCCAGTAACGATGTGGACAAAGCTACCTGCATGGACGCGGGCGCGCATCACGTGATCAACCATCGGAGCGATAACGTCGTCGATGAAATCCTCGCCGCAAGCGCTGGTGAGCTCATTGATCGCGTCGTCGATGTGGAGTTTGGCGCGAACCTGCCGTTCACTGTTGAGGTACTGAAAATTGGCGGCGTCATTGCGACCTATTCATCAACGCAGCTTTCTGAGCCGGTGCTGCCATTCTTCACGATGATGTATAAGGACCTGACCCTTCGCACGCTCATCGTTTATGCAATGCCAGAAGCGGCAAAGCAACATGCGATTGCCGATATCCACAGCGGACTTGCGGCGGATACACTGCAACATCGCATTGCGCAAACAATGTCACTGGATGACATTGTCAAAAGCAATGAAATTATCGAGCAGGGTAGTATTCGGGGTGCTGTCATCCTGACGATTGATTGACACCATAAAAATAACGCATTAACGGGGACCGGGATGGAACAGAGTCGAATTGACTGGCCTAGCTTTATGCTGGCAGCCGCTGTACTGGTGCTTACGAGCATTCCAATATTTGTTTATCCCGCTGAGTCCAGCGCCTTTCTGGAAAACCTCTACACCTACATTTCCCAAAAGTTCGGCGTTCTTTATTTGCTCGCTGGAGTCGCAGCAATTGGCTTCCTTCTGTGGCTCGCGTTTAGTCGTTTCGGCAATCTTCGCCTGGGCGACGACGATGATCGGCCAGAATTTGGCGAGCTGAGCTGGGTCGGCATGCTGTTTTGCGCCGGTGTCGGTGCAGGGCTGCTGGTTTGGTGTGGTGTGGAGTGGGCGTTTTACTACGATGCTCCGCCATACGGTGTTGAACCCCGCAGCGCAGAAGCAGCGGAGTGGGCATCCACATACGGCCTGTTTCATTGGGGCTTCACCGCCTGGGCGATTTACTGTCTACCCGCGGTTGCTATTGCCTACCCATACTACTCGAGGAAGCTCGGCGTATTGCGCTTTAGCGTCTGCTGTCACTGGTTCCTGAAAGGTAAAGAGCATGGCCCGACAGCACGTGCAATCGATTTACTTTTCATGATCGCGATGCTCGGAGGCGCCGCATCGAGCCTGGGCTTTTCATCACCAATGATTGCCGAAACCCTCGCATGGCTGTTCAATGTCGAAGCCGATGACAAGCTCGAAATTATCGTTGTCATTATTTGTATTGTGTTGTTTGCCGGCAGCGTTTGGATGGGCTTGAAGAAAGGCATCAAACGACTCAGCGACATTAACGTTGCGCTGGCTTTCGGATTGTTGCTATTCATTTTGCTAGCCGGACCCACGGTCTTCATACTCAAGACCAGTCTCAACAGCCTCGGGGTCATGGCACAAAATTTCGTTCGCATGAACTTTTGGACAGACCCATTCACTGAATCCAGTTTCGTCGAGAACTGGACAGTTTTTTATTGGGCCTGGTGGATCGCATTTGCGCCTTATGTTGGCTTGTTCGTTACGAGAATTTCCAGGGGCAGAACCATACGGCAAATGATTACAGGAATGCTCATTTGGGGTTCCCTGGGAAGTTGGTTGTTCTACATGGTTATCGGCAACTATGGATTGTTTCTGGAAATGTCGGATGCCGTCGACGTGACGGGAATTGTGAGCTCGCAAGGCGGCAATTCAGCCCTCGTCGCCATGCTTGAACAACTGCCTATGGCCGGACTTGTCATTGGCGTTTTTTCTGTCATCGCCATTATATTCGCTGCAACCACATACGATTCCGCCTCCTACACATTAGCGTCCAGCGCCACATTGCATTTGAAAGTCGGCAATGACCCGGAACGCTGGCATCGAGTATTCTGGGCATTCGCGCTAGGCGTGATGCCGATCGCACTAATGTTGCTTAACAGCAATTTGCGGCCATTCCAGGTCATCTTGCTGGTTGTCTCGCTACCGATCCTTTTCGTCGGCATTGCCATGTGCGTCGCTCTCGTCAAGACATTACGCGCCGACCTTCCCGAATAAGGAACATATTTCTGCAAAAGTGTGACGTACCAGTAGCTTATGGGCTTTAACATAAGGGATAATTCTGCCCGAGCGAGACTGTGAAGGGCTGAGCGTAATGAAGGTTGTGATCCTCGCCGGTGGCTACGGCACCCGGCTTTCCGAGGAAACTGAGATTCTGCCAAAACCGATGATTGAGATCGGTGGGCGGCCGCTACTGTGGCATTTGATGAAGTCCTTCTCTGAACAGGGCTTTAACGAATTCGTCGTCGCACTTGGCTACAAGGGCGATGTTATCAAGCGCTATTTCATGCACTACGCGGACACGGTATCCGACCTCAAAGTCGATCTCGGCAGCGGTATAACGGAACGTCGCGGCAAGATTAAAGAGGATTGGAAGATCGAACTGGTCGACACCGGTCAGGACACAATGACGGGCGGCAGACTGAAGCGTTTGCGGGATCACGTCGACGGCACATTTATCTTTACCTACGGCGATGGACTATCTACTGTCGACGCGCACAAGCTAAGCGAATTTCATCGCGCGCATGGAAAATTGGCAACTGTCACTGCAGTCCAGCCACCATCCAAGTTTGGGATCCTACAGCTCAATGGCAAAAGCGTCACCAAGTTCGCGGAAAAACCCGAAGATTCGAAGTCATTTATCAACGGCGGTTTTTTTGTCGTCGAACCAGAGGCCATTGATCGCATCGAGGGCGACGCAACGCCATGGGAACGCGAGCCTTGCGAGTCGCTTGCTGCGGACGGTCAGCTTGAAGCCTACGTTCACGAGGGATACTGGCAATGCGTTGATACGCTGCACGAACTGCGTTTGCTGCGCAATGCGTGGAACGATGGGGAGGCACCTTGGAAAACCTGGAGCTGAGTTCGTC
>CAJQPL010000027.1 GCA_905480215.1 uncultured Woeseiaceae bacterium | reverse complement strand
GCCGCGAACACCTTCGTCCAATGCATCGATCGACGCATGTTGCACCATGGCAATGCGGGGGTCGGCACTTGTTACACTGGATTCGGTACGGGCAGAAATCCGAGAATCAAGATCAGACAACAACAATATGGACGCGGTGGCAGCAATTGTTGCCACGCCCAAGAATAGCCGACGGATTGTCGAGAGCGATGATCTCACTGCCGCCTAGCCGCCAAATTGCTTTGGATATTCATATTAATGCGAAATATCCTGAGTTGAAATGCTATCAAGTGTCAAGCATTTCCTGTTTCGAGCATCACAACGGTGAGGAGCTTATCGGGTTTTTCAAGGAAGCGGCCATCCCGCCTTCTCCGCCAGTCAGTCAGGAGATCGTTGAGTCTCCGTCCAAAGACTCGGGAATGCCTTTTTCTTTCCAGGGTTTACGCAGGGATTGATGCGGCGACAGGTCGGACTCGATGAACTTTTTGCGGTCAGTACATTGGATAGCCAGCACTTGCGGTTTGTGCAATTACTGACTCTATCAATGCGCGTCAAAACTACGCTGAGTAGCCGAAACCAATGGCTGGTGCAGGGCAGTACTGTTTGCTACCGAGTCTCCGCCAGAGCAATCTGTCTACGAATGTCAGCCATTGCGCTCTGCACACAGTCTTCACCCTCTATGATTGCATCAGCCGCACGCTGAAAATCAAACATGCCAATGTCGCCGACTTTGGGTGCAATCAATACGTCGGCGGGATCTGCCTCAAGTCGGCCGCGAGTAATCTGATCCTGAAAGATATTGATCGTGAGTGAAATCGCATCGAATACCCCTGGCGCGCTGTCGGTCTCGACTTCATTCTGAAAAAATGAGTTCGAATACTTACTTGCTCGCTTGCGCAACTGACCACGGATGTTATCAACATCACTCTCGCTGGCGGTCCGATCACTGACACGCTGTCTGGACAAAATGTCCGCATTTAAATTGACGCCAATAACAACGTCTGCACCCAGTTTGCGGCAAGCTGATACCGGAACCGGATTGACCAGCCCGCCATCAACCAGCCATCGTTGTTCGTCGCGTTCGGCGGGAAATAAACCCGGCATCGCCATCGATGCCCTAACCGCTCTCGCAAGACCACCTTCGCGCAGCAACACTTCGTTACCAGCATGTAGATCTGTGCATACAGCCGCGTACGGTTTTTTAAGCGTCTCGATGCGAACGTCCTCGGCCGCGACGAATGTGTGGAGAAACCAATTGAGTCGCTCAGGATCAACGAACGCGGAATTGGCGAGCCTGAAACTGAAAAATCGCAAGACATCGGCACGACTTGAACCCAGAACCCAGTCTTCCAGTTTGTCGAGATTGCCAGCCAGGTACGACGCGCCGACCATGGCACCTACCGAGGTCCCGCAAATGACGGCAGGCTCTATGCCCTCTTTCAGCAGTGCCTTGAGAACACCGATATGCGACCAGCCTCGCGAGGCACCGGAACCCAGAGCGAGTCCCACTCTTGGGGCAGCGCTTGAAACGTTCAATTCCCGGCCTCGGCGGCAATCATCAGGAACGCTTCAATGTCATGGCTCGTGATATTAGCTATCGTTTTCAGTTCTTTCTCCTGCCGCAGTTGCTGCGCATAGTCTATTTGGGCCAGCAGTGACTTGTCCTCGTCTTCCTTGCGTATCATCCGCCCATGATGCGCCCAGTTCGGCGCAAATTGGCGCTCTTTCGGCAGAAAAATCAAAGGCCCCATAAGCGGCCTTATGTTTTTCGCTGCTTTATAGGCTTGTTCCCGCATCTATCCCGCACCGTCTTAGGCGATTTAGTTGTGCATAAGGTCGATTCTTATGTGCCCACAGCCTTTTTGCGGTATTATGTTGAGTACGAAAAAATATAGCGGGAGATTGTAATGCAAGAACCCGGAATTCCAGAAGACGAGGTGGGCAGGCTAAAGACACTGCACAGCCTGAATATTCTTGATACGTCGAATGACGATCGCTTCGACAGATATACACGTATCAGCGCTCAAATTTTTGACATGCCTGTCGCGGTAATCAGCCTGGTAGATCAAGGCCGACAGTGGTTCAAGTCAACCGAGGGCTTTGAAGGTAAAGAAACACCTCGTGAAATTTCCTTTTGTGGCCACGCGATTCTTGGTGACGATGTTTTCGAGGTTAGAAATACACGGCACGACTCTCGTTTTCGTGACAATCCATTGGTTCTCGAACAGCCACACATTCGATTCTATGCCGGGGCACCGCTAACGGCTCCGAATGGTCACAAGCTCGGAACACTTTGCCTTATCGACCGTGTTCCCCGGCGGCTAAGCGATGAAAAAAAGGTCATGCTGAAGAATCTGGCGGATATGGTTGTCGGTGAGATGATTAACTATGTCGATACCGAAACCGGGCTAGATAATCGTAATGCTTTTGTAATTGCCGGAGCGAAATGCTTTGACGTGGATCCCGCAGAACGCGATTTCACACTTTTGCTTTTCGATATCACAGGCGTCGTGGCGGCGCAAAAAGACACCGACTGGGAAACACCGCCGATAAAAACATTTGGAAGACTCTTACGTGAAGGTTTTTCGGATGCGTTGTCGATAGCGTATTTAGGGCGCGAAGACTTTTGTGTCCTATTGCATGGCGACAAGACCATTGATGAGGCAAAGGCAATTAGTCATTTGTGTGAAGATGCGAGATGCTCGATTTACGTTGGCGACGAATTCAACTCATTTTCGGCATTTATCGGACGTATCGCGTACGAACCTGATAAGTATGATTGCATTGAAGAGATGCTGCAGGATGCAGACGTGTTATTTTTCAATCGCGACAAACAGACGTTACCGAAGCGGCATGGCATTAGAGTTCCGGTTCACTGGCGAAAGACAATTTTTTAAGTTGCCCGCCGGGCAGTTTTCAGGCGCTTCATCTTCGTAGAAAGGTGCCTCTCTCCTATTCAATTGGCAGCAACGATTCCCGATCGTACGGTAGATGCACATCGAAAGTGTGCAATAAAATTGCCGTCCGCGTGTAGTTGCCCATGAACTGGCAAAGATCAACAAGATTTCGCTTCCCCAGATGTTTGTAGACGCGCGCAAAGGTTTCAGGGCTGACTTCGTTTTCTTGAAACAACTCCCTTCCTAATTGAATGATGGAGGCATCTCCTTCGGGCACGCCATGCAGGGGTCTACGATGGCGTATGACATCGATGATGTCGGGTTCCAGGCCTGCTCTTAAAGCGACCGGCTCGTGAACAGTCCACTCGAAACTCTGGTTCATTTCGCGAGAGACAACCAGGCGAGCAAGTTCTTTCGTTCTGGCATCCAACAGTGTCTCATCGAGATTTCTACTACCGCTCAATCTCAGCCCGCCGGGACCTTGAAGTCCGGCAAGCGATGTTGTGTCTGGCGAAACGCGGGCGTCGTAGCCTTCTTTTCCAGCTTCGTCCAGATCTTCACGCTTAACGAGCGGGATCCTGCTTCTTGAGCCGGGAAAGACGTCATCGGGTAGTGATGCCAGGAACTCGTCTTCTGTGACCGGCCATTTCGATGCTTCATTGACGAGTGGCGCGGGGTTGGACGCGCAGGAAATCATCACAGCAGAAACAATTGAGATGCTCACGCATTTTGCGGTATTTCTAATAGAATTCATGACAGTATCTCTTGGCGTTAAACGCGTGGCGAAATTGGATGAATGTAGTGGCAGACTTAAATGTACAAGAGGCGGAAAACTTTTACACGGCCTAGCCACTGAAAAAAACGCTTGCTGTACGTTTCGGTCATGATCGTTATTGCTGTCTTGATGGCCGGTTTTTGGCATCGCGGACTGGTAGGCAGATTTGGTACCAATATCATTGCGGGCGGGACTATCGGTGACACAGGCGAGCTCGCCGGGCAATACGATTCGCGCGGCGGCGGTTTCGGCCTGATTTTCGCGGCAGTCGCCGGACTGGCGGCGACATTTACCGCCTGCAATTGCGTCATTAGCGACGCTCGTGCTGATTAAGCGTGCAAGGACTCGAATCGTGAGTGTCAGGATCTGACCCGCGTGCCGACTCAGGGTTTCAATTTACGCCGTTGGTATTCAAGCCACCCAAGAAGCGCGCGTGTTCAATTTTGATACAGCGATCCATGACGACCTCAAGTCCGGCATCTCGGGCTTTCTGTGCGGCTTCCTCGTGCACGATGTCCAGCTGCATCCAGACCACTTTGGCACCGATGTCGATTGCCGCATCGACGAACGGCGGAACGCGCTCCGATCGCTGAAACAGGTCAACAATATCCACTGGCGTCGGGATCGCAGCCAGATCCGGGTAGCATGTTTGCCCCAGTATTTTGTCGTATTTGGGATTAACCGGGATTACCTCGAAACCGTGCTCAAGCAGATATTTGCCCACAGCGTTACTCGGACGTGACGGGTTGTCGGAGAGTCCGACGATCGCAACGCGTTTGTAGTCGGTGAGGATGCGCCGTAGAGTATTGATATCCGTCATAGTTGTTTGGCTCGTTCGCGCAATTCGAATTTCTGGATTTTACCGGTCGATGTTTTCGGCAGATCACCAAACACAACTTTTTTCGGCGCTTTGAAATGCGCCATATTATCGCGGCAAAAGTCGATAATGTCCTTCTCGCTGACGGCAATGGGATTGTCACGAAGAGTTACGAACGCGCACGGCACTTCGCCCCATTTCTTATCAGGCATCGCGGCCACTGCCGCTTCCAGCACGGCGGGGTGACGGTATAGCGCGGCTTCGACCTCGATGCTCGAAATATTCTCACCCCCCGAGATGATCACATCTTTCGAACGGTCCTTGATCTCGATGTATCCATCTGGATGGCAAACCGCAAGGTCGCCTGAATGAAAGTAGCCGCCTGCAAACGCTTTAGCACTGGCTGCCGGATTCTTCAGGTAGCCTTTCATGACAACATTACCGCGAAACATGATTTCGCCAATTGTCACGCCATCCTTTGGCACTGGTTCCAGTGTTTCAGGATCCGTGACAACAAGTTCTTCCAGCATTGGGTAGCGCACACCCTGGCGCGCTTTCAGGCTCGCTTGCTCACCGGGTGACAGATGGTCCCACTCCTCGTGCCAGGCGCAGACTGCGGCTGGACCGTAGACTTCGGTCAGCCCATAGGTGTGGGTGACGTTAAAGTTTAGTTCGGCCATTGCTTCGAGCACAGCAGCAGGAGGCGCGGACCCCGCAGTCATGACGTTCACTGGCCCTTCCAATTTTTGCTTTAGTTTGTCGTCGGCATTGGCCATCAGATTCAGAACTATCGGGGCACCACATAAATGACTGACCCTGTGTTGCTTAATAGAGTCGAAAATGTCGTCGGCGCGCGTAGCGCGCAGGCATACGCTGGTGCCATTCAGGGCCGCGATCGTCCAGGGAAAACACCAGCCATTGCAGTGAAACATCGGCAGGGTCCACAGATAGACCGGGTAAACGTTCATGTTCCACGCGAGTATGTTGGAAACGGCATTCAGGTAGGCGCCACGATGATGAGTGACAACGCCCTTGGGATCACCGGTGGTGCCTGAGGTGTAGCCCAGCGCGATTGCCTGCCACTCGTCCTGCGGCATTTTCCAGGCGAACGTTGGATCGCCAGTCAGCAGAAAGTCCTCATATTCAATCGCGCCAATAAACTCGCCGTTGCTTAATGCTGGATCGTTGACGTCGATCACGATCGGTTTGTTATCCAGCTTCTCCAGCGCCGCTGTTACGATTGCAGAAAACTCTGGATCTGTGAGTAATACCTTGGCGCCACCATGTTTGAGCTGAAACGCGATCGCGTCGGCATCGAGGCGTATGTTGATACCGTGAATTACGGCGCCGGCCATCGGAATGGCGAAATGCGCTTCGTACATTGCCGGCACATTTGGCAGCATCAGTGCGACCGTGTCATCCGCTGCAACTCCGTACTGCTGCAATGCGGATGCAAACTGTCGGCATCGACGGTAGGTGTCGGCCCAGCTGCGTCGGGTATCGTTATAGATCAGCGCGCAACGTTCCGGGTAAACCGATGCGGCGCGCTCAATGTAGGTCAGTGGTGAAAGCTGTGCATAGTTGGCCGCGTTCTTATCAAGATCAGTCGAGTACTGCGAGTTAGACATGAGTCGTCTCTATTTGTCCTTCCATACGGGTTGGCGCTTTTGAATGAATGCATCGATGCCTTCGCGCGCGTCATATGAATCCATGTTACACGCCATGCGATCGCTGGCGTAGGAGTAGGCGTCCGCCAGATCCATCGGGAGTTGCTTGTAAAACATATCCTTGCCAATCCTGACCGCGTGCGCCGGCTTGGACGCAATTTTCGCGGCGAGTGCGTGAGTCGCCGACTCAAGCTCCACAGCCGGAACAACTTCGTTGACCAGCCCAAACTGCTGCGCCTGCTGCGCAGAAATGAAATCGCCGGTAAGCAGCATTTGCATTGCTTGCTTGCGCAACAGATTTCGACTCAAAGCGACTGCCGGGGTCGAGCAAAACAAACCGAGGTTTATGCCGGAGACCGCAAATCGCGCATCCTCGACCGCTACCGCGAGATCGCAGTTCGCGACCAGCTGGCAGCCGGCGGCCGTAGCGATGCCGTTAACGCGGGCGATCACTGGTTGCGGCAAGCGGTTAATGCTCAACATCATGCGTCCACACTGCTCGAATAGCGCACGGTGGGCGGCACGGTCTTCGCTGACGCGCATTTCCTTTAAATCGTGGCCGGCACAAAAGGCCTTGCCGTTAGCGGCGATCACCACCACCCGTAGCGCTTGATTCTGAGCGATGTCGTCTAGCTCAATCTGCAGACTGGTCAACATGTCGGCAGAGAGGGGGTTGTACTGCGCCGCTCGATTCAGCGTCAAGGTAACGATTCCGTCTTGGTCGTTCCGCAACAGTATTGGCGCAGTGGCCATTGGATCAGTGCTAGTACTCATCAGTCATTGTCCTGATTTTTCCTGAGGAAGCTTGCAAAAGGGAGCCCGGTAAAGCGACTACAAATCGAGCGGTTTACGGCTCTGATAGGTGACTTTACCCAGCACAGCGCATTTGCGTCAATTTGCGCATAGCTATCGAATGCTTTTGATTTTTCATAGCTTTTAAGGTTGTTCCAAATTGTAAGTATCAAGGCTCTCGGTTGGGTTCATTGGTAATTGGTGCGTAGCGGGTAAACCAGTTTCAAGTGAGACTTGTTACTCGACTGTTCTTATCACGTAAATTTTGGCAGAGTTCCTGCCTGGTTTTCTAGCAGGTCGAACGGGTTACGTGACTCTGGTTGCTCACTCAGATCTACCCACATTCACGCATCTGCGTGAACAGGGCCATGAGCTGTTGTCGCTCGATCGGGCCAAGCAGCAGGATATACGCGAGTTGCATATAGGGTTCTTGAATATGATGCCCGATGCTGCGCTGCAGGCAACCGAACGACAATTCATTCGGCTGGTTGGAAGTTGCAATCGTATTGCGCAGTTTTTCGTTTACCCGTTTTCCTTGCCGTCCTTGGGTCGCGGCGCCGAGGCCGAAGACTACATTGATTGTTATTACAGCCGCTTTGAAGATCTTCAGGAGCAGGGGCTCGACGCACTGATCATTACCGGTGCCAATGTCGAGAGTCCGAATCTTGATGAAGAAGCGTTTTGGCAGCCTTTGATTGAAGTCGCACGCTGGGCCGACGATAACGTCGCGTCAACGCTGTGTTCCTGCCTCGCTACGCATGCCTTGCTCAAGCATTCCTATAACATCGACCGACAGCCGTTACCGACTAAGCGCTGGGGTGTCTACAGTCATCAACTATATGCCACGGATCACCCTTTAACTCGCGATATCAACACGCGTTTTGATGTACCACATTCGCGTTATAATGATATTTCGCGATCACAGCTTGAGGCGGCAGGTCTGCGAGTACTGGCTGAAAGTAGCGAAGGCGGCGTGCATCTTGCCGTGAGTCCGGATCAGATTCGAGAAGTCTATTTTCAAGGACACCCGGAATATAATCGCGTTAGCTTGTTAAAAGAATACAAGCGCGAAGTACTTCGCTACCAGCAAGGGGAAAGCGCAGCGATGCCGCCATATCCCGAGAACTACTTTCCAGAAAGGGTGCAGCAGTTGATAGAATCTGCACTTAACGAGTCTTCGCTAAACGATTACAATGCTCTCATCGACGTACTTGATAATGATGTCGAGCAGCACCTTGATAACACTTGGGGCGATACCGCAAAAGCCATCATTAATAACTGGCTTGGGATCGTTTATCAACTTACTAATCTGGATCGAAAGAAGCAGTACATATCGGTCGTTAACCCGGATGATCCTCTGGGCATTCGGCCCTGATGCTGGCACTAGGGCCGGTACCACGCTACTAAATTCAACAAGGAATTTTCATGAAAGATGAGACTCTTGCTATACACGCTGGCTTTAAATCCGATCCCGCAACAAATGCGTCAACGGTACCCATTTATCAAACGGTGGCGTATGAATTCGACGATGCCGCTCATGGTGCCGCACTCTTCAATCTTGAAGTTGAGGGTAATATTTATTCGCGCATAATGAACCCGACGGTCGATGTCCTCGAGAAACGCTCTGCCGAACTGGAAGGGGGCATCGCTGGTTTGTGTCTCAGTGCAGGCAGTGCCGCGATCAATTACGCGGTGCTGAATATCGCAGAAAGCGGTAACAATATTGTCACCATTCCACAGTTGTACGGTGGCACCTACACCCTGTTTAAGCACATGCTGCCAAAACTGGGCGTTGAAGTTCGTTTCGCGGCGGATGACACTGTCGAAGCGATGCAGGGTCTTATAGACGACAAAACGACTGCTGTGTTTTGCGAATCGATTGGCAACCCGGCCGGCAACATCGTCGATCTCGAAGCGTTGGCGACCATGGCACATGCGCACGGCGTGCCGCTGATCGTGGACAATACTGTGGCAACACCGGCGTTGATTAAACCAATCGAGTGGGGCGCCGATATCGTCGTTAATTCCTTAACCAAATACATGGCGGGACACGGTAACTCTTTGGGAGGTGTAATCGTCGACAGCGGACAATTTCCATGGGCCGAGCATGCGGAGAGATTTAGCATGCTGACGCAACCCGAACCCTCTTACCATGGTGTCGTCTATACCGAAGCATTGGGTCCTGCCGCATACATTGGTCGCGCACGCACGGTGCCGCTCAGGAATACCGGATCGGCACTTAGTCCAATGAACGCGTTCCTAATATTGCAGGGCTTGTCGACACTGCCGTTACGCATGGAACGTCATTGCGACAATGCGCTGGCGGTTGCCAAACATCTGTCTGGGCATTCTCAGGTTGAGTGGGTTAACTTCGCTGGTCTTCCGGAGTCGCCGTATTATGATCTTGCCCAGAAGTACACAGATGGTAAGCCTTCGGCACTACTTACTTTCGGCATCAAAGGTGGATTTGACGCGGGCGTTAAATTCTATGATGCCCTCGAAATGTTCATGCGCCTCGTCAATATAGGCGACGTTAAATCCCTGGCTGCGCATCCGGCGTCGACTACGCATCGGCAACTTACGGAAGACGAGCTTAAGGCCGCCGGCGTTACGCCGGATATGATTCGCCTTTGCGTTGGCATCGAGCATATCGACGATATTCTTGCGGACCTGGATCAAGCACTCGCAGCGTCGGCCTAAATGTAAGAGGCCCCGGTTGGGGCCTCTTTCTTATACTAAATATGTAGCGACTCGTAATAGCATCGACGTCGTTTTTAATCGCTGCAGGAAACCCTGTCATCGATAAATGCACAGCCGTGTTGTGCCCAATAATCCTCGATGCCCAGGGCAGCAATTAGGTCATCGAATTCATCATGCTCTCGAAATACAGGCATCTCAGGTATCCAGAGAATATCCATTTCGAAGGTTTCACTTTCCTCCATTTGCGCCGACTGCCTGGGCCCTGCTTGTTACCGGTCGTTTGCTTGTGATGAAGGCTAGGGGACGAGTGTCTCGTCGCAAAAACTTTAGAGCTTTAGCGATTCTTCCCATGCCAAAATTGATAATAATCCTGTAGAATCCCGCCTCTATTCGATTTTAAGACTACTTTCAGGGGCTAATGTGAGCAACGCAGACCAACTTCAGAAAATCAAAAGCGCACCCGGATTTATTGCAGCACTCGATCAAAGCGGCGGCAGTACGCCAAAGGCCCTGGGCCTTTATGGAGTTACACCTGATGCGTGGTCAAATGAAGAAGAAATGTTTGACGTGGTGCATGCGATGCGTAGCCGCATCATGACCAGTCCGTCTTTCGGCGGCGACCGAATTCTTGGCGCCATCCTGTTCGAGAATACGATGGATCGCGAAGTAGAAGGGCAGTCAACCGCGTCTTATCTGTGGAATGTCAAAAACGTGGTTCCCTTTCTGAAAGTCGACAAGGGGCTTGCGGATATCGTCAATGATGCGCAGATTATGAACCCGATGCCTGATCTGGATGCGTTACTCGCGAAAGCAAACGCAGCGGGTATTTTCGGTACCAAAATGCGTTCTGTAATCAAGGGCGCGAATGAAGCGGGCATTAATGCGGTAGTGGATCAGCAGTTTGAGATCGGTCGTCGAATTGTCGCAGCGGGCCTGGTGCCAATTATTGAGCCGGAAGTTGATATTCATTGCCCGGACAAGGCGGCCGCTGAGGACATTCTGCAGGGCGCGATAATGCGCAGCCTGAATAGCCTCAACGCCGATGAGCTCGTCATGCTGAAGCTGACGTTGCCGGAGACGGATGGTTTGTATGCTGCTTGTATCGCGCACCCAAATGTCGCGCGAGTCGTTGCGTTGTCCGGTGGTTATACTCGAGAGGAAGCCAACGAACGTTTGAGTCGTCAAGCAGGAATGGTTGCCAGTTTCTCGCGTGCATTGTCCGAAGGGCTTAATGCAGCGCAGTCGGATGACGAGTTCAACGCAACCCTCGACAGTTCAATTGCGAGTATTGCGGCGGCTTCAGCTACTTAGCGCCTCGATTCATAGCGTCTGGATGCATAATCTGAGCAAGTTGCTTGGAAATAGTTTAGCTGTACGCCCGCAATTCGTATCCATATATTGTCTCTTGTCACTTTTGCAGGGATAATTCCGCCCGGCCCGTGTCGGCCTCTTCGCGACGGTGAGCTGTGAATTCCGCCAGGCCCGGAAGGGAGCAACGGTAGCGGTGATACCGGGTGCCGGGGAGTAGCTGGCGCGGGCCACTTACGTTACATTGTCAGATTCTCAAATATGTCCTGATTTGTGAGATTTCATCGATGAGCTATCTTGCGCTTGCCCGAAAATGGCGGCCGAAAACCTTTGCCGACACCGTTGGTCAGGAGCATGTCCTGAAGGCGTTGATGAATGCGCTCGAAACCGGGCGACTGCACCATGCGTACCTGTTTACAGGTACCCGAGGTGTTGGCAAGACAACGATCGCTCGTATCCTCGCGAAGGCGCTCAATTGCGACAACGGAGTCAGCGCCAATCCTTGTGGTGAGTGCAGTGCCTGTCATGAAATCGATGAAGGACGATTCGTCGATCTGATCGAAGTTGACGCCGCCTCGAAGACGAAAGTCGACGATACCCGTGATCTGCTCGACAACGTGCAGTACGCGGCGGCTCGCGGTCGCTACAAGGTGTATCTCATCGATGAGGTGCACATGCTTTCCAAGAGTTCTTTTAATGCCTTGCTGAAGACGCTCGAGGAGCCGCCCGAGCACGTTAAGTTTCTGTTGGCAACGACAGATCCGCAGAAGTTACCGGTCACTGTGCTGTCTCGTTGTCTGCAGTTCAATCTTAAGCGCATGACACCGAGACTGATTTCGGAGCGGCTAACGCATATTTGCGGCGCCGAAGAAATCGACTTCGAGCCAGCTGCATTGGCATTACTGGCGCGAGCGGCAGATGGCAGTATGCGCGATGCCTTGAGCTTGTTGGATCAGGCAATTGCCTACTGCGGCGGCAAAATTGATGAAGTTCAGACAGCGACGATGCTCGGTACCATTGATCGTGACCATGTCGCACGGATCATGCATTTGCTCGCGAATGGAGATGCCAAAGGCATCGTGGAATTGATTCGCGAAATTGATGAGCAGTTTCCGGATTATTCTCGGTTACTGGACGATATCGCGCGTGACTTGCAGCGAGTTGCGGTATTCCAGGTTGTCGGTGCGTCCGATAGCGAGGATGAGTATGCCGAAGCAGAGATTGCAGACCTCGCGGCGCAGATTCCGACTGAAGATGTGCAGCTGTATTATCAGGTCGCCATCATGGGCCGTCGTGACTTACATCTTTCGCCGGACCCACGTAGCGGCGCAGAGATGACGCTGCTACGGATGCTCGCTTTCAAACCCGCGGCGGCAGCAGAGATCTCCGGAGCAGCCGGCGGCAGTGTTGCCAGCAAAAGTTCAGGGGCAACAAAACGCGCTAAAAGTGCAGCGCCAGTTCAGGCCGCGCCCCCTGCGCAAGCGAAGCAACAGCTAACGCCGGTGCAGGGACAAGCATGGAGCGAACCACAGTGGAGCGAATTGGTAGCGCAGCTTAATTTAACGGGCGCTGTAGGCTTGCTTGCCAGCAATTGCGCTTATTTGCGACGAGATGGAAACACCGTGTTTCTGGCTCTGGATCCGCGCTCTGTGGCGATGTTGACCAAGCAGCGAAAAGATATCATTGCGACAGCATTGTCCGAGTTTTTTGCAGAGCAACTAAGCGTCGACATTACGACAGCTGAGGCGCAGAAAGAAACGCCTATTCAAGCAGAGTCACGCATTGTTGACGAGAAACTTGAAGGCGCCCGCAAGGAATTGGAGGCGGATCCAAATGTTCAAAAATTAAAGACAATGTTCGGCGCGGAACTCAAACCAGATTCAATAGAAATACTTTCCGGAGACAAACGATGAAAGGTGGCATTGGCCAGCTGATGAAGCAGGCGCAGGAAATGCAAGCCAACATGCAAAAGGCCCAGGACGAAATGGCGGCTATTATGGTCACTGGCGAGTCGGGTGCCGGCATGGTGAAGATTACGATGAGCTGCAAACATCAGCTTAAGTCGGTAGAGATTGACGACTCTTTGGTCGGTGACGATAAAGACATGCTGGAGGACTTGATTGTCGCCGCTTTCAACGACTCTATTCGCAAGGTTGAAAAGACAGTACAGGAGAAGTTTTCTGGCATGACGTCCGGCCTGAACTTGCCGCCGGGCATGAAACTGCCGTTTTAGGCTGTGTCTTACTCCCCACTACTGGTTAGATTGATTGACGGTTTGCGCTGCATGCCTGGCGTTGGCCAAAAATCGGCGCAACGAATAGCGTTTCATTTGTTGGAGCGCGATCGTGATGGTGCCAATAGCCTGTCTCGCGCTCTGGCCGACGCGGTTACGGGTATTGGCCATTGTAGTCGTTGCCGAATGTTCTCCGAGCACGAGCTGTGTTCGATTTGTTCTGCCAGTGGGCGCGACAAGTCGCAGTTGTGTGTGGTTGAGTCGCCGGCAGACGTGATGGCGCTCGAAGACGCGACCGGGTTTCGCGGTTTGTACTTTGTATTGATGGGTCACCTGTCGCCCCTGGATGGTATTGGGCCAGGTGAACTCGGGCTAGACAAACTTGAGGAGTGGCTGGCCGCAGGCGAAGTCAAAGAGTTAATCATTGCGACAAACCCTACGGTCGAGGGCGACGCGACGGCACATTACCTTGCCGATATTGGCGCTCGCTATAAAGTTGACGCCAGTCGTATCGCACACGGCGTGCCCTTGGGCGGAGAGCTTGAGTACGTTGACGGCGGGACCTTGTCACATGCGTTTTATGGCCGTCGCGCAATAGACTAGGAGTCAACATGTGGGAATCAAATCCAGATTGTCTGTTTTGCAAGATATTAGCCGGCGAAATCCCCGCCGAGATCGTCTACGAATCGGATTCGGCAATAGCGTTTCGCGATATTAATCCGCAGGCACCGACACACCTGGTAATTATTCCGCGCAAGCACATTGCGACAATCAATGACATCGAGACAGGCGACAACGCACTCGTCGGGAGTTTATATTCTGCGGCGCGTGACATCGCCGCCGCGGATGGATTCGCAGACGACGGCTATCGCGTTGTGATGAATTGCAATGAAGCTGCGGGGCAGACAGTTTTTCACATTCACTTGCACCTGCTCAGTGGCAGGTCACTTAGCTGGCCGCCTGGCTGAGCAGCCTGACTAGTACTTTCCTGCGGCGAGTTGTTCGGTCAAATTGACAACACGTTTGAAGCTCTCATAGCGGCGGTAACTTATCGTATCGGCATCCACTGCCGCTTTCACCGCGCAACCTGGCTCACGTAAGTGGCGGCAATTGGCGAATCGACACGCTTCGGCTGCGACAGCGATTTCACGAAAACCCGATGCCGCGTCACTGACATCAGTCAATGCCGGTGCATAGTCGCGAACGCCGGGCGAGTCGATTACCGCGCCGCCGCTTAGCAATGGAATCATCACTGAGTTGACGGTTGTGTGGCGACCTTCGCCGGATTTTGCAGAGATATCTGCGGTACGTAGATCTGAGTCCGCAACCAGCTTGTTGATCAGGCTGGATTTGCCGACGCCAGATTGGCCAACAACGATGGCACATTGGTCTGCAAGCGCCGCTAGCAGATCATCGATTCCATCACCGTCATCCGCACTGCATTCAATCACTGGTAAGCCGATATCGCGATATTCCTGTAGCTCCGGAATCTCTATGTCCACGTCGCGGAGTAAGTCAATCTTGTTGAATACGACGACCGCATTAACACCCATTAGCTCGGCTGCGCATAGATAGCGGTCCACAATGAACCAATCTGGCATCGGCGACACGGCGGCCACGACAATCAAGGCATCGACGTTCGCGGCAAGCACTTCGATCTGGCCACGCATGTTTGGCCGCGTCAGCTCGTTTCTTCGCTCCTGAATGGACGTGATCAGCCAGTCGGTTTCATTTTCCAGCGGTTCGGCTAATACCGAGTCGCCGCAAACCGGTTTGATGCGTTTTCCTTTGATGCGCGCTTTGACCTGTTCGCCGTTTTCTAAACGAAGGCCCATGCGACGGCTGTAAGTGGCGATCACGGTGGCAGATTGTGTGCTCAATTGGCTGCTCATCGGCGAAGTATGCCGCCATGCGGGCAGCCTTGCACTCCCTGGCCATGTAAACTACGGCTGTCAACCAAAGAAGGTCTTAAGAATATGCCTGATACAGCACCGGACAGATCGACCAATCTGATCTGGATCGATCTGGAAATGACCGGTCTCGACACGCAAACCGATACCATCATTGAAATCGCCACCGTTGTGACTGACAAGTATCTGAGTGAACTTGCTCAAGGACCCGTCGTCGCAATTCAGCAGCCTGCGTCAGTGATGGAGGCAATGGATGAGTGGAATACACGACACCACGGTAGATCCGGCCTGACAGCACGGGTGCTGGCCAGTGAGCAAACAGCGAACGATGCAGAGCTCGCGACACTCGAGTTTTTAAGCGAGTGGGTTGACAGCGGTGCATCGCCAATGTGCGGTAACAGCATTTGCCAGGATCGACGCTTTCTGGCGCGCGAAATGCCGCAGCTCGAAGCGTACTTTCACTATCGGAACCTCGATGTCAGCACCTTGAAAATTATTGGCGCTTTGTGGGCACCGGAAGTCATGCAGGGTTATGAGAAAGAATCTGAGCATCTGGCGCTGGCCGATATTCGTGATTCCATTGAGGAACTCAATTACTACCGTGAGCATCTGTTTGATGCGGATGTGCTCAGTGGTCAGGCCGGAAATGACTGAGAGGAGGTTTTCCGAATATGCCGATCGCAATGGCCTGGCAATACTCGAAGTATTGCGACATGAGTTTTCAACCGCGACAAGCGTTTTGGAGATCGGTTCAGGAACCGGACAGCATGCGGTGCGAATTGCGAGTGCTATGGGTCACCTGAACTGGCAATGCAGTGACCTCGATGAAAACCACGAGAGTATCTCTGCCTGGTTAGCATTAGCAAAGCTTGCCAATGTGCTTGCGCCGGTGTCACTGGATGTGCGCACAGCGCAGTTGCCGACCAGCGCATATGACGCAATTTTCTCAGCAAACACCGCACACATTATGAGTATCGAAAGCGTGAAGCGGATGTTTGCATTGGTCGGCGAGACGCTGACTGACGGTGGCATATTCTGTCTGTACGGTCCTTTTCAAGAGGCGGGGGAGTGCAGTTCGCCGAGTAATGCAGCGTTTCATCAATCGTTGCGCTCGAGAGATCCGGCTATGGGTATCCGGGATATCGAACAACTCGACGAATTCGGCGAACGCAGTAATTTGCGGCGCCGAAGGCTGTATGCGATGCCGGCAAACAATAATATCGGCGTTTGGATAAAGGACAGGCAAAAAGGATCAGACAATGACCACGCATAGCGGTGGTTGTCATTGCGGGGCGGTCCGGTTTGAGATCGAGGCGCCTGCGCAGATCGAAGCGGTGCGATGTAATTGCAGCATCTGCGTAATGTCGGGGTTCTTGCATTTGTTTGTATCAAGAGCAAATTTTCGTTTGCTGATGGGTGACGATGCAATCACAACGTATACGTTTAACTCCGGCGTAGCGCAGCACTACTTTTGCATGCACTGCGGTGTAAAATCCTACTATTTGCCGCGCTCGCATCCTGACGGCCTGAGTATCAACGTTAATTGCCTCAACCCGAAAACCATCGAGAGTATTGTCGAAACGCCATTTGATGGCCAAAACTGGGAACAGAAAGTGTCAGAACTGTCGCCGTTAAGCGACTGATTTGATTGTTGTTTGGACTGGCGACATGCGAGCCCTTGTCTTATAGTTGCGAAATGATGAAAAAGATCAAACTACTGGCCGCTCTAGGCTTGATTATTATGGCTCCACTGGCGCACGGTGCGCCGGCCTGGGTAACCGACGAATTTGAAATCACGTTGCGCTCTGGACCGAGCACCAGCAACGCGATCCAAATGATGGTGGGGAGCGGCATGCAGCTCGAGGTGCTGGAGCGCGACGCTGACTCCGGGTACTCGCGCGTAACGACTCCGGGCGGTACTGAAGGCTGGGTACTGACTCGTTACCTGATGAGAGAGCGCAGTGCGCGTGAGCAACTTGCGACGCTGACCAATCAGTTAACCAGCGCGAATTCGCGCGGTACGTCTATGGGCTCGCAATTGACCGCCATTAAGACCGAGTACGATTCGGCTACTAGCCAGATCGCTAACCTGGAGCGGGATAAGGCCGCGTTGGAGAAAGAGCTGGCTGAGATAAAGAAAACAGCGGCCAACGTGCTCGGCATCAATCAACAGAATCGCACCCTGATGGATGACCTGGCGAGTGCGCAGATCAGAGCGGACACGCTGGAACAGGAAAATCGCCAGCTCACCAGCCAAACGACACGCTATTGGTTTATGTCGGGTGCATTGGTGCTGGTTTTCGGAATTATTCTTGGAATCTGGTTGCCGCGTATTAAGTGGAAGCAACGATCAGGTTACGAGAAATGGTAGTTTTCGTCAGACTTTTTTCCCGGCGAGAAACATCCAGGTTTCAATAACCGTGTCCGGGTTCAAGGACATGCTTTCGATGCCTTGTTGCAGAAGCCAGAGTGCCAGGTCCGGGTGATCTGATGGTCCCTGACCGCAAATACCCACGTACTTGTTCTGTTTCTTACAAGCCGAGATGGTCATGGCCAGCAGGGCTTTAACTGCGTCATCTCGCTCATCGAATGTATCTGCGATGAGCGCTGAATCTCGATCAAGCCCCAAGGTGAGTTGTGTCATGTCATTTGAGCCAATTGACATGCCATCAAAATGCTCAAGATACTGATCCGCCAGCAGCGCGTTGGTCGGTAGCTCAGACATCATGATGACCTTTAGGCCATCCTTACCGCGTTCTAAACCGTTTTCCGCCATAACCGCAAGCACGTCCTTGGCTTGCTGCACCGTGCGCACGAACGGAATCATGATTTGTACATTGTCCAAACCCATTTCGTTCCTTACCCTGATAAGGGCACGGCACTCCAGATCGAAGCACGGGCGGAAACTCTCGGATACGTAGCGGGCGGCACCCCGAAAGCCGAGCATTGGGTTTTCTTCGATCGGCTCGTAGGCATCGCCGCCAATCAGGTTTGCATACTCATTAGATTTGAAATCCGACATCCGAACGATGACCGGTTGCGGTGCAAAAGCGGCAGCTATTGTCGCCACACCCTCGGTCAATTTGTCGACGAAAAATTCTACCGGGTCGTCGTAGCCAGCCATCTGATCGTCGACTGCAGCGCGGGTGTCTCTCTTTAGTGAGCTGTAATCGAGCAATGCCTGCGGATGAACGCCAATCATTCGATTGATGATGAATTCCAGCCGTGCCAGCCCGACGCCGTGATTCGGAATGGTGGCGAAATCAAAAGCGCGATCCGGATTGCCGACGTTCATCATGATTTTCACGGGGATGTCGGGCAGGGAATCCAGCTCAATCTGGGTTTGCTCGAATTCAAGCTGACCCTTGTAAACAAAGCCCTCGTCACCTTCGGCACAGCTGACAGTAACATCGATACCATCCTTAATCTTCTCTGTGGCGTCACCACAGCCTACGACAGCCGGTATCCCGAGCTCCCTGGCGATGATGGCGGCATGACAAGTTCGTCCACCACGGTTCGTTACAATCGCCGACGCGCGCTTCATGACCGGCTCCCAGTCCGGGTCGGTCATGTCTGAAACCAATACGTCACCCGGCTGCACGCGATCCATTTCCGTCACGCTGCGAATGACTTTGGCTTTACCGGCACCGATCTTTTGACCAATGCTGCGTCCCGTCGTGACGATGTCGGAGTGATTCTTGAGCGTATAACGCTGAATAACCCGTCCGCTGCGACTTTGTACCGTTTCCGGTCGAGCCTGCAGGATGTACAACTTGCCGTCGTTGCCATCCTTGCCCCATTCGATATCCATTGGGCGTTGATAATGCTCTTCAATGGTCACCGCCATCTTCGCGAGTTCGACGATATCGACTTCGTTGAGGGAGAAGCGACGACTGTCCGCCTCATCGACATCAATCGTATCGACCGTCTTGCCGGGCTCAGGATGGTCGCTATAGATCATCTTGAGTGCTTTGCTACCAAGATTTTTACGCAAAATTGAACGCTTGCCGGCGGCCAAGGCAGGTTTGTAGACGTAAAACTCGTCCGGATTTACGGCGCCCTGCACGATTGTTTCTCCGAGACCGTAGGAGGCAGTAATGAATACCGCGTCTTTGAAACCCGATTCAGTGTCGAGAGTGAACATGACTCCGGCAGAACCAACGTCACTGCGCACCATGGTTTGAATTCCCGCGGACAGGGCAACAAGGCTGTGCTCGAATCCCTGATGAACCCGGTAGGCAATCGCGCGGTCATTGAACAGCGAGGCAAATACCTGGTGCATGGCTTCGATGACATTGTCCAGGCCGCGAATGTTAAGAAAAGTTTCCTGCTGGCCTGCGAATGATGCGTCCGGAAGATCCTCCGCGGTGGCCGATGATCGAACGGCAACAGTAATATCCTGACCAGCGCTCATTTCGGCCCAGGCCTGCTCAATATCGTCCATTAGTCGTTGCGGTAACGGTGTCTCAAGAATCCAGCTACGGATTCGCTTACCGGCCGCCGTCAACGCGCCGATATCGTCAACATCCAAAGAATCGAGGACAGCGTTGATCCGTGTGCCCAGATCATCTGACTTTAGAAATTCGCGATAGGCCGCCGCCGTAGTAGCAAATCCTCCGGGTACGGATACACCCAAATTACTCAGGTTACTGATCATTTCCCCAAGAGACGCATTTTTTCCGCCTACTGTCTCAACGTCGTTCATGCCAAGCTCATCGAGCTTGATAACGTAAGGATTCAAAACCTACTCCCTTGTGTTCCTGCGCAGGAAATGGACAATCGATCGGATGAAACAACGCACAATCTTCTTTCTCTCAGATCAGACTGGTGTAACGGCCGAAACGCTGGGGCACAGCTTGATCACTCAGTTTTCCGCCCAAAATTTTCGACAAATGACTTTGCCATTTATAGATACTGAAGACAAGGCACGGGAAGCGGTACTGACGATTAATGCCGAGCAGGAAGCCGGCGCGCCAAAACCGATTATATTTTCGACGCTCGTACAGAGTGAGTGCCGGGTGATCCTGAAAGAAGCAAACGGTTTGCACCTCGATATTTTTGATGTCTTCCTTGATCCGTTGTCCGCAGAGCTGGGCGAACTGCCAAGCTACGAGCCCGGCAGGGCGCATGGAATGAGCGATATTGACGCTTATATGAAGCGCATTGAGGCAACTAATTTTGCGCTTGCGAATGATGACGGTGGTACCAGTCGCGATTACGATGTGGCTGACGTGATTCTCATCGGCGTGTCACGCTCCGGTAAAACTCCCACTTGCCTGTATCTCGCGCTTCAATACGGCGTGTATGCAGCAAATTTTCCACTGACTGATGAAGAATTCGAAAGCGGCGAGTTGCCGCCATTCCTGACCAAGCAAAAGGAAAAGCTGTTCGGTTTGTCTATTGAACCTGAGCGATTGCAACAAATTCGCAAAGAGCGACGCGCTATGGGCAAGTATTCGTCGGCGCAACAGGTGAGTTTCGAGGTTCGTGAGACAAATAAGATTTTTCGCCGTTACGGGATTCCGCACGTGGATACGACTAAATTTTCCATCGAAGAGATATCGAGCAGAATCCTCGATAGTACAGGTGTTGAGCGCCGAGTTCGACCCTGATATTTAGTCTCGACGACTGCTATATTATTTGTATGTTACTTGATTCATTACTGGTTCCAGAGACTATTGTCAGGCGAAAAAGCTTCGTCGGCTTGATGGCCTTGTACGAGAGCAATTACCTGCGTCTATTGCGCCTGATACCCGAGATCGGCCACATTGACGGCTGTCTTAAGTCGCGAGTGGCAGGCGAATGCGATTTGTATGTCGACATAATCGAACGCAGTCGATACACCGTAAGCTTATCGCTCACCTATAGATTAGCGACACAAGCGGGGCTCATACGTGATCCGGATATGATGATCCGCGTTTACCTGGATGGTCTGCAAGCTGAGGTGCTGAGTATTGGTGAGACGCAACGGCATGTCGCTTTGCGGCGCCTGGTTGAAGAGCATCGCAAAGAGCTTGATAGCCGTTGGCGTAGCAACATGATTCTCAATAAATGGCTGGATTATTTGACCGAGCAAGGTCACCTCGTTCTGGATCGATAGGCTTTGACGCGTAGCTAGCGAGAACGGGCGCAAGACGGTTATTCAAAACTGTCGATTCAGTCAGCGAATATCGCCCCTCGAATTGTCACCATAATACTTGGATACGCGCCGCAAACACGTGTTGGCGCATTAGATTATTTAAAACAGGTGATTGATTCGTGGGCAGTCTGACGGGAATATTTAAACCGGAACCGGAAGAGACGCAGGACAACGACAAGTTGGTTGACTTGTTTCGTAATCGTTCCGAGCTGAAAATGGAATTCGCGAGCTTGCGCGATGAAAAGTATCAGCTACAGGACCGCGTCAAACAGCATCAGGGTGCGACGGCCCGCGTGCAACAAAAAATGGATCATCTGGAAAACCTGTTGTTGGATCGCAAGTGGGTACACATCGTCGTTACTTTTTATCAATTGCGCCGCCTTAGCGCTCACTGCAACGCCAAGCTTGGAAGATTTGCTGAGGAACTGAAGCAGCAGCAGGAACAGCGCTTACAAGGCAAAGTAGTTGATGCCTGGAGCGAAGAGCGAGATAAGCGTGTAAATGTTTTGCAAGAACAGCTCAGTGAGCAGCGTCTGCAAACGCAGCTTTTTGAAGACAGGTTGCTGGCGGAGCGCGAGCGTTTGACGACAATGAGCGGTGTGGAGAAGATGCTGCGTGGAAAGGCGTTAGCAGCGGAAATTGAAGAACTACAGTTGCGAGTAAATGCCGCCAAGAGCAAAGCAAGCGAGTCTCATCATAGTCTTGAGAACGTACTCAATCTCAGTCCGCCCGAGCGCGAAGGCCTTGATGTTGCTGCGAAACGATCGATTAACCTCATGATTTTGGCATTCGCGCAGCAATTGTATTTGCATTTCGAGGAAGACGATCTTGCGGTAATGGCGAAAGAGGCCAGCGAAAAAAGCGTTGGTGCCATTAACTATGGAACAAAGGCCGAGTGCGACCTAATCCTTTCTCGTATCGAACAACGCTGGGATTCAATGGCCAATGTTGCAAGCTATGCAGAGGTGCTGCAAAAACGCGCGAAGTTTATTGCCGACAACGCAATCTATCGCGACGCGGACGAGGCGGTGCCAATCACCGGTACTGTTGCGACGGTTTTTCAGATCGATGAGAACGGTGTGGTCAAGAAGAAGGATGCCAATATTATTGGCGATAACTATTTCGGAATCAGCAAGGTTCTGAGCCGCTAGGCCTAGATATCTCGTCGAAACATTTCCTTCTTGAAGTTCGACAGATCGTTTTCAGTAACACCAGGCAATTGCGTATTCATTTCAGGTTGCGGTTCGTGTGATACGTCCGACGCAACGTCCGATTCAGACTCGGATTCAGTGCCCGCCATCGGTGCTCTTAGAACATTTTTGATCAGATCTACATCGACTGCTTCAGTTGCAAGTGGTTCACTTTCATCAAAGGCCTCGCGAATTGCAGCCTCCGCTCTGGGCACCAACAGCCCTGTCTTGTGAACTGGGTCCAAGCTGTGTACGGCCTCGGTTTTGACTTCCGGTATCAGAGCGACGTCATGACTGACCGTGTTTGCGTTCAGCTCAGTGACCGCTACAGACAGGGTAGCTTGTTCGCTTTTTGGGCAGGCCTTGTCGGAAATGCTACTGGCCAGGGCGGGAGCGCCCAAAAGCATGGCAGAAGCGAAAACAGCCGCATTGGCGACTAAGTTTTTCGCGGTACACGGCTTTGAGTGCCGATCTGTCATGGAGCCTCCTTCAGGTGTTATAGCTAAGTATAACAGCGGCTATCGAAGGCGCAAGTTGCCAAAAGTCAGGGTTTGACTTGAGCTGCCTGCGCTGGCGCCTGGTCCACCTCATGCATGCTTGCCATGTCGGTTACTATCTTGGTCGCCTGGTCAAGCTGGACATCGAGTACGTCTTCTTCATCCATATCGTCGAGGCTTTCCAAGGGTTCTATTTGCAGAGCTACGCGGCGGACGTTCTCGCGTTTGAGTGCGTCTGCCAGTTCCTTTTCACGAACTGCGCGCCGAGTATCGATATTCAGTGAAACGGTCTTTTGCTCTCGAATTCGCTTGCCTGCTTCTATTCGGTCCATTTGGTATTGAAAATTGGGGTCATCCTTGGAACGCTCAACATGACTCGCTGTCAGTGATTCGATGGTGTTGTTCAGCGGCATGCCGGCGGTGAATCGTGTTGTCTTAACGGTATCCCAGGGCAGGGCGTTCTCGCGCGCGCTTTCGCCTACCAACTCGGCATCAATGTTCGATGGCAAGGAAATGTCAGGCAGGACTCCCCGGTGCTGCGTGCTTTCACCGGTCACTCGGTAATACTTGCCAATCGTCAGCGTCAGTTGGCCAAAGCCCTTATCGTCTTCACGGCGAAAGTACTGATCGAGAGGGTAGAGGTTTTGCACCGTCCCTTTGCCAAATGTCTGTTGACCAACAATGACACCACGCGCGTAGTCTTGAATTGCACCCGCAAAAATTTCAGATGCCGAGGCACTAAAGCGATTAACAAGGACGGCCAACGGGCCGTTGTACGCGACGCGTGGAACGGGGTCTGGATCATCCAGACGTTGCGGTGGACTGCGATTGACGTCTACAGAATTGCGCAATTGTACAATCGGACCGTTGTCGATGAACAAACCTGACAGAGCTGTTGCTTCAGTCAAGTGGCCACCACCATTACCGCGCATGTCGATGATAAGGCCATCGATTCCCTCTTCTTCAAGCTCACCAATCAGTCGTTTTACGTCACGGGTTACGCTGGTGAAATCTGCATCACCGTTGCTTAAAGCACGATAGTCACGGTAAAAACCGGGCACTTCGATAACGCCAATGGACCATTCGCGACCTTCGCGAGGTACTTTTACTATTTCACTTTTGGCGGCTTGTTCTTCAAGCTTGACCGCGCCTCGGGTCAGGGTGATAACGTCTTTCGGGCTTCCGGGAATTGAGTTCGCCGGAATAATTTGCAAACGAACAATAGTTTCCTTTGGTCCTCGGATCAGGTCGACGACGTCATCCAGACGCCACCCAATCACGTCAGTAAATTCACCCTCGGCACCTTGTGCGACTGCCGTAATTCGATCATCTCGCTTCAATTCACCATCGAAATCGGCCGGACCACCACGGATGATGTTGACGATACGAACAAAATCGTCCTCGGTTACAAGTGTTGCGCCTATGCCTACATACGAAAGGCTCATTGCAATGCGATACTCATCGGCGTTGCGCGGCGACAGGTAACTTGAATGTGGATCGACTGCGTGCGCAAAAGTATTCATGAAACGTTCGAAGACGTCATCGTTATTAACCTGATCAAGGCGCTTAATGAAGCCGGTATATCGCTTTGATAGAACTTCCTGGATCTTTTCCCAAGGTTCTTCTTCGAGCGCCATCGACAAAGCATCATTTACGATTCGTTCGCGCCAGATCGCATCGAGCTCCTGTGAATCACTTGCCCAGGGCTCTTCTGACCGGTCAAACTGAAATTCATTGTCCGTCAGGAAGTCTGGCTCTGTTTGCAGTTGCAGCAGAGCATAGTTGAGGCGCTCACGGACACGAGTCTGATAAACCTCAAATATTTCGTAAATAGGATCTAACGGTTTGCTCTTGACTATGTCATCGATTTGATAGCGATAACGCTCAAAATATTCAATGTCACTTGCGAGCAGGTACATCCGATTGCGGTCTAGATTTTCTATGTAAAAATCCAGCACTTTCGACGATAATTCGTCGTCAACTGCGACATGACTGTAATGTGATTTTTGCACAAACTGAGCCACCAACTCTGCGATGCTTTCGTGTCGCTGTTCTGCAAACAGGAACTGATTTTCTTCGACAGCCGGAGAGTTGCTTAGCGCCGGTAGAGACAATAGCGCCAGAAGCGCAATGGCCAGACCACGAGTTCGGCGGTGTTCAAATTGTGTCAAAATTTTCTCCATGTCATTTCAAGACGGTGTATCAATTCGCTCAATTCGGCTAGGCTAGTTGCCATAGGCCCCGCGATCAAGGGCGTAATCATCATTATTTTGCCAATCTACCGGTTTTTTATACCGGTTGGAAAGTTTCAATGCGACCCATAGCCGCCGTTACGCTCATTATCCTTGGCTCTTCGTTTGCCATTACTGTCAGTCTCTGTGCTGTCGTCATCATTGTTCTGGTGCTTGAGAATCCGCGTCTGCAACATGAATTTGATGCTGTGTTGAGATTTCTACTGGTGTTCACTGGTATGACCACCATATCGGCGCTGAGTTTCTATACTATCGCGAAAAATCTTTCCGGCTGGCTGGCTGCGCAAACAGCTATGTGGCTCACACTACTTGGAATCGTCTGGTACTACTGGCCCTGACTCAACGACCGAAGGCCGATTTAGGCGAACGCTTTCTTCGCCGACGCATCCGGTCCTGGAGGTCTTTGCGACGGCTATCAAGCCATCCTTCACGACTGGGCTTTGCATTTTGCCCCTGGTCCGCAAGCAGCCGTTCTCGATATGCGCAAAAATCCTCATACGCCTCAACTTCGTGTTTCAATTCGCGAACAACCAACTCGACCATGATTGCATCGTCCAGAAAACCAAGACCGGGTATGTCATCGTGAATCAGATCTTCGGGTTCGGCGAAATAGGCGAGGGCATTCAGTACCCTGGTCGCTTCCTGATGCGGTAAGCGCCACTCAATATCGGACAGCATATTGATCATCATTCTGAGTTTCTTCAACCGATCAACAATGAATCCTGGCGCCTTGGATTCTTTGACATTCAACAGTAAGGCTTCGGCAGCCGCAACGATGTCTTCGGGCGACATGCGCACAGCGGCACGCTGCGCTTCCTGCATGATCAAGCGAAAGTGCTGGAGATCGTCGTCATGGAGTTCAAAGGAGATGCGAAGTGACAATTTTCCGCTCCGTATGGTTCGATGAAGCAGATTAGCATGAAGGGTTTAGCGAGGGAATTTACTTTCGGAAACGCTTCGTCCAGTTCTTGGATCGATCAAATTTACCCGTATTGTACGGGTCGATTCCGGCCTCTTCGTCGGAATCGATTAATGTGTCATCAAGTATCTTGAGCGTTTCGTGAGTACCTGTTTCTTCACGAACGTGTTTGCTGCGAATCAACACGTTTTTTCCCGGGCCGAGGCTCTCGATGTGAACCTCACCATTGTTGGCTGACGTGTCGTCTTGTACTCGCTGTCGCTTCTGCGTGGCAGGTTTCTTTGGACGAACGAAAGAAAGCGCTCCAGTTTTCCGCTTACTGACTGGATGCGGTTCTTCTGTGGCTGCAGTTCGACTTTTTAGCCAGTTTCGAAGTTTGTTCATCATGATGACTATTCGCAGTTTTCGACGATCTACTTCTTCATAGACCCGGATTCTGAGCAAATGTTTTCCACTGCTCTATCGCTAGCTTACTAAAGTGCACAGCTATCAGGAGGTGGGGATTTTCAAAATTGTGAGCCAAGTCACAGTTCCGATCGCGAGGCAGTGGCTAAGACGATTGATCGTTGCGTCCGGAAGCTTGCCAGGCCTTGGCCGCCAGTCGCAGGCATTGCCAGCCAATATAGGGTGAAAACACCAGAAACCAGGCGACTACATCGGCATTCCGCACTTTATGGCTTAATGTGGCGAAGAACTCCCAGTAGCCGAGGCCCGCATAGGCGCCAAATATACTTTCACCAACCACATAGACAATGTACGGAAGTATCACGAGGCCGGCAAACAAGAAACCGACCAGCAGCGCGACTTCCTTGGTTACGAGTCGTCGTAGATCAGAATGAGAGGATTGTGTAGTCACAGCTCGACACTAAGGTTTTGGCGAATAAGGGGGCTATCGTTGCCCACCGCCGCGCTTAGGTCAAGATTAGCCTTGTTCGTTTGTCGAAGCTAAAGATTTCATACGTCGGCGGTAGACCGAGATGCCGAGATGCAGGCACACGGCTGAAAACAATAAATATTGCGGCAAGACCCAGAACCATTCACGGATATATAGTGTTGCGAAGAAGGCGGCAATCCCGGAAGCGATGTAAAAAAACGGTACGGCGGCGTAGAGAAGTTTTGGCAGCCAGATTTTTCGAGATGCGAGCTTGACTGCCTTGCAGGTAGCCTGAGGCGCTGGTTGCGGCGCTGTTTGCGATGATGCTCGCAACGGTATGGCGTCGTGTGCGGCGTTGCCGGTCATTGGCTAAATTCACATTCCCTGTGGTGCCGTGAACTTTATTCCAACTGGATAAAAAAGACCGTGAAAGCGCTCACATTTCGCTATATCTGGCCAGGCTTTTTCTGTTTGTGTTCTTCATAGCGGAAACGAGCGTTGCCAATCATGATTTCATCGCCGTGATGTAAGGAATGCTCATTAATTCGTTTCGAATTGACATTGATGCCATTCTTACTGCCCCAATCGATGATGCGAACCTCGGCGTCATCGATTTGGATGACCGCGTGCCGACGACTAATATACGTGGCGTTCAATTGCACATCGTTGTCTTTGGTGCGTCCGATAGTCAGCCGGTCTTTAAAAAGTGGGAAGCTTATAGTCTGACCGTCCACGCTGCCGACGAGGACACGTGAAACCCGTTCATCGCTGCCTGTAATTTCGCTGACAGGGTGTTCCAGTATGGGGAATTCTATGTCGGGGATACTTTCGTCTACGTCGCGTATCGCCTCGATCTGCTCTGACTTTTTAGCGAGTTCGGCCAGCAAAGCCGTTATGGCTTCGCTTTTCGCCGACAGTTTTTGCTCCAGGACCTTTTTGCTACTCTCTATCTTGGTCTTCTCTTTTCGCAGCGCTCTTATACGGTTTGCCGATTCTTGCGCCGAAATCTCGAGCTTATTTTCGAGCTCATTCTTAGAACCCTGTACATCGATAAGCTCTGAGGCAAGTTGTGTATTCATGTTGTCGGAATCTGCCACTGTGCTTTCCGCAGCGGTGAGTTCGAATCGAAGAATTCGAATTTCCTCGTCATGCCGACTCTGAATGTCTTTGAGTTTCTTTGTTAACTCGTCGATCTCGGCAGTCAAGCTGGCTTGGCCATCGGTCAGATCCAGCGACTTGCGATTGGCGGTCTCGAGCGCGCTGGATAGATGATCAATTTCCCGTTCCGCTGACGATTGCGCCTCCATCAAGTCCTGCAATTGACGTCGCATCGAGTCAGCGTATTCGTGCGCTCGTTCCACGCGGGCCTGCAATTCAATGTTTGCACTTGTTTGGCCGGCAATATCTGTTGAATTGACGTCATTTTCATATTGCGTTGCTCGATCGAGCAAAATTTGTAGATCGTCGCAGCGGCTCGATAACCTTCGTTGTTCGCCGTCGCGTTCGCGTATCTCTGCTTTCAGTGCCTTGATCTTGCGGTCACGCAGCTTCAGCAAGCGCTCTTTTTTCCGCGCATTCTCTTGAGCCTCAGCCAGGTTGCTATGCAGCGCACTACCTTGTCCTTCACGGGCGTTGACCTCAGCTTCCAGCCCTAGCCACTTGGCTTCGAGCTGCTGCATGTCAAATTGCAGGCGATCAATTGTTTCCTGGCGTGATTGTAATTCGGCCGTTAGTTCTGTGACGGTTGCTGTCGAGCGCGATTTGTCCTTGTGCTCGTTCGCGTCAAAGGTTTTGAAATCGCTCTCGGGCCCGCTGTTCCTGAAAATAGGCAGTTCAAGTTCAACAGTTGGGTCGTCATCGACGACTAACTCGTTGATATTATTGTTGTCATTTGCCATTTGAGGATATTAGCACGCAATTTGCCGGCGATATAATACGTGCGCGGGTTTTCTGCGCCTGTACCTTAAAATCCTTAGTCACAAGGAACGGTGCGGCTCGCTGCCCAGGTCCTCAGATGTGAGATTCTTTCGTCCATGACCACCGACAACGGCCGCGTTTGTTCAATTTCAGCAGCGATGTGTTCGCTGGTCAATGCTTTTTTGCCGGCATGTGCTGCATACAGTGCAGCGACCACCGCCTGTTCAATCTCTGCACCGGAAAAGCCATGCATCGCTTTGGCCAGGCCGCTAATGTCGAAATTGCCAAGTGACTGATTGCGTGCCGACAGATGAATGGCGAGTATGGAGGCGCGGACATCTTCTGCCGGTAGGTCGACGAAGAATATCTCGTCGAAACGCCCCTTGCGCACGAGTTCCGGTGGCAGGGTGCTGATGTCATTCGCAGTTGCCACTACAAAAACACGGCTCTTTTTCTCAGCGAGCCAGGTCAAGAATGTACCGAGAACCCGCTGTGTCGTGCCGGTTTCACCGCCGCGACCTGCGATTCCTTTCTCGATTTCATCGATCCACAAAACGCAGGGTGCCATTACGTCGGCAGTCTTCAGTGATTCGCGTAACTTGCGTTCTGTCTCGCCGTGGTATTTGTCGTAAATCGCAGCAAAATCCAAGCGTAACAAGGGCACGCCAAAAATTGCTGCGGTTGCTTTTGCAAGCAGGCTCTTACCGCAACCCTGAACGCCGAGAAGCAGGATGCCCTTTGGCGTATCCAGATGCGCAGCACTCTCGTCGCCTCGAAATGGCGCTCGACGTTGAGTTAACCAGGTCTTAAGTCTGTTCATGCCGCCGACGTCACCGAAAGACGCAGTATCGTATTCGAAGTGTAAGGATCCGCCCCGACTTAGCAGTTCATATTTGGCCTGCATTACTTGTGGTAAATCGCTTTTGGAAATGGCGCCATCGACATAAATAGCATTGCGGGCGAGGCGCATTGTGTCGGAAAAGCTTATTCCCGCGAGGTTTTGAACTAGCAGTTTGTGTGCCTTGGGATCAATTTGCACATTGCTGCCAGGGTGGTCGCGATCATAGTCGATGACGACCTTCTTAATAATTTGCGAGCGCTCGTTTTCAGTAGGTAACGCCATATCAAAGCGTGCGCAAAAACCTTGCAGCTCATTCGGCACAGTTACTTTATGGCTAAGCAAAACAATTTGACGTTCTACGTCGCGAAATTTGACACATATATCTTTCAACAGCCGAATGTTAACGGGATCCTCAAGGAACGGGTGGATATCCAATAACACGTATAACCCAGGCTTCGTCACTGCGCGGATGTGTTTCAAAACATCTGTAGGATCTGAATTCAGAGATTGCGGTTCAAGGGAAATGTCCAGTCGCTGCAAACCATCTGTGATTGTCCAGCGAAATAGCGGTATGTAGTTCGTAGATGCACGGCGCATTGCGATGGTTTGCAACAGTTCCAGCATCCGCGATTCATCCTGCGATTCGATGATGACGATCGGTGTACGGGACCTCAGTATGAGTTCCAGATCGTGATTTCCATCCATATATCTTTTAGCCTCCGCAACCCGGCAGATCGTTAGTCGTAATCGCAGCCGCAGTTTCACCAAGATACGCGGCGGAGATTTGCTGTAACGATGCAAGAGTCACGTCGCTGTTCACAGCAACCAGTTCACGTACCAGCATATCCAGGTCGAATGAACCTGCAGTTTTCCTTTTTAATTCTTTGTCCAGGCGCCGAAAGATAGTTACCGCCAGGGCGGTTGTCGCGCCGCTGGAGTTTCTGCCGCAAAGTGTCGTTGCGTCGTTCCCCCATTCGGCTTGTTTCTGCAAGGCGCGCCGATGGCGTTGCGCTGTGATCGCTGAGCCGCGGCGCAGAAGTTCCAGGCTGTAGTATTCGGCGAGACCTTCAACGATCCAATCGAATCCGTCGGCGGCATGTATGTCGAATGTGACATGAACCAATTCATGAACCAATGTGCTGGTTGCGTTCTCGCTAATTAATGGTCTGTCCGCATGAATGAACATAGATGCTGGTGCCGAAAGGCCACCACGCCACATCGGGTCGCCGGCGCTAACAATGGTTAATCGAGGAAGAGTTTGATCAATAATTTCAGCGAGTTCGGGCAGAGTCCAATTGAGGAGCGCCAACATGTCGAGTCGGCGTACACCTTGTCCACGCGGCGCGGCCACAATCACGTCAGTACCAGCAATTGATTCCCGGCGCGTGCCGAGCTTGCCGAGGGCAATCCAGCCGCTTGGTTGGTCAAAACGTCGTTCGGGCTTGTCGATACTGATGCCGTCGTCGGTATGTGCGTATTCCGAGACCGCGGACCAGCCGCGCGGTAAATCGAAGCTGATAGAGGTCTTGCTGGTAGCGCCAGACACGGTTCGTGTACGAGCTCTCGGGATAATGTCTTCAGCTCTAAGGATGCCCCAATCGTCGTTCAGGTAAGCATCGTAACCTTTGCCGTTGCGTTGTTGCGTAGCGTGAACTTTCCAGGACAATGTTCCGCCACCCTTGCCCGGGAGCCAGGTCACCTGATTGTCGTTAATATTTAAGTCGCCGTCGCCACTAAGGTTGAATATATGCTCCGCAGCGTGGCCGAACTTCAGCTCTTTGAGTTCTGCAGCGGACTGTTTAAGCGTCATTTCGACGAGGATCGACCGGTCAGCCGGTTCTGGGCTGATCTTGTAATGCACCGAGTAAGAGGGCGAAATCGAGCTTACGTTTTCTTCAGACGCCGGTGCGCCACAGGCCAAAAAGGCCAGCGGGCAGATCAGTATTATTGATCTTGAGTAGCGGTTCATGCAGTGTTCAGGCCTTGTCGTGTATGTTGTTGAAATTCGCCAAGTAGAGATTAGGATGATAACGCAGCCAGCACTCAAAATTCGCAGTTTTGCCTTAACTATCACACTGTTGGGCCTGCTATCCGCGTGCGCAACGCAGCCCGGACCGGTGTCGGGCAATAACGCCGGAACCACAGGTAATAGCCTTGGGGATAAAGCGGCCAGCGTCGCATTGCGCCAGGTCGGTGTGCCTTATTTGTATGGTGGGGCCTCGAGCAAGGGTTTCGATTGCAGTGGCTTGATTCAATATTCATATCGAGCTGCTGGAAAGAATCTGCCGAGAACAACGGGCCAATTGTGGTCAGCGACGCGGACGGTAGATCGCAAAGATATGCAAATAGGTGATCTGCTGTTCTTCAGCATCGAAGGGAAAATGTCCCACGTAGGTATGTATCTGGGCGGCGAGCGCTTTGTGCACGCGCCGTCGTCCGGGCGGACCGTGGTAGTTGCGCAGCTCAACTCGCCGTTCTATGCCAAGGCCTTTCTTCGCGCGGGTCGTCCGCAGTGATTTTTCCTACACAGCCTCGTCGCTGACAATAAACAGCTTCAGCTGATTGGCCAGGCCGTTGCAGGCTTTTGCTCGCGTACGGGCTATCAGGGGTATCGGTATCACCAATGCTGGGAGAAATGAGGTACCACTGTAGTCAGCTGTCACCGTGCCTGATGCTTCGGCATCTTGCAGGTCCCAAATCGAGGCCTCGTAATCAGCGTCATCCTGCCACCAGGCGAAACCGAAACATCCACCGCCACCTGGTCCTGCTGCACAAGAGAGACTGCCGCCCTGGGTGACGCGGTCGGTATCACCGTCGAGCCAGATAATATAGCGCACTCCCATGTCCTTAACGGCTCCGGGTACGCCTGGCTTTGACATCAGTGTAGTAAGTCCTTTGGTGTCCGCGGGCGCCGTTCTCGGTTCGAACCAAGGGAACAGGTTATCGATAAACTGTTGCGTAGGAATTACCCTGAGGGCACCTTTGCCACGTCCTAATGCGCTTTCGACACAGCTGATGTATTTGGCTTCAGTTTCATTGCCCTGGTGATAGCTTTTCGCCATCACGACAACCGACTCGTTGGCATTGAGGCCTGTTGTTTCTTCGCGGGCATCCTCTATACGAGCAGAAATACAGCCGCTCATTGTGAGTGCCAAAGTTATTGCTAAAAAAACCGTAAGCGGCTTATTTGAACTCATCGTCTATTCCTCCGATGGCAAATATTCCCACAGGCGAGTTCTGTAGTGTTTCGACGTCGACCTCGACGATGGTGGATGGGTCGTCGCGAGTCAACTTAATTGGAGCACCATCCAGCGAAGCGATTTTTGTCGCTTTATTCATTTGCAGAAGAATCAGAGCTGCTGCGTCACGCATTGCTAAAACAGCCGCGCGTTGCAGCGACCGAGAACCACCCAGGCCTTCTTTCTGACTCTTCCCGTAAGCGCTTACTGTCCAGGCTGATGCACTGTTACCGGCGCTGTCATAGACTTCTATGCGGTATCGAATCCATACGGCAAACGCATCGGTCTTGCTTTGATTGGGCACGGAAAATTCGAAGCCCTCGATTTCCGGTTCGACGAGCGCGTCAAACGTATGCTCGAGGGCATTGTCATCAGGACCGAGAATTATGACGTCATCAAACATGAAGCCAAACAGCTGCTCGAAAAATAGGGCATTCGCAGAGCCCAGATTGATAGTCCAGCTCTCTTTGCCTAGAACGTTCTCTTCATGAACAAAATTATGAAATTCGCCAGGAATGCGCAGTGCGACGACCATCGGCAGGCTGTCTATGTGCGGTTTCGGAATAGTCGGATTTTCGACGGTGACATTCGCTGCGCACGCGGCTAAGAACAGAGCACAAATGATGAAGCCCTGTTTTATTAGTTTTGTCGCGATCAAGTGTGCAAAATCCGAGCGGCCAAATTGAGGGTATCTACTATGTCAGAGCACCTCCGCACCACATAGTTCCGCGGAAATCATACATTAGCAGGTCGAGACCACTGTAGAGCGAGGAACTTCCAAGTGCAAATGAATATGCTGTACAGGAATCCTCCAAATAGCGGTATAAAGGTCTCCCCGGCAATATGCTCCATACAATCCGAGTCGCATTGATGGCCAGACCGAAAATACTCGTTTTCCAACACGTTCCGTATGAGCCTCTGGGCACCTTGGATCCATTGCTAAAGCACGCAGGATTTAAGATTCGCTATGTCAATTTTGGCCGTGAGCCGGAGTCAAGGCCGACATTGGACGGCTATGAGGCAATAATTATTCTCGGTGGGCCGATGAATTCGGATCAGATTGACGAATACCCGAATCTTAAGGTGGAGGTCGAACTGATTCAGGAGGCAGTCGAGAAACAGATGGCGGTGCTGGGAATCTGCCTAGGCGCGCAACTATTGGCAAGAGCTCTGGGTGGCTCCGTAGTGCGCAATGCCCGGCGAGAAATTGGTTGGCATAAGGTTGCTCTAACGACGGACGGGGAGGCTGATTCTGTATTGGCGTCGTTTAGCAGCGAACAACAGGTCTTCCAATGGCACGAAGATGGCATTGAACTGCCGCCGGGCGCGGTGCATCTTGCTGCATCCAGGGATAGTGTTGTGCAGGCGTTTCGCTTCGGCGAGCATGCTTACGGCTTTCAATTTCACCTTGAGGTCAATCGATCGCTAATCGAACGCTGGTTAGTCCTCCCGGCGAACCAAGCAATTCTGCAAGCGGAATCCGGTCGTGTCGATCCGCAAACTATTCGACAACAAAGTGACGCCTCAATTTCGGCGCTTGAGAGTTTGAGTCAGGATACTTTTACACGCTGGATTGAGCGTTTCGAAATTGCTCCGCGGCGCCGCTCGTTGCCGTCGCGTTAATTAAAAATCACGCCACTCGAGTGGTGGTTCCTGCATCAAAGCTACTTGTTCACGAAGCGCAAGAATATGATCGTCCCAATAGCGCGGACTATCGAACCATGGAAATGCCACCTTGAACGCCGGATCTTCCCAGCGTCGCGCGAGCCATGCTGCGTAGTGCATTATTCGTAAACTGCGTAAGGCCTCGACCAGATGCAGTTCCCGTGCATCAAAGCGGCGAAATGACTGGTAACCATTTAACAGCGCTTCAAGCTGAGGGGTTTGTTCCTCGCGATCACCCGACAGGAACATCCACAAGTCCTGCACTGCTGGTCCATGTCGGCAATCATCGAGGTCAACGATGTGCAGCCGATCTTCATTGACAAGCACATTGCCGGGATGGAAGTCACCGTGCAGGCGAATTTCTCTTGTGTTACCGGAACGTTCGAAGCAAGCCTCAACGCCATCCAACACCAGTTCGACAGTGGTCTCGTAAGCTTCACAATTCTGTTCTGGAATGAATTCGTTCTCGAGTAGGTAGTCTATGGATTGCACGCCATAACTTTCGATATCGATACTGGGTCGGAATTCAAATCTGGTGCGTTCGCCTTCCAGATGGATGCGTGCGACCAGGCGGCCGAGTTGAGTCAGTAGCTCATAGTTGTCGAGATCGGGAGCGCGGCCACCGCGGCATTCAAACACTGCGAGCCGATAGTCGCCAACATGCTTCAGTGTATTTCCATCAAGATCAATTGGCGGTACGACCGGAATCTCTTGCGCGGCCAGATCGACAGAGAACTGATGTTCCTCGTGAATCGAACGATCGTCCCAACGACCAGGCCGATAAAATTTTGCGACTACTGGTTTATCGTCCTCAATTCCGATTTGATAAACACGATTTTCGTAACTGTTGAGGGCCAGAAAGCGACCATCGCATTCAAAACCCAGTTCTTCGAGTGTCGCAACAATATCTTCCGGTTGCAGGTCGGCGAAAGCCAGAGTTGCAGCGTTATCACTCACGAGGCTTTTTGACGGGACTCTCGCTTGCGATCAACTTCTGTCAGAAACTTCTTGCGCAGTCTAAGGTTGGCAGGTGTGACCTCCAGCAACTCGTCATCGTCAAGAAACTCCAGCGCCTGCTCAAGTGAGTATCGTAGCGGCGGGGTTAGAATGAGGTTTTCGTCGGTGCCGGCGGCGCGAATATTATTCAATTGTTTCGCTTTGGTCGGGTTAACGACTAAATCGTTTTGGCGCTTGTGGATACCAACGATCATGCCTTCATAAACTGGAGCGCCGTGACCGAGAAATAACTTGCCGCGCTCTTGCAGATTGAATAGCGCATAGGCGAGGGCCTTACCTTTAACGTTCGAAACCAATGTTCCGTTAGTCCGTTGTGCGATGGTGCCAGCAACACGCGGAGCATATTCATCAAGTACATGGTAGATAAGTCCGGTGCCGGATGTTGCCGTCAAGTACTCCGTTCTGAATCCGATCAAGCCACGTGTCGGAATTTTGTAATCCAGACGCATTCGACCTTTTCCGTCTGGCAGCATATTTTGCAGCTCGCCCTTGCGATCTGCCAGCCGCGTCATGACGGCGCCCTGATAGGCTTCGTCGAAATCGACAGTCAGTTGTTCCCAGGGTTCGTGCTGAACGCCGTCAACGTCGTGCATGATGACCTCTGGGCGTGATACGGCGAGTTCAAAACCTTCACGACGCATTGTCTCTACGAGTACCGATAGGTGCAGTTCGCCGCGCCCGGATACTCTGAATTTGTCCGGATCACTCGTGCTGTCGACGCGCAGAGCTACGTTGTGCAATAGCTCCTGTTCGAGGCGCTCACGAATTTGGCGGCTGGTGAGATATTTGCCGTCTTGTCCGGCGAATGGCGACTTGTTTACCTGAAACGTCATGTTGACCGTCGGTTCATCGACTGTCAGCGCTGGCAACGCTTCTTCGTGGTCGCGATCGCACAAAGTGTCGGAAATATGCAGTTTCTCAATACCACTAAACACGACGATGTCGCCGGCACTCGCGGATTCGACGCGTTGCCGTTTCAATCCATCAAAGCCAAACAATTCAAGAATCCGCCCGCGTCGCGATACGTTGTCCGGCGCAACAACACTTACCGGCGCATTCGTCTTTATGACTCCGCGACTGATGCGACCTATACCGAGGACACCGACATAGGTGTCGTAGGCGAGACTCGATACCTGCAACTGCAGCGGACCATTTTCATCAACGTCAGGGTGGGGAACGTGTTTGACGATTGTTTCAAACAACGGGTCCATGTTGCCCTCACGAACGTCGGCATCGTAACCGGAATAGCCTTCGAGCGCGGACGCATAAATAATCGGAAAGTCGAGTTGTTCGTCGGTCGCTCCGAGACGATCAAACAAATCGAAGGTTTGGTTGATGACCCAGTCTGGTCGGGCACCGTCGCGATCGATTTTGTTAATGACGACCACAGGGACCAAGCCTTGGGCAAATGCTTTTTCCGTGACGAAACGCGTCTGCGGCATCGGGCCCTCAACCGCGTCGACCAATAACAAAACGCTGTCGACCATTGACAGTACACGCTCGACCTCACCGCCGAAATCGGCGTGACCTGGCGTATCGACAATATTGATTCGATAGTCTTGCCATTTGACGGAAGTATTTTTGGACAGGATGGTAATGCCGCGCTCGCGCTCGAGATCGTTTGAATCCATCACCCGGTCAGGTACAGCCGCCCGTGGACCCAGCGTTCCTGACTGCTGCAACAGCTGATCGACCAGCGTTGTCTTGCCATGATCGACATGCGCGATGATTGCGATATTTCTTAGTTTTTCTAGATGTGACATTGGGGTGGGCTCGTTGAGAAGGCGCGGATTATAGTGACCCAATTGAATAATTGATATGGCACACTGTTATCTATGGCAAAACGACTGCTTATATGGCTTCCAACAGCCCTCTGCATGGTGATTCTTGGGGCATGCGGCCAAAGTGGCGCGACATTCGATAGCGCGCAGCATGCCGACGAGGTGATGCAGTGGCGAGAATACCGGCTCGGCTTGTTGCTTGAACCGTTTGGCTATTTGAATCAAACCGGCCTGTTTTGGCTCAAAGCCGGGCAGTACAGCTTCGGATCGGATGCATCCAATGATGTCGTTTTTCCGGGCCAGGGTGCTGGGCAGATTGGCGTCTTTACGGTCGACGATGACGGTGTATCCATGTCCATCGCTCCCTCGGTCGATGTTCGACATGGGCAAGAAAAAGTGACTACGCTGCGCATGGCAGCGGATACCAGTGAGCATCCTGTTGTCGTTACTCACGATACGCTCGCATGGGTGGTCGTTGAGCGGGAGGGACGTTACGCGATTCGCCTGCGTGATTTCGAGCTGCCGTTTGTAAAAACGTTTGGGCCGCTTACTTATTTCGATATTGACCCCGAGTTCCGGGTTGAAGCGGTATTGCGCCGCTACCCCGAGCCCATTATCGCTCGTAGCGATACCGTTATTGAGGGGCTGGAGTATCGTCCAGAGTCCCCCGGTGTCGTTGCCTTCGAGCTGGGCGGTAAGGAATTGCAGTTGGAAGCATTTACGGTTGGCGATCGATTGTTCTTCGTTTTTGGCGACCAAACCAATCGTGACGAGACCTACGGAGCCGGACGCTTTCTATATTCGAAATCTCCTGGCAAGGACGGGCGCACCATTCTTGATTTTAATAAGGCCTACAGCCCGCCTTGCGCGTTTAACGATTTCTCAACCTGTCCAATCGCTTCGTCCAGGAACACGCTATCGGTCAGGGTTGAGGCGGGCGAGCTATACGATCCGGCGCTACACTTTTCAGCCGAGCACTAGTCGTACAACTCGAATTCCAGGCCGGCGTTCTGCCGCAGTCGATCGATAAGCGGTTCTGCCATGACAGCGGCAGGAGTCCATACGCCGCCACCAGCTGACAGCTCATCTTTGGCCAGGCAGACAGCGCACTCGCTTAGCATCTTGCTGGTTGATCCATAACCCGGATCCTGATCACCCGAGATTTTGCCGCGAACAATGCTGCCGTCGGGTAACACACCAAGCTGCATAAGATTAAAGAAGCCCTCTTTTTGCATCTTTCTGTCCGGACCGTCGCCCGGTTTAGTGAGGACAAAGCGTTGCATCAGGCTCCTGCTTGTCTGGAACTTTCCGAAGAAGACGATGGCTCCGATACTGACGGTGATTATCGTGCCACGAAGCCAGCCCTTGAAGCCTTTTCCGGTTGCAACGGACTCGTCGTAGCGGAAGGTCTTGCCGTAGGGATATCCAGCAAGCGCATGACTGCGACGCACGACCTTGGTGTTGACACCGGCCATTACAAATGGCGCGGTCCAGGTCTTGGCATCTTCGCGAAAGCGCACATTGTGCTGGTCTCTACGATCGGGACCCTCACGTTCACCGTCTGGATTTAAACTGTAAGGGTGAACCAATATCCTTGCGACAGAGGGATCATCCTGGCTCTCCTTGATAAGGTTCATCATGCTCGCCAACGTTCCGCCACTGGCGGTACCTTTGGTTGCTCTGACCATCATACTTATCGAATCGCAGTACTGCCCAGTCTTCTCTTTGGCCGCTTTTTGCAGGAACCAAACGCCAATATCCATCGGCACAGAGTCATAACCGCAACAATGAACTATGCGCGCACCGGATATCTTTGCAGCTTCGTGATGCTGGTCGATCATCTTGCGAATCCATTGAACTTCGCCCGCCAAGTCGCAGTAATGCGTTCCCGCGTCTACGCAGGCGGCAACCAGATCCGATCCGTACAAAGCGTAAGGTCCGACCGTCGTTATTACGACTTTGCTGCGGCTAGCGAGGGCATGCAGAGCTTGCTTATCAAAACTATCAGCGACAATGATCTCAAGATTCTGTGCGGCTGCACCCAATCTTGCGCGAGTCTCCTTTAGTTTCGCCTCGCTTCGTCCAGCGATAGCCCAGCGCAATGTTTGACCCAGGCCGTATTGACGGAGCAAATACTCAGCGACGAGTGCGCCTGTAAAGCCAGTAGCGCCTTGAACGATGATGTCGAATTCGCGTTCGTTTTGACTGTTCAAAGTGTCTTCTCTAAAAGTGCAACTTCCTTGTTGCCGTCATCAACTTCTTGAGACGCGACTTGCTTAAAACCCATCCGCTGGTGAAATTTCATCGAGCCTTCATTTGCCGGACGCAAGTTCACCTCACAAGTCATTACCGGTGCATCCGATTGAGATTCTGCGAACTCCTGGTACAAAGCCTCGGCTATGCCACGTCGTTGCGCCCAGTCCGCGACGACTATTCGGTCAACGTATGCAAAATCCTCATAGTGATCACAAAACCAGCGGTAGTTCGCGCTTTGATACTGCGTGCCGGGCCGCAGTCCAATCATAAATCCCGCTAGCTGCTCGTCTATTTTTGTTGCGAGTGCGCAAACCGAATGATCAACAAACCACTGCAGTTCACGCTCGTCGATCAGATTCACATGCGGCACCGCAGCGGCATTTAACAGCAACACGGTTTCGAAGTCGTTTTTTTCAATACGAGAAATTATCATGGACACAGTGTAGGGCTATGCTATGGTAGTGCCAAGACAGCACGCGGCCAATTTGAACGTCAACGCTAAATTTCCGCTGAAAATAACGACTGTCACTGTTCGCTACCTTACTCGTCTTCGCCACTGAAATGATTCCTGCAACCACACGTTGCGGGGTCGTTCGTATGCGACCGACAACACTGCAATTGGTCGGAGCATGCGTAGAAATTTGCGCTAGGACATCAGGGAAAGTAGTTATGAACAAGATCACTAATCGTGCACTTTTATTCGTTTGCACCTCAATTTTGGCAATCAGCACGGCACAAGGCGCAGCAAAAAATTCATCACGCGTGCTGCAGTATGTGCCGGCTGACACGCCGTATGTTATTGCCTCGACAAAGCCGCTGCCAACCGCGCTTGCGGATAAACTCGAGCCTACCATTGATAAAATGCTGCAGGTTTATCAGCAGATTCTGCGTTACTCATTGGAGTCGGAGTTTGCTGAGCTGCCGGAAGAAGACCGCAATGGTGAAGATTTCAAGCAATTTCAGGGTGTAGCCGACGAGATTATTGGCTTGATGAGCCTGGAAGGATTGCGTGCGGCTGGCATCGAACGAGATTCGGCGTTTGTTCTGTATGGAAACGGTATTACGCCTGTCATGCGTTTGGAATTGTCAGACCCCGATTTGTTTGATGCTGCAATTGCGCGCATAGAGGAACAGGCCGATACCCATCTTAGCGAAGCCGAAGCGGATGGCAATGCGTACAAGTTTGTGGACATGGACGGCGTGAATCTGATCATCGCAACACTGGATGAACAAGCCGTAATAACCGTGGTGCCTTCGAGCTTCGATGAGTCGCAGGTGGCCCTCGCGCTAGGCATTGATAAGCCGGCCAAGAGTCTTCGCAAGAGCAAGGCACTTGCCGCCGTTGGCAAAGAGTATGGTTTCGCAGCAACCCTCACAGGATTTGTTGATAGTCGTCGAATCGCAGAAATATTGACCGGTGACATTGAGGGTCTTGATGCTGATATCTTCGACACACTCGGCGAAGATAGGCCGCAGATGTCGGCCGTCTGCAAAAGCGAGATAATGGAAATGGTCGGCATCGCACCGCGCATAGTATTCGGTTATACCGAACTCTCAACAGAGACAATTGACAGCTCGTTCATCGTTGAGTTGCGAGAAGACATCGCGGCAGGGCTTACCGCAATTCCGGCAGATGTACCGGGTCTTGGTGCAGATCCTGGCGGCCTGATCTCGTTTGGCATGGGCATCGACCTGATGGAAGTTCGCAGCTTCTTCAAAGCGCGCCTGGATGCGATGCAGGCTGATCCGTATGAATGCGAAAAGTTCGCAGAGTTACAGGCCGGTGTCGCGCGGGGGCAGGAGATGCTGAATCAGCCGATCCCGCCTATGGTCTACAGCTTCCGCGGTTTCGTCGCTAATATTGTTGACATGGAAGGCTTGGACTTTTCTAAAAGCCAGCCACCAGAATCAATCGATGCGAGCGTCTTAATTGCCATCGAAAATGCAGATGCCTTGTTAATGATGGCCTCTATGTTGGACCCTCAAATAGCAGCTCTGAATCTTCAGTCGGATGGCAAGCCGGTCAAACTTGAATTGGAAGCCCTCGCGAGCATTGCTGAAGCAGCTTATGCAGCAATGTCTTCGAACGCTCTGGCGATAGCGACGGGAAACGGAGCGGAATCAAAGTCCGCCGACATGCTGGTTGCCGAGAGTCTTGATCCGCTGCCCTTCATGGCGACTAACCTGGATGCAGAGCGTTACTACGAAATGATTGGCGATGCGATGGCTCGGTCGTCCGAGAGCGCTGCAGTAAACGAAGTATCTGATGATGCGCCGGTCGAGGAAATGCCGCCGGTGATTCGTGATGCCATTCGTGAAGTGATGCGCCTGTCTGCTAGCATCTATGATCGATTCGCCGGTGAGGTATATTTCACCGAGCGTGGAATTGAGATAAGCGCTTCTGGCACATTGAATGATTAATATCGAATGCTGACGGACCGGTTTTGTATTGGCAGGTTTATTGGCCAATCCAATTCAAGCCGAGGATAGGGATATGGACGACAAACTATTAGCGGATCTTGGCGCCATTTTGGTGGCCAGGACAGTGCAACCAGTCGACGGCATTACGGCGGCAGGGCAACCCAATGAAGCGGCTTTCGAGGTGTTCGCCGCGAGTGCTTATGTGAGGGTTATCGACCTGCGCGGCGTCAGCGAAAATCGTGGCATGAACGAACGGGAGGTTGTCGAAACACTCGGTATGGATTACGTCCCATTTCCCATCACAAGCGCACAAGAGATAAGCTTTGAGAGTGCCGCGAAGCTGGATCAGCTGATAAAGGATGCCGACGGCCCGGTGCTGGTGCATTGCGCCAGCTCCGACCGAGTGGGCGCGTTACTTGCTTTGCGCAGCAGTCTTGGCGGCGCTAGTGATGAGTCTGCTATTGCGTACGGAATCCAGGCTGGACTCACTAGTCTTGTTGCTGCGGTTGCAGCGGCGCTCGCCAACGAGTGACCAATGAATGAGTGACCCAAGCATCATAGTGCTCGCAAAATGGATGAAGTACGGCGGAGCGATAAAGCTTTTTAGAGGGTGAGCGCCCTGCATTCGGTTTTTCCGATCGCAATCTTCGATTTAATCCAGTTTCCCAATGATCAAACGGGGTATAAGCTAGGGAACTGAAGTTTTATGAATTAATTGAGGAGGTCTACCCAAATGTTCAGCAAAACCAAACTTGCAGCCGCACTGCTCGCAGCGACCATGTCGTCACTGCTGATCTTTAATGTGGCAAATGCCGAGGTAATGGCCAAATCGAACCAGTTTTGGTGGCCGGGTACACTTAACCTGGAGCAACTTCGCTCGCACGACAACAGGTCTAATCCCTACGGTGAAGATTTCGACTATGCCGAGGCCTTCAATAACGTTGACCTCGATGCTCTGAAAGAAGACATTGCAAAGACACTGACTACATCACAGGATTGGTGGCCCGCGGATTGGGGGCATTACGGCGGCCTGATGATCAGGGGCGCTTGGCATAGCGCGGGAACCTACCGTGTGCACGATGGGCGCGGCGGCGCCGATGGTGGCCAGCAACGTTTCGAGCCGCTCAACAGCTGGCCGGATAACGCTAACCTGGATAAGGCACGCCGGTTGCTCTGGCCGGTCAAGCAAAAATACGGACGAAGTGTCTCCTGGGCCGACCTGATGATCCTGGCCGGTAATGTTTCGCTGGAGTCTATGGGTTTTGAAACTCTGGGATTTGCTGGCGGACGTGCAGATGACTGGGAAGCCGACCTGGTTTACTGGGGCCCCGAGATTGAAATGCTTGCCAACAACAAACGCTACGATGAAGACGGTAATCTGGAAAAACCCCTCGCGGCTGTGCAAATGGGATTGATTTACGTGAATCCTGAAGGCCCCAATGGGAATCATGATCCGCTCTCCGCTGCAGCAGATATGCGTGAATCGTTTGGCCGTATGGCAATGAACGATGAAGAGATCGTTGCGCTTGTCGCCGGTGGGCACACTCTGGGTAAGGCTCATGGTGCCAAGCCTGCTGATTGCGTGGGTCCGGAACCTGCCGCGGCTGCCATCGAAGAGCAAGGCCTCGGCTGGATGAACAAGTGTGGTAGCGGTAAAGGTGCTGAGGCCATGACCAGTGGCCTGGAAGGCGCATGGACCTCGACGCCTACCGCATGGTCTATCCTCTATCTCGACAATCTAATCAGATTCGACTGGAAACAAACGAAGAGCCCGGCCGGTGCAACGCAATGGATTCCTACGGACGAATCCGCAGCATTCCTGGTGCCAGATGCTCATGATCCTAAGAAACGGCATGCGCCGATCATGTTCACAACCGACCTGGCACTCAAGGAAGACCCCGGCTTTCGCGTGATCACCGAGCGCTTCCTGAAAAATCCGAGAGAATTTGATCAGGCGTTTGCCAAGGCATGGTTCAAGTTGACACATCGCGATTTCGGGCCACGCTCCCGCTACTTGGGAAGTGACATTCCAGAGGAAGTCTTTTCCTGGCAGGACCCGGTCCCGGCCGTCGATCACGAGTTGATCAGCGCCAGGGATGTGGACAAGCTCAAGGCGAAGATTCTGAAATCCGGCTTGAGCGTATCCGTATTGGTGAGAACCGCTTGGGCATCCGCTTCTACCTACCGTGGTTCCGACATGCGTGGTGGTGCTAATGGCGCACGCATTCGTCTTGCTCCGCAGAGGGACTGGGAAGCTAACGATCCGCAAGAACTGGCCAGTGCGTTGAATACTCTTAGCAAGGTTCAGCAGGACTTCAACAGATCACTGTCTGGCGGTAAGAAAGTCTCACTGGCTGACGTGATCGTTCTGGGTGGTGCTGCAGCGATTGAACAGGCTGCAAAAAAAGCGGGGCATAAAATTACAGCCCCCTTTACGCCGGGGCGCACCGATGCCATGCAGGAAATGACCGATGTGAATTCGTTTGCCGCGCTGCAACCGACTGCGGACGCTTTTCGTAATTATTACAGCGACGCGAGTTACACCTCACCCGCAAAGATGATGGTAGAAAAAGCGGACCTGCTAACCCTTACCATCCCTGAAATGACTGCGCTGATCGGCGGTATGCGTGCGCTGAATGCCAATACCGGGCAATCCTCACACGGTGTGCTTACGGATGAACCGGGGACTTTGAACAATGATTTCTTTGTGAACCTGCTTGACATGGGCACAAAATGGTCAAAGTCTGCTGAGACGGAAGGCACCTATGAGGGCAGGGACCGCGCAAGCAACGAGTTGAAGTGGACGGCTACATCCGTGGACCTTCTTTTCGGCTCAAATTCCGAGCTGCGCGCAGTTGCAGAAGCGTATGCATCCAGTGATGGCGAAGAGCAGTTTGTAACTGACTTTGTCGCCGCGTGGAGCAAGGTGATGTCTCTCGACCGCTTTGACCTGAACTGACGCC